>JAXIPI010000342.1:0-8165 GCA_045403015.1 Gaiellaceae bacterium | reverse complement strand
GGCCTGGCCGCGCGCGCAGCGCAGAACTTCGAGTACTACGCCGGAGTCGTGACCGAGCTGCACGGCCGGTCGTTCCAGGTCGGCGACGAGTTTCTCAACTACACGATCCGCAAGCCAGTCGGTGTCGCCGGGCTGATCATGCCGTGGAATGCGCCGCTGATGCTTTCGACCTGGCGGATCGCGCCTGCGCTGGCCGCGGGCAACACCGTCGTGCTCAAGCCGGCCGAGTGGTCGCCGCTGACCGCGGCTCCGTTGGCGTCGGCACTCGAGGAAGCCGGGGTGCCTGCTGGCGTGTTCAACGTCGTGCACGGGTTCGGCGAGACCGCTGGCGCCCCGCTGTCCGCCCATCCCGGCGTCGATCTCATCTGCTTCACCGGCGAGACCGCGACCGGGCAGAGGATCATCGCTGCGGGGGCGCCCACGCTCAAGCGCTCGTCGGTGGAACTGGGTGGCAAATCGCCGGTCGTGGTCTTCGAAGACGCCGATGCGGAGCTGTGCGTCGATGCCGCGCTCGCGCAGATCTTCACCATGAACGGCCAGCGCTGCACCGCGGGCTCGCGGTTGCTGGTCCAGGAGTCGGCGTACGACCGGATCGTCGAAGCGGTCGCCGAACGGGCGCGCAACATTCGGATCGGGGACCCGTTCGACCCCGGGACCGAGCTCGGCCCGCTGATCCATCCTGAGCACCATGCGCGGGTGCTCGACTACATCGCATCGGCGCGTGCGGAGGGCGTACGCGTGTTGGCCGGTGGCGGCCGCCCTGAGCACCTGCCGCAGGGCAACTTCCTGGAAGCGACGGTGCTCGCGGACGTCGACGAGTCGATGCGCGTTTTCCAGGAGGAGATCTTTGGGCCTGTCCTCGTGGCCATGCCGTTCCGCGACGAGGCCGACGCCATCCGCTTGGCCAACGCCACGCGTTACGGCCTGGCAGCCTACGTCTGGACGAATGACCTGCAGCGAGCGCACCGGGTAGCGCAGGCGATCGATTGCGGGATGTGTTGGGTCAACTCGCAGAATGTGCGCGACCTGCGCACGCCGTTTGGCGGCGTGAAAGACAGCGGCGTCGGCCGTGAAGGCGGCGACTACGCCTTCGACTTCTACTGCGAGACCGAGATCGTCCACATCGCGTTGGGCTCGCATCACATCCCGCGGCTCGGCCTGGACGGCGAGCGCAGGAGCGACGCATGAGCGCTGCCACCGAGCTGGTGTCCGCGCCGGTCGCGACGCCGGCCTACGACATCGTTCGCGCCGCGTACGCCGAGCTGCGGGTCGGCGACCTCGTGGCATCGGAGCATTTCTACGCGGACCTGCTCGGGATGATCGTCACCGAGCGCGGCCGGGACGCCGTCTACCTGCGCGGCTGGGAGGAGCGCGTGCACCACTCGCTCGTCCTGCGCGCCGCGCCCGCCCCGGCGGCGGCGGGGCTTGGGTTCCGCGTGCGCCGCGAGCAGGACCTCGACCTCCTCGCCCAGGACTTCGAGTCGCGGCGCCTGGCGGTCGCCTGGGCCGATGGTCCGGCCCCGGGCCTCGGCCGCGTGCTACGCGTCCGCGACCCTTTCGGGTACCCGCTCGAGTTCGTCCACGAGATGCAGCAGCTGGAGACGCAGCTGCAGCGCTTCGACCTCCATCGCGGCGCGCCGATCCTGCGTTTCGACCACTTCAACCTGCACACGCCACGCATCGAGGAGGCGTTCCGATTCTGGACCAGCTTGGGCTTTCGCTGCTCGGAGTACATCGCCACGGATGGCCACGACGAGCGCATCACCGGCGCGTGGCTGCTGCGCAAGCCCAGCGTCCACGACGTCGCGCTGACAGCCGGGCGGGGACCGCGGCTGCATCACACAGCCTTCTGGGTCGGCGAGCCGGCAGGTGTCCTGCGTGCCTGCGATCAGCTCGCCGCTGCTGGTCATGCTCGGGCGATCGAGCGCGGGCCTGGCCGGCATGGCGTCTCCAACGCCTTCTTTGTCTACCTGCGCGATCCGGACGGCCACCGGATTGAGCTGTACGCGTGTGACTACTACACCGGCGATCCGGATCTCAAGCCGTTGCGCTGGTCGGTCAACGACGTGCGCTGCCGGTCGTTCTGGGGCACCCGCGCGCCGGATAGCTGGTACGACGAGTCCTCGAGCATCTTGGGGGCGGAGGGTCAGATCGTCGAGCTCGAGGACTCGAGCGTCGACGAACGCAGCGAAGTGATGGCTTAGCGCCAGAGGGCGCTTGCGATCTCGTCCGCAGCCGCCATGACGTCGGGCGCGACCTCGACGGGATCGAGCCCCTCGATCCAGACCGCGCTGATCGACGCCTCGGGCTCGTGGCCGGGCGCGGCGATCGCCGCGGCCACGCCTGTCGCCCCGGGGAGCAGCTCCCCCCGCGACACGGCATATCGTTGCTTGCGCGCGCGGGTGATAGCGGCGGCCTCGTCCGGTCGCGGCGGCATCGCCGCGAGCAGGACGTGGCCGGGGCTGCCCTGGGTGAGCGGATGGCGCATGCCGGGCCGGTAGGTCAAATGCATGCGCGGCTCGCGCGGAAGTACCACGGTTGCGACGACCGCCTCCTCCCCGTCGCGGATGGTCAGCGCGGTCGTGGCGCGCAGGCGGTCGGCGAGACGCCGGAGCACCGGCTCGGCAACCTCCTGCAACCGTGGCTGGACGCCTGCGGCGAGCGCGATCAGACCGGGCGCGAGGGTGAAGCGTCCGTCCGGCTCGCGGCGGACGAGGTGGTGGTCGGCAAGTGGCCCAAGGAGGCGGTACACGGCAGCGCGATGCGTCTCGAGCGCCGCGGCAAGTTCAGCCACCGAAAGGCCGTCGGGGTGACGCGCGAGCGCCTCGAGCGCGCGCAGGCCTCTGTCCAGCGTCAGTGAGTGCGTGGCGGGCGAGGGCAAGGAGGGATCGAGCGTAGTCACGTAGGTCAACGGTAGTTGCGCGCGCCGGTGCGCGACGGAGTGCTGGCGAACGAATATGTTGCTTCGTGTTCAAATAGCGTGCATACTGGTTGTGAGGATGTCAACATCCGGCGCGTTCACAGCGCGTCGTCAACACCGCCGTCGTCCACGTCAAGGAGCTGTCCCGATGGGAGCCCGCACCGGCCAGGAATACGTCGAACGCCTCGCCCAGACCCGTCCGACGATCGAGATCAACGGCGAGCGCGTCGCCGGTCCGGTCACGGAGCACCCGGCGCTGGTCGGCATCGTCCGCAGCTACGCCGAACTGTACGACCTACAGCACGATCCCCAGCTTCGCGACGTGCTGACGTATGAGTTGCCGTCGAGCGGCGAGCGCGTCGGGACCTCGTTCCTCGTGCCGCGCGACGCCGAGGACCTGGCCAAGCGAAGAGCTGGGTTCAAGGCGTGGGCCGACTACAGCCTCGGCACCCTCGGCCGCACAGGCGACTACCTCAACTCCGCCCTCATGGCCCTGAGCGAGGCTGGGCCGTGGTTCGCGCAGGCCGATGCCCGATTCGCCGACAACATCCAGGCGTACTACGAGAAGGTGCGCGACGAGGACCTGCTGACCACGCACACGGTGATTCCTCCGCAGGCAAACCGGTCGACCGGGCTCGCACAGCAGGTCGACGGCCGCTCGCTCGGCGCCCACGTGGTCAGCGAAGACGACAACGGCATCGTCGTGCGCGGAGCGCGGATGCTGGCGACGATCGGTCCGATTGCCGACGAGTTGCTGGTCTTCCCGTCCACGGTGCTCAAGGCGACTCCGGATGACGCGCCGTACTCATTCGCCTTTGCCATCAACTGCGACGCGCCAGGCTTGCGCTTCATCTGCCGGGAGAACCTCGACTACGGTCGGAGCCACCCGCTCGGCGGGCGCTTCGACGAGATCGACGCGGTAATCATCTTCGACGATGTCCACGTGCCGTGGGAGCGCGTCTTCCTGCACAGGGAGCCGGAGCTGTGCAACACCTTCTACACCGATACGTCAGCGGTGGTGCACATGACGCATCAGGTCACAGCACGCACGACTGCCAAGGCTGAGGCCTTTCTCGGGCTGATGTCGCTGATGACCGAGGCGATCGCAATCGAGCAGTTCACCAACGTCCAGGAGGATCTCGCCGAGGTCATCGCGGTCGTCAGCATCCTGCGCGGGCTGGTTCGCGTGGCGGAGTCCGATGCGGCACCTAACGAGTTCGGAGTTTTCACGCCCGCTTGGGAGCCGCTCAATACCGCGCGCAACTGGTTCCCGAAGGTCTCGCAGCGGCTCCCGGAGATCGTGCGCACGTTCGGTGCGAGCGGCCTCATGGCGACGCCCACCGAGGCCGACATCGTCGGCAGCGCGAAGGAGGACATCGAGCGCTACCTGCAGTCGGCCGCGCTAACCGGCCCCGAGCGCGTGCGCTTGTTCCGCTTGGCGTGGGACCTCTCCGTCTCGTCGTTCGCCGGCCGTCAGACCCTGTACGAGTACTTCTTCTTCGGCGATCCGGTGCGTATGGCCGGCGCGTTTCTCAAGGCGACCGACCGCGAGCCGTACAAGGCGCGCGTACGGTCCTTCCTCGACCGGGTCACCGAAGGCGAACCGGTCGCGGTATGACCGCCGTCGTGACCCGTTCGCTGCGCTCGTGCCTCGGGCGGTTCGCGACCGGGGTGGTGGTCGTGACGTTCGGCGGGCCCGACGGGCGCCGCGGGATCACGGTCAACTCGTTCACCGCCGTGTCGATGGAGCCGCCGCTCGTTCTCGTCAGCGTGGCGCGGCGGGCGCGTTCGCATGATGCGTTGAAGGGCCGCGCGTTCTGCGTCAACGTCCTCGGTGCCGAGCAGGAGTCGATCGCCCGGCAGTTCGCAGGCACGGGCGAGGGCACCGCCATGTGGGTCGAGGATGCATTGGTTCCGCGGTTGGCCGGCGTCTTGGCTCACCTCGAATGCCGCCCGTGGCGGGACTACGACGGTGGCGATCACACCTTGTTCCTGGGCGAAGTCGTCGACTTCGACTATCGCGACGGCGCAGCCCTGGGTTTCCATACGAGCAGCTTCACCGCAATTGACGACCCGCAACTGGGCATCGAGGACCTGTTTTGAGGCGCAACCGGCTCGCGGTCGACACAGGCCGGTGCCGGAGGCCGGCGCTGTCGCCGCCCGACGCTCCGGGCCAGGGTGTGAGCTGATGGCGTTGCCCGACGGCCTGCAACCCACCAAGGTGATCGCCGTCCACCTCAACTACCGCAGCCGGGCCGAGCAGCGCGGGCGCGTCCCCTCGGAGCCGTCGTACTTCCTCAAGCCGCCGTCGTCGCTCTCGGATGGAGGCCCGGTCGAGCGGCCCAGCGGTGCCGAGCTACTTGCCTACGAGGGCGAGATCGCGCTGATTGTCGGCACCCGTGTACGCGAGGCGACGCTCGCCGACGCGCAGGCCGCGATCGGCTGGTACGCGCCGGCCAACGACTTCGGGGTGCATGACTTCCGATGGGCCGATCGCGGCTCGAACGTGCTGTCCAAGGGACACGACGGCTACACGCCGATCGGCCCGGCGGTCGCGGCAGACGAAGTCGAGGCAACCGCGTTGCGCCTGCGCACGCGCGTCAACGGGGATGTCGTCCAAGACGGCGCCCCCGACGACTTGCTCTTCGGATTCGCGGAGTTGATCGCCGACCTGTCGCGCTTCATGACGCTGGAGCGCGGCGACGTGATTCTGACCGGGACGCCGTCCGGGAACGGGGTCGTGGCGCCCGGCGACGTCGTCGACGTAGAGCTTGTCGGCCTCGACTCGTCGGTGCGCAGCACCGTCGTCGAAGCCGGGCGGCCGTTGGCTCAGTACGGCGCCATGCCGCGCGCCACGCCGGCCGCGCGCGCATTCGCCACCGGCGTAAGTGCGCCGCGGTCGGTCACACTCTCGACCGACGCGGACGCCGCTCTGCGGCGGGTGTCTACGGCGACGCTGACCGTCCAGCTGGCCAAGCGTGGCGTCGCAAATACGTTCCTGGGCGGCCTGCGTCCGACGCGTCCGGATCTGCGCATGGTCGGCTACGCCCACACGCTGCGGTACGCGGCGCTACGCGAAGACGTGCGCGATGCAAGAAAAGGATCCGAGGATGCGCAGAAGCTCGCCGTCGAAACCGTGTCGCCAGGGGACGTGCTGATCATGGAGGCGCGCGGCGAGGTAGGTGCTGGGACGATAGGCGACATCCTCGCCGCCCGCGTGCTGAACCGCGGGGGCGCAGGGATTGTCACCGACGGCGGCCTTCGCGATTCGCCCGGCGTCGCAGATCTGGCGATCCCCACCTACTACCAGGCGCCGCACGCAGCGTCGCTCTGGCTGAGGCACATTCCGTTGGAGGTCGACGTACCGATCACGTGCACAGGCACGCTGGTCATGCCCGGCGACGTGATCGTCGGCGACGCCGAGGGCGTGATCGTCTTGCCCGCAGCGCTGGCCGAGGAGATCGCGCACGACGCGCTCGAGCAGGAAGAGCGTGAAGAGTGGGCGCTCGAGCGTGTCCAGGCCGGTGAGTCCATCCGGGGCGTCTACCCAATCGCCGACGAGCGCCGCGCCGAGTACGAGCGTTGGCGAGCCATCCGCAACAAGGAGCAATCGCGATGAGCAACCCCTTCGCTGCCGATCCGTCGGCGGTGCGCGGCGCGATCACGCCGCTCGTGACGCCCTTCACCGCCGACGGATCGCTGGACCTGGACGCGATCAAGCCGCTGGTGGACTGGCAGCTCGAACAGGGCACACATGGCATCTCGGTCGGCGGCTCGACGGGAGAGCCGACCTCGCAAACGGTCCCGGAGCGAATCGCGGTCATGCACGCGGCGGCCGAGGCGATCGACGGGCGCGTCCCGTTCTTGCCGGCCACCGGCACCTCGCTGATGGCCGAGACACTGGAGCTGACTGCGGAGGCGCAGCGTCTCGGCGCAGCGGCTGCGTTGGTAGTTACCCCTTACTACGGGCGAGCCCAGCAGGAGGGCCTGTTCCGGTGGTACTCGGCGATCGCGTCCGAGTTCCCCGACCTGCCCATCATTGTCTACAACGTGCCGGTCCGAGCAGCGGTCGAAATCGCGCCGGAGACCGTGGGCCGGTTGCGCCGGGCGCACGACAACATCGTCGGCATCAAGGAGACGACCCACGACTTCCAGCATGTCTCCCGCGTCCTGGACGAGGCAGGTACCGACTTTATCGCGCTGTCCGGGATCGAGCTGCTCTGCTACCCGATGCTCTGCCTCGGCGGTGTCGGGCATCTCAGCTGCGTGGGCAACTTCGCACCGCGCGCGGTCGCGCAGCTCTACGACGCTTTCGTTGCCGGGGATCACGAGCAGGCCCGCGCCCAGCACTACGACCTGCACCCGCTCGTCGATGCGGCGTTCGCCGAGACCAACCCCGTTCCAGTCAAATGGGTCATGGAGCAACTCGGCCTGCTGGAATCCGGGCTGGCCCGCGAGCCGCTCGCACCGCTGGGCAACGCTGCTCGAAGGCGCGTACGGCAGCTTCTCGGACCAAGCCCTCACGTGAGGATGCCGGTCGCCGTCAGCGCGTAGGAGATCATGTCCTAGACGCGGCCGAAAGACAGCCACAGTTGGCCGACAAGGAGGAGAGATGGCGATTCTGTGTGATACGGCAACCGTCCCGCTGCGAGACAGTGCCGAGCTGTGGGTAGAGGCGGTGTCGGAGCTGTTCGTTCCGCTCGAGTGCGTGCCGCAGCGCGGCGCGGCGTTCCACGGCCAGCTGCGCGCGGGCACCCTCGGCCCTATCCGGATGTGTGCGATGGCGGTGAGCCCGCACACTGCGAAGCGGACGCCACGTCTTGCGGCGAACACGCAGGGCGACCAGTACAAGCTGAGCCTGATCCTCGGCGGCGAGGCGCTCATCGTGCAGGACGGCCGTGAGGCCATACTGCGCACGGGTGACTTCGCGATCTACGACTGCTCGCGCGCCTACACGTTCGTGACCGAAGAGCCGTTGAGAATGCTCGTCTGCGTGCTGCCGCGGGACATCATCGGGGTCTCGCCTGCCCGGGTGTCGCAGATCACGGCAACGCGTATTCCCAGTTGCAACGGAATCGCGTGGGCGATGGCTCCGTTCCTGAGGCGGTTGGCGCAATGGGCCATCCGCGACGAGGTGCCGCGCGACGAACACCGGGTCGTCGAAAGCGTCGTCGACCTAGTCGGGTCGCTGTGCGCGACGATGATGACCGAGGACGTCAGCCCGCACGGGCATTCGCGCGCCGAG
>JAXIPI010000393.1:0-7615 GCA_045403015.1 Gaiellaceae bacterium | reverse complement strand
GTCCAGCCCGGCGAGACGCTCGGGATCGTCGGCGAGTCTGGTTCGGGCAAGAGCGTCAGCCAGCTTGCGATCCTCGGGCTGATCCCGCAGCCGCCGGGCCGGATCGTGAAGGGCGAGGCAATACTGAACGGACGCGATCTGCTGAAGATGCGCAAGAAGGAGCTGCGCGATGTCCGCGGCGGCGAGGTCGCGATGATCTTTCAGGATCCGATGACCTCGCTCAACCCGGTGCTGAAGGTCGGGTTTCAGCTCGCCGAGGCGGTGCAGGCACACCGGGACGTAAGCCGTAAGGAGGCGCGCGAGCGCGGCATCTACCTCCTCGACCTCGTCGGCGTGCCGAACCCGGAGCGCCGGTACGACCAGTACCCGCACGAGTTCTCGGGCGGGATGCGTCAGCGGGCGTTGATCGCGATGGCGATCGCCAACGAGCCGAGGCTGCTGATCGCGGACGAGCCGACGACCGCGCTCGACGTCACGATCCAGGCGCAGATCATCGAGGTCCTGAAGGCGGCGCAGCGGGAGACGAACGCGGCGATCATCCTGATCACCCACGACCTGGGGCTCGTTGCCGAGCTCTCAGACCGCGTGGCGGTGATGTATGCCGGCCGCGTTGTCGAGATGGGCGACGTTCACACGATCTTCGCCGCGCCGCGGCACCCCTATACCGTCGGCCTGATGCTTTCGGTGCCGCGGATCGAGCTCGACCGAGGCGTGTTGGAGCCCATTCCAGGACAACCGCCGAGCATGATCACGCCGCCGCCGGGCTGCGCGTTCCACCCTCGCTGCTTCATCTCGGCCGGGCGGTCGATCTGCCGGACGGACATCCCCGAGCAGAAGAGGGTGGGCGCCGCCGATCATCTGTCGGCGTGCCACTTTGCCTCTGAGCTCGAGGAGAAGCAGGTAGCCCCGCTTGCCGAGGGGGTGCCATCGTGACCGAGGTGCAGGCGCAGACGGTCGAGACGAGCGCGAGCTCAAACGGCTCGTCCGGCGACAACATCCTCGAGGTCCGCGGTCTCGTCAAGCACTTCCCGATCAAGGCGGGCCTGCTCAAGCGCACGGTCGGCGCAGTGCGCGCCGTCGACGGCGTCGACCTCACGGTCAAGCGCGGCGAGACACTCGGCGTCGTCGGCGAGTCCGGCTGCGGAAAGACGACGCTCGGCCGGACGATCATCCGGCTCCTCGACCCGACCGACGGCAGCATCATCTTCCAGGGAGCTGACATCACCCGCTTGTCGCGGAAGGCGCTGCGCCCCGTGCGGCGCGACATCCAGATCGTCTTCCAGGATCCGTACGCTTCGCTCAACCCGCGCATGACCGTGCGCGACATCATCAGCGAGCCGCTGCGCGTCCACCGCAACTTCCGGGGTCGAGAGGGGAAGCTCCGCGTCGACCAGTTGCTCCGCGTCGTCGGCCTGAGCCCGGAGCACGGAAACCGCTTCCCACACGAGTTCTCGGGCGGACAGCGGCAGCGAATCGGCTTTGCCCGCGCACTCGCGCTCAACCCGAACTTCGTCGTGCTCGACGAGCCGGTCTCGGCGCTCGACGTCTCGATTCAGGCGCAGGTGATCAACCTGCTCGCCAACCTCCAGCGGGAATTCCAGCTCACGTATCTCTTCATCGCGCACGATCTGGCCGTCGTCCGCCACATCTCGGACCGCGTCGCGGTGATGTACCTCGGCAAGATCGTCGAGGTGGGGCCACGCGACGAGATCTACGAGTCGCCGACGCACCCGTACACCCAGGCACTACTCTCTGCCGTCCCGATCGAGTCGCCGGCGCTCCGCGGCAAGCGGAAGCGGATCGTGCTCGAGGGGGACGTGCCGAGCCCTGCCAATCCTCCCTCGGGCTGCCGCTTCCGGACCCGCTGTTGGAAGGCACAGGAGATCTGCGCGCAGGTGGAGCCACCGCTCACGCCGCCGGCGTTCGGCGGCCATCCGAGCGCCTGCCACTTCCCCGAGCTCCCGCGCCCGGCCACTACCTAGATGGTTGATCGGTAATGCTCGTGCTTCCGGGGGCGTCTCAGACCAAGCCGGGGGGCCGCGCTCGCCCGCAGCCAAGGCAGGTTGCCTTGGTAAGGGCGAGGGTGGCTCCCGGCGCCGTGTCTGGGACGTCATCCGGGAGTGCGGGAATTGCCGATCAACCATCTAGCCCAAGCCGGAACTAACTTGGCTCGGCCGGCGACGTCCTACCGGATACCGTGGGACATGTAAGGAATCTCAGAACAGCATCGTGTGAGCGCACGCGCGCGGCTGCCGCGCTCGAGGTCGACGGCGTCCTGTCGCAGCTCGAGCTCGCGGTTCTCGACGCGCACGTCGCCCGCTGCGCGGACTGCTACACGTTCCGGCGGGAGATCGCCGAGGTGACGGCGGCGCTCCGCGACGCGCCGGCCGAGCCCTTTCGTGCGCACTTGATACTCCCCTACCGGCGGCGCGCGCGCAGCGTCGTGACGCGCGTCGCTGCGGTCGCCGCGACTGTGGCCGTGGCGTTGGTCTCGCTCTCGACGGCGACCGACGTCGAGCGGTCGACGAGCGCCGAGCGGCGAGGAACTTCCACTGGTGCGTACTACCAGTCGATCGACTACGAGCTCTACCTGATGCGCGCGATGACCGATCGCGAGCAGGGCACGCGCATGCGCGTCGCCATCTGACGCGCCCCACGCTGGCGCGCGGCTAGACTGGCCGTCGCCGTGCTCGGCGGCGTAGCCACGCGAAACCGCGACCCGCAGGAGACCAATGACGAGCGTCGGAAAAATCATCGAGATCAAAGGCGTCGTCATCGACGCAGTCTTCCCGGAGACGCTTCCCGGGATCTACAACGCGCTCGCGATCGAGGTTCCGACCGCCGACGGAAGCACGCACACGCTGATCGCGGAGGTGCAGCAGCACCTCGGCGACGATCGCGTCCGGGCGGTCGCCATGGACAGCACCGACGGTCTCTCGCGCGGCGTCGACGTCGTCGACACCGGCGCGCCGATCTCGGTCCCGGTCGGCGACGCCACGCTGGGCCGGATCTGGAACGTGATCGGCGAGCCGGTCGACCAGAAGCCGCCGGCCGGCAAGGACGTCGAGCGCTGGTCGATCCACCGCGACCCGCCGGCGTTCCGCGAGCTTTCGCCGACGATCGAGATCTTCGAGACCGGCCTCAAGGTCGTCGATCTGATCGCCCCGTACGTGAAGGGCGGCAAGATCGGCCTCTTCGGCGGCGCGGGCACGGGCAAGACGGTGCTGATCCAGGAGCTGATCCACAACGTCGCCCAGCAGCACGGCGGCGTCTCCGTCTTCGCCGGCGTCGGCGAGCGCACCCGCGAGGGGAACGACCTCTTCCTCGAGATGACCGAGTCCGAGGTGATCGACAAGGTCGCGCTCGTCTACGGGCAGATGAACGAGCCGCCGGGGGCGCGCCTGCGGGTCGGCCTCTCCGGTCTGACGATGGCGGAGTACTTCCGTGACCAGGGGCAGGACACGCTGCTCTTCATCGACAACATCTTCCGCTTCGTCCAGGCGGGGTCGGAGGTCTCGGCCCTGCTCGGCCGCATGCCGAGCGCCGTCGGCTACCAGCCGACGCTCGCCACCGAGATGGGGCAGCTGCAGGAGCGCATCACGTCGACGACGACCGGCTCGGTCACGTCGGTGCAGGCGATCTACGTGCCGGCCGACGACCTCACCGACCCGGCGCCCGCGAACACGTTCGCGCACCTCGACGCCACCACAGTGCTGTCGCGCGCGATCGTCGAGAAGGGGATCTACCCGGCCGTCGATCCGCTCGACTCCACGTCGCGGGCGCTGCAGCCGGGGATCGTCTCAGAGGAGCACTACCACGTCGCGACGCAGGTCCAGCAGGTGCTGCAGCGCTACAAGGACCTGCAGGACATCATCGCGATCCTCGGCATGGACGAGCTGACCGACGAGGACAAGCTCGTCGTCTCGCGCGCCCGGAAGGTCGAGCGCTTCCTCTCGCAGCCGAACTTCGTCGCTGAGCAGTTCACCGGCACCCCGGGCGAGTACGTGAAGCTCGAGGACACGATCAAGGGCTTCCGCGAGATCATCGAAGGCAAGCACGACGACATGCCGGAGGCCGCGTTCTACATGGTCGGCACGATCGAGGGCGCCGTCGCGAAGGCCGAAAAGACCGCGGCTGCAGCCGCCTAGAGATGGCGGAGGAGCACCCCAGGTTCGACGTCGCGCTCGTCACGCCGGAGGGCGAAGTGTTCCGCGGCGAGGCCGAGATGCTGGTGGTGCCCGGCGCGGCCGGCGAGATCGGCGTGCTCGCGCGGCATGCGCCGCTCGTGGCAACGCTCAAAGCCGGCTCGACCCGGGTCTATCGCGACCGCGCGAACGAGGACATCCTCGAGTTCGCGACCGGTCCCGGCTTCTTCAAGGTCGAGCTCGACAGCGCGATCGCGCTCGTGGACGACGCCGTCAACGTGAAGGAGATCGACGACGCGCGGGCTCAGGAGCAACTCGAGGCGGCGATGGCGGAGCTGGAGAAGATCGAGCGGGGCGAGTCGACCGCCGACCGCTGGCAGCTCGAGGAGCGGGTCAAGCACGCCGAGAACCAGTTGACCGTGGCCGGCCGCGTCTAGCCGAGTGCGCGTCGCGGCGATCGCGGACGTGCACGGCAACGCGACGGCGCTGGCGGCTGTGCTCGCCGAGCTGGAGCACGTGCAGCCCGACCTGATCGTCTCCTGCGGAGACCTGACCTGGGGCGCGCTTCCGCGCGAGACGGTCGCGCTGCTCGAGCCGTGGCGCGACCGGGCCTTCTTCGTCCGCGGCAACTCGGAGCGGGAGCTGCAGGAGCGGACGATGCTCGACTCAGAGGTGGCGCGGTGGGAGCACGAGCTGCACGACGAACAGGCGTTGAGCGACTACGTCGGCAGCACCCAACCGCAGGTCGCCGTCGACGTCGACGGAATTGGTCCCACGCTGTTCTGCCACGGCTCGCCTCGCAGCGACGAGGAGTGCGTGACGGTTGCCACCCCGGCCGAACGGGTCGAGGAATTCACGGCGGGCGTGCAGGAAGCCTGCATCGTCACCGCACACACGCACATGCAGTACGACCGGCGTGTGGGGGAGACACGGCTGCTCAACCCGGGCAGCGTCGGGTTGCCGTACGAGCTCGAGCCCGGGAACGCCTACTGGGCGTTGCTCGGCCCAGACGTCCAGTTGCGGCGCACGCCGTACGACCTCGAGGCTGCGATCGAGCGGATGCGGGCCGCGGGTATGCCCAAGTTCGACCAGATCGAGGAGCTGATGCGCACGCCGCCGCCGCAGGCCGAGATCATCGAGCACGTGGAGCGGCTCGTCTTCTCCGGGTAGTCATACACTGGCGGCGTGAAAGCGACCGTCGCCGAGAAGCGGGAGGTCGCGAAGGGCACGCTCCTCGTCCTCTTCGCCGTCGACAGCTATCCCCCGTACCGGCCGGGAAGCTACTTCTGGGTCGAGCTCGCGGACCGCGGCTATCAGGACGAGAAGGGTCTCCGGCGCCACATCTCGCTCGTCACCTCACCGACCGAAGCTGGGGTCGTCGGCCTTGCGACGCGGCTCCGCGACAGCGCGTTCAAGCGCACGCTCGCAGAGCTCGAGGTCGGGGACAAGGTCGAGGTCGAAGGACCGAAGGGCTCGTTCCTCCTGCCCGAGGACACGAGCGTCGACTACGTCTTCGTCGCCGGCGGGATCGGGATCACCGTCTTTCGCTCGATGCTGCGCTACATCGCCGACAAGGGGCTGCCGTACCGCGTGACGCTCGTCTACTCGAACCGCGACCGCGAGTCGGCGGCGTTTCTGGACGAGCTCGAGGAGCTGGAGCGGCGGATCGACGGCCTGCGAGTCGTGCTGACGATGACGGACGAGGCGGGCTGGGAGGGGGAGACGCGCCAGCTCGACGCCGAGGTGCTGCGCGAGCTGCTCGACGGACTGGACGACAGACAGTTCCTCGTCGCGGGACCGCCGCCGATGGCCGAGGGCGTGTCCGGGTCGCTGCTCGCTGCTGGGCTCCCGGAGGGGAGCGTGCTCGCGGACAAGTTTTCCGGCTACTGATACCCTGCAAATACCTGGAAAACTTTGAAGGCAGCTTGGCGACCAGGATAAAAAACGCCTAAAGAGCCCGCGAGCTCCGGCTCCCAACCTCTTTAGGCACGGGAGCAGACGGTGAGCGACACGCGCGACAGACTCGAAGCACTTCTCCGCGAGCGGATCCTCGTGCTCGACGGCGCTTGGGGCACGATGCTCCAGAACGCGGGTCTCGAGCCGGAGGACTACCGCGGCTCGCGCTTCGTCGACCATCCGCGCGAGGTCGCCGGCGATCCCGATCTGCTGAACCTGACCAGACCGGACGTCGTCCTCGACATCCACCGGCGGTACATCGCCGCGGGCGCCGACATCACGACGACGAACACGTTCACAGCGACGTCGATCGGGCAGGCCGACTACGGGCTCGAGGACGCCGTGCACGAGATGAACGTCGAGGGCGCGCGCCTTGCCCGGCAGGCCGCGGACGAGGCCGGCGGGCGCTTCGTCGCCGGCTCGCTCGGGCCGCTGAACGTGACGCTCTCGCTCTCGCCGAAGGTGGACGATCCGTCGTACCGCCCGGTGTCGTTCGACCAGGTCGTAGAGTCGTACGCCCAGCAGATCCGCGGGCTTCGCGAGGGCGGTGTCGACCTGCTCCTGATCGAGACGATCTTCGACACGCTGAACGCGAAGGCGGCGATTGCGGCAGCGCGCGATGTCGCGCCCGAGCTGCCGCTGTGGATCTCGGTCACCATCGTCGACCTCTCCGGCCGCACTCTTTCGGGGCAGACGATCGAGGCGTTCTGGGCCTCCATCGAGCACGCCGAGCCGCTGATCGTCGGCGTGAACTGCTCGCTCGGCGCGAAGGAGATGCGCCCGCACGTCGCCGACCTCGCCCGGATCGCGGACGTCTACACCAGCTCCCACCCGAACGCGGGTCTCCCGAACGCGTTCGGCGGCTACGACGAGCGGCCGCACGAAACGGCGGGACTCCTTCGCTCGTTCGCCGAGGAAGGCTTCGTGAACATCGTCGGCGGCTGTTGTGGCACGACGCCCGATCACACCCGCGAGATCGCCGAGGCGGTGCACGGGCTCGCTCCGCGCACGGTGCCCACGCACGTTACGCGGCCGCACTTCAGCGGCCTGGAGCCGTTCGAGATCGGCCCGGACACCGGCTTCGTGATGATCGGCGAACGCACGAACGTGACCGGCTCCGCGCGCTTCCGCAGGCTGATCGAGTCGAACGACTACCAGGGCGCCGTTTCCGTGGCGCTCGAACAGGTGCGAGGCGGCGCCAACGTGCTCGACGTGAATATGGACGCCGACCTGCTGGACGCCGAGCAGGCGATGACGACCTTCCTCAACTTGCTGGCGACTGAGCCCGAGGTCGCGCGGATTCCGATCATGGTCGACAGCTCCCGCTTCTCGGCGCTCGAGGCGGGCCTGAAGTGCGTGCAGGGCAAGGGGATCGTCAACTCGATCAGCCTGAAGGAGGGCGAGGAAGCGTTCCTGAAGGCGGCGCGCACGATCCGCGGTTACGGCGCCGGCGTCGTCGTGATGGCCTTCGACGAGGAAGGGCAGGCGGATACGGTCGAGCGCAAGGTCGCGAT
>JAXIPI010000207.1:0-5953 GCA_045403015.1 Gaiellaceae bacterium | reverse complement strand
GTCAGGTCGTGCGGCATGAAGACGAACTCGTCGCTGCGGTTGTGCTCGATGTTCGCCAGGGAGCCCGTCTCGAGGTTGTCGACACAGATGACGCGATGGCCCTTGGCGAGCAGCGCATCCGTGAGATGGGAGCCGAGAAAGCCGGCGCCACCGGTGACGACGGAGGTTGGCATCCCGCGGGATGCTAGCGGCATGGGCTGCCGGCGACCCGTTCGCTAACGAAATCCGTACCTCTGCCGATCTCGCTCGTACACTGAAGCCGTGGCCGCGCCGACGGGTCGACGGTTCGTTGCCGGTTTCCTCTCGATGGTGCTCCCGGGAGCTGGGCAGCTGTATGTGGGCGCACGACGGCGGGGCTTCATCCTGCTCGGAGTCACAGGCGCCGCGCTGCTCGCAGTTCTCGTCCTCGCCTCGTGGATCTCCGTCGATGCGGTCTGGGGTGTCGACCGGCGCCTGGTTGCGACGATCCTGGCCGTTGACCTCGCGCTGCTCGCGTTCCGGCTCTTCGCGGTCGTGGACGCCTCGCGCGGCGGCTGGGCGGCCGGGCTCGTGGCGCTCGTCGCGCTTACCGCTGCTCCCCACGTCGCCGCGGGGTACGTGACCGTCCGCGGCTACAAGGTCCTCGAGAGCGTCTTCGCAGACGAGGAGCCGTGCGACACGGCGTGTGACCGGGGCAGCGTTCTCCTCAGTCACGTGGTCGTGCCGCTGCCGCAGTGGGTGCCGAAGGACGCCTGGGAGCTGGCGCTCGTCGAGCGGCTCGGCCCGGGAGAGACGGCCCCGCTCGAGGCCGACGCACGCGTCCTCGCCGACGCGAAGCCGGCCAAGACGAGGCCGTGGACGACGATCCTCCTCCTCGGCACCGACGAGGGCCCCGGCAACTGGGGCGCACGCACGGACACGATCATCCTCGCCGCGATCCAGCACGGGACGGGGCGCGCCGCGGCCTTCGGGATTCCCCGCAACCTCGCCCAGGTGCCGCTCGGCGTCGGCGCGAAGCCGTTCAAGGAGCCGCTCAACGCTCTCTACGGCCGCTCCGGCGGCGGTGAAGAAGGGACGACCGCGCTCAAGCAGGCGGTCTCGAGCCTGCTCGGGATCCGGGTCGACTACTACGCGATGGTCAACCTCGTGGGCTTCGCCGACCTCGTCGACGCGCTCGGAGGCGTCGAAATCGCCGTGAAGGAACGCCTGGTCGACGAAGTGACGCGGCCGGCGTGGGGCGAGCCGAAGCCGTCGATCGACGTCGTGCCCGGCCACACGTACCGCTTCTACGGCCGCGAGGCGCTCGCCTACGTGCGCTCGCGCAAGGCCTCGAGCGACTACACGCGGATGGCCCGCCAGCGCTGCTTCCTGAGCGCGATGGCCGACCAGCTCGACCCGGTGCGCGTGCTCCGCCACTTCGGCTCGCTGGCGAAGACGATCGAGGCGAACGTGCACACCGACATCCCGCTGAACCGGCTTTCCTCGCTCGTACGTCTCGTCAGCTCGGTCGACTCGCAGGAGACGCTGACCGTCACCTTCGGCTCCGACTACGTCTTCGGCCGCCAGAAGCGGGGCAACTATCCGGTGCCGGCCCTCGGCCGGATCCAGACGACCGTGCGCCTGGCGATCCTGAGACCCGAGCTGCTCAAGAAGACGGGCCAGGCGAAGACGACGAGCCAGAGCTGCTGAACGCGCACTGTGGCGTTACACGCCGATCCTCGCCTCGAGCTGCGCGCGATCCGCTTGCAACCGTGCGATCTTCCGCCGCTCACTCCAGATCCCGACCAGCGCGATCGTGACGACAAACCCCGCCAGCAGCCCGAAGCCGACTGCCCCCTCGCTGAGCGCGACACCGACCACAACTGCGAAGAGTGCCGCCTGGCCCGTGTACCTGGAGATGTGCGAGCGTCGTTTACGAATCCTGCGAACCATCGCCTCGAGCTCCCGGCGATCCGCGTCGCGTTTGAGGTGATCGATGTTGCTCAGCATCACCCGCGGCTCCATGCCTCCCAGTATGTTCCGCCCGAGTGGTTCGACCAACGCTCATTGGCAAGCGAAAGGACGAGATCATGGGCAAGACGATCATGGCCGCGGTGGTCTCCCTGGACGGGTTCATGGCCGACGACAACGACGGCATCGGCCCGCTGTTCGACTGGTTGGGCAACGGCGATGTCGCCTGGAGCTTCCCGGGCTCCGACTACGAGAGCCGGACGACGCAGGCGTCGGCCGACTTCATGTTGGACATGTACGGCGACATGGCTGCGAATGTCATCGGACGGCGGGTGTTCGACCTGACCAACGGCTGGGACGGCAAGCCGGCGGCCGGGGAGCACGTTTTCGTCGTCACCCATCAGCCGCCGACGGACTGGGAGCACGCCGACGCCGCACCGTTCACCTTCGTCGACGGCGTCCCGGAGGCCATTGCGGCGGCCAAGGAGTTCGCCGGCGACAGGATCGTCGACGTGGCCGCTGGTCAGATCGGCGGCCAGGCGCTCAAGCTCGGGCTGATCGACCAGGTGGTCGTCAATGTGGTCCCGGTGGTCTTCGGCTCCGGCCGCCCGTTCTTCGCCACCGGCAGCCTGGCCCAGCCGCTGCTGTTGGAGAACCCGACCACGATCGTGCAAGGCGACCGGGTCACCCACCTGCTCTACGACGTCAGCCGGTGAGGCGGGCGGTCTTCAGCGCAGGTTCTTTGTTCAACTCCATGCCGCCTAACGGCTGTGTCGTCCTGTGTCGGCTGATGTCGTTCTTGGCTTCCTGAGCGGGCTTGCGTCACATTCGATTGTGCCTGCCGTGTCGTCCCGTGATGCCCCGTGTCGTGCTTCCGGGTTGCGCGAGCGCGAACCGTTGCGCCCGCCGCGTAGCCCGCTGAACGTCAGCAGCGGCGGATCGTCCACGCGTCGTACAGGGTTCCTCTTTCCAGCCCGGACAGAAAGCCTCGTTGCTGCAGCCAGGAACCGATCGCGTCGATCCGCCGACGATGCTCTGCGCTACTGATCTGTGTTCTCGCAAGCGCGGCGTCAAGCCGCGTCAGAGCAGCGTGTAGATCGTCGGCTATCTGGGCTTCGCGCTCAAAGAGCAACCGGGACTGCTTCACGACTCTCCGATGCTAACCCTTCCCATGGGTGGCTCCGTATTAGGTGGCTGATGCTGCCAGGGCAGCCACCAACTGCAGACCCGTGCGAGGCTCGCGGACCCGCTTCCGGAGCCGCCTCAGCGCAGGTCTTTGTTCGACTCCATGCCGCCTAACGGCCGTGTCGTCCTGTGTCGGCTGATGTCGTCTTCGGCGTCCCGAGCGGGCTTGCGGCACCTTGGCCGCCCCTCCGGTGTCGTCCGGTGATGCCCCGTGTCGTGCTTCCGGGTTGCACGCGGGTTGCGCGAGCGCGCCGTTCCTCCGAACGGCAGTACCCTTGACGTGTGTTCCGTCTCGCCCTCGCCGTGGTCGTCGGCCTGACACTCGGCGGATGCGGCGAGGAGAACCCCGGGCCTGGCGATTTCATTCTCACTCGCGAGGATGCGATCAGGTACGCCCCCGGCATTTTCAACACCGCGGTTCGACAGGGCTACAACGGGCCGTGCATCTACGAGGGGGGGTACGTTTCGACGTGGTCCATTGCGGTGGACAAGAGGGGCGGGCGACCATTTGAGGAGGTCGCACGAACGTGTCAGAGCTACGCGACGGGGAAAGTGCGACACGTGGTGGTTATGTCTTCGGACGGCGAGATCATCGAGGCGCGCTAACCCCGCAGGACGCTATTTCGCCAATCCCTCCTGGAAAGGGCCCTTTGGGCCGGTACCGGTCTGATTTGAAGCCTTTGGAGTATGCGATGGCGGGGGCGTTGCCGGTTGTGTCGGGCGCGACCCCGTACGGCGGGTGGCGGGGTCGGTTGCCGATGGCGGACTCGCCGGTGGGGTTCGTGGAGCAGGTCAAGTGGGCGGTCGGCAACCGAGAGTTGGTGCGGGAGCTGGCGGCTGGGGTGCGTGAGTTGGTGCTTGCCGAGAGGACGGTGGAGCGGAACGTGTGGCGCTAGCGGGAGGCGCTTGGCGCGGGTAGTGGTCTACCGGAGTGCGCGGTGCGCTTCGATCAGCAGGACGATGTTCGCCGCCATCAGGTGCAGCGAGTAAGCCGCGAGATGGCCAGCCACAGCCTTTGACTCTGCTCCCTGTCCGTGACCCCCGAAGTTGTGTCGCACGGGGGGAAGACCGCTCTGCATTGCTTTGATCAGGTGCTCAAACTGCCCCTGCAACTCGGCTGGGATCAGGCCCTTGCTTGAGACGAGCTTGATTAGGTCGGTTGCCGTGGCCGTGCCGCCGTATTTCCACTTCCTCTTGTCGCAGATCGTCTTGAGTGTGCTCTCGAGCGCGTTCACGGCGTCGACGTTGGCGTCCTTCGTCTCGCCCTTCCGGTGGTGGTCGTGAGCGCTCATGAACTCTTCCAGCGCTCCCTCGAAACCTTCGTCATTGAGCAGCCGCACGGCGGGCTGCGTGACCTCAAGGTGCAATAGCTCGGAGTCGAGCCGCACGAGCCGCCCGTTCTCATAGCGGTAACCGACGCGGTGCTCCTGCAAGCGGCCGTTCAGCTCGGCGATCGCCTCGTCGGCGTTTGCCGTCAGCCCCTCCTGCTCCAGCTGCCAGTCATTGCGGCCGCGCATGATCACGTCGATGTAACGGAAGGTCGTCTCGATGACTTCCAGCGCATCGTCCAATTCTCCCGTGAGCAAGAGGTTCGCGCACTGCTGTTGCGGGTTGTCGCGCTGCCCCGACAGTGAGAAGACGCCGCGTTCACGACAGAGGATCTCGCAGATCGCTCGCCACCGGGCGTTCGCGGGCGGCTCGCCGGAGAAGTTGTACGGACTCTGTTCAACGAAGAACCCCAGCGCGTCCTTCCAGATGAAAACGACTTGCCGCCGCAGCTGATCGGGAACCTTGTCGTGAAGGAGTGACTGAGGCTTCCCAGCCTCAGCCTGGCGGCGCTTGCGCTTCGTGAAGGTGTCGTAGATCGGCACGCGATCAGTGTACGGCGCGGCCCTGACGACTCCGGGTTGCATTCGGGTTGCACGAACGGCCCGTGAGACCCGCAATCCCGCTTCCCGAACGGCATCAGCGCAGGTCTTTGTTCGACTCCATGTCGAACCACATCGCGAAGAGCGTGAACTGACTCCCCGAGATCAGCAGCAGCGCGACGAGGACGATCGTCGGCGTCGTGATCTCGTTGCACATCAGGCGCAGGATGACCTCGACGACACCGAGCACGAGGCCGACGACGGTCATCAGGATTCCGAGCGCGTAGAAGAACACGAGCGGGTGGAAGTCGCGGATCACGTACTTCTCCCGCAACCGCCAGAAGAACCCCTTCAGCAGCAGCCAGGAGATGCGCGGGACGACCCTGCGCAGCTTGATCCCCGACTGCTCGCCGACGCCGTACACGGGTCGGGACGGGAAGTCACGGACGCGGGCATTCCAGACGTTGAGGTGGACGAGCATGTCGTTCGGGAAGCCGTAGCCGCGGTAGACGTTGTCGAGATCGAGCTGCGCGAGCATCCCGCGGGAGATCGCCGTGTAGCCGGTCTGCGAGTCGGCGACGTGCCAGTACCCGGACGCGACCTTCGTCAGCAGCGAGAGGACCGCATTGCCGAGGTAGCGCGTTCGTGGGATCAGCTTCCAGGCCTCACCGCTGACGAGGCGGTTCGCCTTCGCATAGTCGACGTCCCCGCGGGCAACAGGCTCGACGAGGGTGAGCAGGTCGGCCGGGTCCATCTGGTTGTCCGCAGCCATCACGCAGACGACGTCGAGGCCGTCCGCGAGCGCCCGCTCGTAACCGGTCACGATCGCAGCCCCGACGCCTCCGTTCCGCTCGCGCGCCACGAGCTCGACCCGCGGATCTCCAACGGCGCGCACCGCGTCTCCGGTCCCGTCGGTCGAGGCGTCGTCGACCACGAGGATCCGGTCGACGAACTCGGGGATGCCGGCGAGG
>JAXIPI010000405.1:0-4308 GCA_045403015.1 Gaiellaceae bacterium | reverse complement strand
CCTCGTCTCGATCGGGCTCGGGATCGCCGCGCTGCGGGGGGGCGTCCGCCGGCTCGGCTGGGGTGCGGTCGTGATCGGCGTCCTCGGCATCGTCCTCGGCTACCTCGCCACCCGCTCGAGCGTGACGCATCTCGACCAGGTCGTCGTCTGGTCGGCGCTGACAGCCGCCATGCTCCGCTACGCGACGCCGCTCGCGTTCGCGGCGATGGGCGGCATCTTCTGCGAGCGAAGCGGCGTCGTGAACATCGGCCTCGAAGGAATGATGCTCTCGGGCGCCTTCTTCGGCATTCTCGGCGCCGACAAGCTGAACTCGTGGGAGCTCGGACTGCTGTGCGCGGCTCTGGCGGGAGCCGGGTTCGCGCTGGTCCACGCCTTCTTTGCGATCCACCTGCGCGCGGATCAGATCGTGGGCGGGTTCGCGATCAACTTCCTCGCACTCGGGATCACCGGGTATCTCTTCATCGACATCTATGGTGGCGAGGGGACGCCACCTGACATCCCCGAGATCCCGGACGTCCACCTCGGCTTCCTGCAGGACTGGTATTTCATCGGGCCGGTGCTCGGCCAGCTCAACCTGATGATCTGGCTCGCTGCGCTGACCGTCCTCCTCACATGGGTCGTGATGTTCAAGACGCCGATCGGACTGCGGATCCGCTCCGTCGGCGAGCATCCACGCGCCGCCGACACGGTCGGGATCTCCGTGTACAAGATCCGCTACGCGGCGGTGGTGCTGTCGGGCATCCTCGCGGCGCTCGGAGGCGCCTACCTCTCGATCGGGTTCGTGAACTCGTTCAACCAGAACATGACGGCGGGGCGGGGGTACATCGCGCTGGCCGCCGTCATCTTCGGCAACTGGCGCCCGTGGGGCGCGGCGGCGGCGGCGCTCCTGTTCGGCTTCTCGAGCGCTCTCGCACAGCGGTTGCCGGCGTACTCCGAGTCGGCCGCCGTCCTCTTCCAGGCGCTTCCGTACGTCCTCACCCTGATCGCGGTCGCCGGAGTCATCGGCCGCTCGATCCCGCCGGCAGCAGTTGGCCGTCCCTACAAGAAACAGTAACGGCGGACCGCCGCGCCCCGGTAGCGCGCGCCTATCCGTCTTAGTCGGCCTGCTCTCAGTCGCGACGCTGCCCGCCGCGATCCTGGCGACGCGATGGTCGGAGGGCTACGAGCTCCTGGACGCCGCGGCCGCGATTCCCCTGGCGGCGTGTCTGGGCCTCCTCGCCTGGGCGCTCGCGCGCCGGGCGCGTTCGCGCCTCGCACCGACGCTCGGGCACCCGAAAGGAACTCGGACCGCACGCCTCGGCCGGTTCCTCGGGCTGCTCGGATTCGTGCTCGCGCTGACCGCGGCCGGCTCGGTCGGGGTGTACGCCGTACTTTCTCTCGTCTCGGACTAGGCGCCCGCAGACACGGCCGCTACCATGCGGCGAATGTTCGAGATCGGCAACAGTCTCCGTGAGGCCCGTCTCCGCCGCGACATCGAGTTCGCGGACGCAGAGCACGGCACGAAGATCCGCGGCAAGTACCTTCGGGCCCTCGAGGACGAGCGCTTCGAGCTGCTGCCCTCGCACACGTACATCAAGGGCTTCCTCCGCTCGTACGCGGAGTACCTGGGGCTCGACGGACAGCTCTACGTCGACGAGTACAACTCCCGCTTTGTGGTCGGCGAGGAGGATGGCCCCGTGCGCTCGCCTCGACGCGTGCCCGCCGCTCGAGCCAGGCGGCGTGATCGCCGCGAGTCGAACTTCGTCCTCCTCGGGCTGATTGCGATCGGCCTTCTCGCGGCCCTCGTGATCGCGGCTTGGCGCTTCGGCAACGCTCCGGACGAGGACATCCATGGGTTGAACACGACGCCCAATGTGCCGGCGGCAGTCCAGCAGGCGTCGGGATCCGCCCGGCTCGAGCTGCGTGCGACCCGCGGCGACTCGTACATGATCGTCCGGGCGCGCAGTGCGATCGGAAACGTTCTCTATCAGGGCACGCTCGAGAAGGGGCAACGCCAGCGGTTCGACGGCAAGGTGCTCTGGCTGCGGCTCGAGACGCCGCGGAACCTGCTCGTGAAGCTGAACGGGAACCGCGTGAAGCTCGCCCCGGCAGTCAAGGCGCAGGGCGTCTTCGTGACCGCGAAGAAGATCTTCGCCGCCGACGCGAGTTGAGCCGGGCGCCAGCGCGCCCGCGGGCCGTGATCGTCGTCACGGGCAGCGAGCTCGTGCGGGGCGAGCGGACCGATCTCAACGGCCCCTTTCTGGCTCGCTCGCTCCTCGAGCTCGGGCTCGAGCCGGCGCGGATCCAGATCGTCGGTGACGACCCCGACGAGCTCGAGGAGGCCGTGCGTGACGCCGTCGCCTCTGCCGATCTCGTCGCCTGCTCGGGCGGCCTCGGGCCGACGCACGACGATCGCACGGTCGAGGTGGTCGCGAAGGTCGCGGGCCGGCCGCTTCGTGTGGACGGGGAGCTCGAGGCTCAGATCGAAGCTGTCTCGCGGATGGCAGCGGAGCGGATGAAGCGCCCGTATGCGGACTTCGCGCAGGGGGTGACGAAGCAGGCGACCGTCCCCGAGGGCGCGGACGTGCTCGGGCTCGCAGGCACGGCGCCCGGCCTCGTCGTCGAGGCGAGCGGGACGCCGGTCATCGTGCTTCCGGGGCCTCCGCCCGAGCTGCAGCGGCTCTGGCCGCGGGCGCTCGAGACGGAGGCGGTGCGTCGCGTGCTCGACCGGGGCACGCCTCCGCTTCGGCGCACGTTGAGGTTCTTCGGGCCTGGCGAGTCGCAGGTCGCGCAGGCCTTCCAGGAGGCGGGCGGCGACGGGGACGGGCTGGAGGTGACGATCTGCGCCCGCAGCTTCGAGATCCACGTCGACCGGGTGGCGGATCCGCGTGCCGAAGACCGTCTGCTCGAGCTCCAGTCCGGGCTCGAGGAGCGACTCGGCAGGTTCCTCTACTCGACCGACGGCCGCAGTGTCGAGGAGATCGTGCTCGATCGCTGTCGCGACCGTGGCTGGACGCTGGCGACGGCGGAGTCCTGCACGGGCGGACTCGTCGCTGCGGGCCTGACGGCGATCCCCGGCTCGTCCGATGTGGTTGCGGGCGGCATCGTCTCGTACGCGAACGAGGTCAAGATCGGCGAGCTCGGCGTCCCGGCTGAGCTGATCGAAGAGCATGGCGCGGTCTCGGCGGAGGTGGCGGAGGCGATGGCGCGTGGAGCCCGCGAGCGCCTCGGTGTCGACGTGGCGCTCTCGGTCACGGGCGTCGCCGGCCCGGATGGAGGCACCGAGGAGAAGCCTGTCGGCCTCGTCTACCTCCATGCCGAGACACCGGTGGGCGGCCATGGCTCGTCCTTCAGCTTCCCCGGCGACCGCGACTCGATCAGGCGTCGCTCGGTCGTCGCCTCCCTGCATCTCGTGCGGCGAATGTTGGAACAGAATGGTGACGATTCCGTGTGAGCTCGCCGGGTAGCGTCGACAGCGATGAGCGGCTTCGCCTCTTCCTCGCCCTGCGGCTCCCCGACGACATCGTTTCCGCGATCGCGGAGTGGCAGGCTGGGCTGTTTCAAGACAGGGAGCTGCGCGGCCGGATCGTCCCGCCCGGGAATCTTCACATCACGCTCGCGTTCCTCGGCTCTCGCCTTGCCGGCGAGCTGCCTACGATCCTCCGCGTCCTCGAGGACGCTGTGCGCGATGCTGCAGCACCGAGCTTCGAGGTCGTCCGCTGGCGCGAGCGCCGGGCCGCGGGGATGCTCGAGCTCAGGGACTCCACCGGGACGACCGCTGCCAGGCTCGCGGGCCGGGTGCAGGGCGAGCTCGCCGACCTCGGCCTCTACCGGCTCGAGAACCGCGACTGGCTGCCGCACGTGACCGTGCTCCGCTATCGCGACCCGCCACGCCTGTCGCCGGAGTTACCCGAGCTCGGGCCGGTGGTGTCGTCCGAGGCGGCTGCTTATCTATCCCGTCTGCACCCGACGGGGGCGGTCTACGAGGTGCTCGAATCGTTTCCACTGAAATCGCTGAACAGCAGGGGAGGTTGAACGATGAATCGCGAGGAAGCTCTCGACGTCGCCCTCGGGCAGATCGAGCGTGCGTTCGGAAAAGGCTCGGTCATGAAGATGAGCGATCAGGCCCAGGTGCAGATCGGAGCAATCTCCACCGGCTCGCTCTCGCTCGACGTCGCCCTCGGCATCGGCGGGCTCCCGCGCGGGCGAGTCACCGAGATCTACGGCCCGGAATCGTCTGGCAAGACGACGCTGGCCCTGCACGTGGTCGCCGAGGCCCAGCGCCTGGGCGGCATCGTCGCCTTCATCGACGCCGAGCACGCGCTCGAT
>JAXIPI010000403.1:0-23068 GCA_045403015.1 Gaiellaceae bacterium | reverse complement strand
CCCGAATGGGTTGCCGATCGCAACGACGGGATCGCCGACGCGTACGGATCCCGAGTCGCCGAACTCGAGCGGGGTCAGACCGCGCGAGCTCGCCTCGACGCGGAGCACGGCGATGTCGGTGGACGGGTCGCTGCCGACCAGCGTCGCCCGCATCGTGTCGCGGTTCGAGAAGCTGACCTCGATCTGGTCGGCGCCCTCGATCACGTGGTAGTTCGTGACGATGTGGCCCGCCTTGTCGATGACGAAGCCCGAGCCCAGTGCCTGCTGCGGCTCCGCGGGCGACTGGTCGGAGGGGACCGGGGAGCCGGAGGGGTTGTCCGCGCTTCCGGACGTCGACGTGATCTGCACGACACCCGAAGCGGCGCGCGAGTAGATCTCGCGCACCGACAGCCCATTGCCGGCAGCGACAGGAGCGGCGGCGGCAAGGGAAGGGGAGGTCTGCACGACGGTGGTCGTGCCGCCGCCCAGGTCGCCCGTGAGCGCGACGCCGCCGAGCGCGACCACGCCGCCCAGGAGGGCGACAGCGACCAGGCCGACGCTGCGAGAAAGGGTGGCGCGCGTGTTCACGGGCAACGTTGTAGCCGCGAGGTCTTAACGCGCAGTGTGGTCAGTGTTAAGTGTCGGTTGCGACCCGGTACAGGATTGCCGGCCTAAGCCACTGCAGCGATCTTCTCGCCGGCTTCGCGGTCCGGGCCCAGCGCCTCGTCGAGCTTGGCCTGCAGCTCGCCACTTTCAAAGAGCTCCTCGACGATGTCCGCGCCGCCGACCAGCTCTCCCTTGATGAAGACCTGCGGGATGGTCGGCCAGCCCGAGAGCGCCGAGAGCTCCTGGCGGATCTGCGGGTCGGGCAGGACGTCGACGGTGGTGACCGGCGCACCCGCGGCGCGAAGCGCCCGCAGCGCACGGTCCGAGTTGCCGCACATGACGAGCTGGGGCGTGCCCTTCATGAACAGGCTCACCGGCTCGTTCTCGATGATCTCCTTGATCTGCTCGCTCAGCTCGCTCATGTCATTCCTCTCGTCTTGATTCGCAGTTCATGGATCGACCCGTCGCCGAGCGGCGCAGCGAGCGCCTCGTAGACGAGCCGGTGCTGCTCGACGAGCGAGAGCCCGTCGAAGCGGCCGCTGGTGACCGTTACCTGGAAATGATCGCCCCCTCCCGTCCGGTCCTCGACGGCAAGCTCCTGCGCGTCGGGGAACGAGCTGCGCAGAAGCGATTCCAGCGTGCCGGCCAGGCCCATGGAATCATCGTAGCCGTGGCGCGCCTCGGCTCCTTTCTCCTGTCCGTTCCCGAACGGGTCATCCGCGCGCTCGCCGCCGGGCTCGGCGGGGCGGTGCACGAGACAGCGGAGGTCGTGCTGCCGCGGTTCGCGCGCCGCTCGCGCTTTTATGAGGCGACAGCGAAGAACTTGCTCCGGATCGTGATCGAACTGTTCGGCGACGTCGAGCGCGAGGCGCCGGCCGGCGAGCCCGACGCCGGCGAGCTGCTCAAGAGAAAGACGGCGGGCAACGCCATCGAGCTCAGCTCAATCGCGGCTTTTGGCTTCTCGCCGCTCTGGCTGCTCGCCGCCGCCTCGGACCTCTCGCACGGCTCGCGGGTGTACCTGGAGGTGCTCGTTGCCGAGCTGAAGCGGGCCGGCGTGCTCGCGGAGCAAGCCGAGCTGCAGTCGATCGACGACCTGCTGGGCGCGCTCGAGGGAGCCTCGGGCACGACCGCCCGGCTCGTCGACCTGCCGCCGCTCGAGCTCTCCGGGCTGCGCGCCTCCTTCTCCGAGCTCCGCTCGAGCGCCTCCGAGCTGCCGACGGCGCGGCAGCTCGCCGCTCTCTACATGGGCCTCCAGCAGACGGCCGCACGCGAACGGCAGTCGCTGCTCGAGGTCTCGTCCGGCATCGGCCTCGCCTTTCTGCTCTCTGCCCGCCACGTCGGCCGCGAGCAGGTGGTCGTGCCCTACCGGGAGGACTGGAAGCCGCTGCGCGAGGAAGGCTTTGCGGCCTATGCCCGCCGGATCTCCGGGCCTTACCTCGCTGCGATGACCGGTCACTTCGATCCGGAGCGAGAGACCTGGACCGAGCGGGCGATGAACCGCGCTCGCCGCTGACGAGTACTTTGTCTATGTGAAGCGACTCCTGGTCGGGCTGGCAGTGGTCGCAGCGTTCGGCTCGGCTGCACCGGCTGAGGCGTCGGTGCCATTGCCGTGGTGCGGGCTCGGGTCGAGCGACGCGGATCGCCTGCCTGACGCAACGCTCGGCTTCGCGGTCCACGTCGCATACGTGCGTCCGCCCGGAGCGGCAGACCGCCTTCCAGAGTGGGCGCCTCGGATCGTCGGCGACATCGCCGCGATCGACGCCTGGTGGCGCTCGCAGGACCCGACGCGCGCACCGCGCTTCGATCTCTACCCGTTCGCCTGCCCGAGCCCATTCGGACAGCTCGACATCTCGAACGTGACGCTGCAGCAGGGCGCCGGGCAGATCGACACCGCGTTCACGACGATCCGCTTCCTGCTTGCGCAGGCCGGGTTCATCCAGCCCGAAAAGACCTACCTCGTCTTCTATGACGGCCCGGTGGAACAGCGACGGCCCGATTTCGAGGTTTGCGGAGTGGGCGACAATCCGTCCGGTGGGTTATCGGGAATCGCGATCGTGTTCCTCCAGGCCTGCGGTGCCGAGGGGACCACGTTGCGCCCGGTCGTCGCGGTGCACGAGCTCGTGCATGCCTTCGACGCCGTCTCCGGCTCTGCCCCACACCACTGCAACGAGGGACATGTCTGCGATGTCGCCAACGACCTGCTGAACTCGACGCTCTCCGGCAGCGAGCTGGAGACTCACGTGCTCGACGGCGGGCGCGACGACTATTACGGGCACGGCGGGTCCTGGCCCGACGTCCAGGACTCGCTGTTCCTCGAGCGGCTCGACTCGCCGGACCACGCCGCGCCCTCAACCCCGTCGAGCCTGATCGCGACCGACGCTGACATCCCCGGAATCGTTCGTTTTTCGTGGCGAGCGTCCACCGACGATGTCGGGCCGGTCGGCTATCGCGTCTACCAGGACAATCGCTTCATCACGACGACGACGTCGACCTCGGCCATCCTCAGCATCGCCGAGAGCAACACGAGCTCGTACACGGTTCGCGCGTCCGACTCCGTCGGGCACTTGAGCCAGCCGCTGACGATCCACTTCCGCCTCGGCCTCGGCATCGTCGACGCACAAGGGAAGCTCATCCGCGACACGGTCCGGCCGTCGGCGGTGGGACGGGTGTCGGTGCGACGCGCCGCCAAGACCGTCCGTCTCTCCTGGTTGCCGGCACGCGATCCCGGCGGCCTGCGAGGCTATCGGGTCAAGATCGGTACGCGAGTCCTCACGGTGACAAAGCCGGCCGTGACCCTGAACCGGAAGACGCTGCGCACCGCCGTCTCCCTCGCGGCCGTGGACCGGGCAGGCAACATCGGCCCGAGCACGACGGTCCCGCTTCGCCGCCTGCGCTGACGGCGAAGCCACTCGCCTCTTTGATTGAATCGAGGTATGGCCACCGACGAGTTCACCTCTCGCTCGACACTCTCGGTCGGCGATCGCAAGCTCGAGATCCACCGGCTGGACGCGCTCCAGCAGGAGTGGGATGTGGCGCGGCTTCCCTACACGCTGCGGATCCTGCTCGAGAACGTGCTCCGGACCGGCGACCGGTCCGATGTCGAGGCCGTGGCCGGCTGGGTCGCAACAGACGAGCCGAACCGCGAGATCTCGTTCTCGCCGGCCCGCGTCCTGCTCCAGGACTTCACCGGCGTCCCGGCCGTCGTCGACCTCGCCGCGATGCGCGACGCGATGGCCGACCTCGGCGGCGACCCGGAGCAGATCAACCCGCTGATTCCGGTCGAGCTCGTGATCGACCACTCGGTGCAGGTCGACGTCTTCGGCTCGCGCAGCGCGTTCGTCCGCAACGTCGAGTTCGAGTTCGAGCGCAACCGCGAGCGCTACGCGTTCCTCCGCTGGGGCCAGAAGGGCTTCCGGGACTTCAAGGTCGTGCCGCCCGGGACGGGGATCGTCCACCAGGTGAACCTCGAGTTCCTGGCCCGAGTCGTCGAGGAACGGAACGGCTGGGCCTTCCCCGACACGCTAGTCGGCACCGATTCGCACACCACGATGGTGAACGGGCTCGGCGTGCTGGGCTGGGGTGTCGGCGGGATCGAGGCGGAGGCGGCGAAGCTCGGAGAGCCGCTCTCGATGCTCGTCCCGCAGGTCGTTGGCTTCAAGCTGACCGGGCAGCTCCCCGAGGGAGCGACGGCGACGGATCTCGTCCTGACCGTCACCCAGATCCTGCGCCAGGCGGGAGTGGTCGGAAAGTTCGTCGAGTACTTCGGGCACGGGCTCGACGGCCTGCCGCTCGCTGACCGCGCCACGATCGGCAACATGTCGCCCGAGTACGGCGCGACCTGCGGCTTCTTCCCCGTCGACGATCTGACGCTGAGCTATCTGAGCCTGACCGGACGCAGCGAGGAGCGGATCGCGCTCGTCGAGGCGTACTGCAAGGAGAACCTGCTCTGGCACGACCCGAGCGAGGAGCCGACGTACTCACAGGTGCTCGAACTCGACCTCTCGACGGTCGAGCCGTCGCTCGCAGGCCCGCGCCGCCCGCAGGACCGCGTCCCGCTCGCATTCGCCAGGACCGCATTCCTCGACTCGCTCGGCACCTTCGGTGTCGTCGACCCGATGCAGAACGGGAGCCACGACAAGGCTGTCGCCGACACGTTCCCGGCGAGCGATCCGACGACCGAGCAGGCGCCCGGCGGCTCACCCGAGCCAATCGCCGATGCGACTCCCGTCGCGGTCGTCGGCCCCGGCCGAAAGAGCGTTCCGGTCACGGGAACCGACTACGCGCTCGAGCACGGCAGAGTCGTGATTGCCGCGATCACCTCGTGCACGAACACGTCCAACCCGCAGGTGATGGTCGGAGCCGGCCTGCTGGCGAAGAAGGCGATCGAGCGCGGCCTGAGCAGCAAGCCGTGGGTCAAGACGAGCCTGGCACCCGGTTCGAAGGTCGTGACGGAGTACTACGACCGAGCCGGCCTGACTCCCTATCTCGAGCAGCTCGGCTTCCACACCGTCGGCTACGGCTGCACGACCTGCATCGGGAACTCGGGACCGCTGCCGGAGGAGATCTCCGTCGCCGTCGCCAAGGGCGACCTCGTCGTCTGCTCGGTCCTCTCGGGCAACCGCAACTTCGAGGCCCGGATCCACCCCGAGGTGAAGGCGAACTATCTCGCCTCGCCGCCGCTCGTCGTCGCCTACGCGCTTGCGGGCCGGATGGACATCGACCTGCTCGAGGAGCCTCTCGGCAAGGACGAGGCCGGGAACGACGTCTACCTGCGCGACATCTGGCCGACCTCGAAGGAGATCACGGACACGATCGCGAGCTCCGTCCACGGCGACATGTTCCGCTCCACCTACGCCGACGTCTTCACAGGCGACGAGCAATGGCGCAGCCTGCCCGTACCGGAGGGGGAGCGCTTCGCGTGGGAGGCGGACTCCACCTACGTCCGCCAGCCGCCGTACTTCGAGGACATGTCGCTCGAGATCGGAACGGTCGAGGACATCGCCGGCGCCCGCTGTCTCGTCATGCTCGGCGACTCGGTCACGACCGACCACATCTCACCCGCAGGCGCGATCAAGCTCGAGTCGCCTGCGGGCGAATACTTGCTCGCGCACGGCGTCGAGCGCAAGGACTTCAACTCCTACGGCTCGCGCCGCGGCAATCACGAGGTGATGGTGCGCGGCACGTTCGCGAACGTCCGCCTGCGCAACCTGCTCGTCCCCGGGTCGGAGGGCACGTGGACGGTGCACCTGCCGGGCGGCGAGGAGATGACGATCTTCGAGGCCTCACAGCGGTACCTCACCGAGGGAACACCGCTGATCGTGATCGCAGGCAAGGAGTACGGCTCCGGCTCGTCCCGCGACTGGGCGGCGAAAGGACCGAAGCTCCTCGGCGTGAGCGCAGTGATCGCCGAGAGCTACGAGCGCATCCACCGCTCGAACCTGCTGATGATGGGCATCCTGCCGCTCCAGTTCCAGGCGGGCGAGACGCCGGAGACGCTCGGGCTGACGGGACGCGAGGAGTTCGCAATCGAAGGGGTCGAGAACGCCGAGTCAGACGAGGTGACGGTGCGCGCGGACGACAAGTCCTTCAAGGTCCGCGTGCGGCTCGACACGCCGCGCGAGCGCGACTATCTCCGCCACGGCGGCATTCTCCCGTTCGTCTTGCGCCGCCTGCTCGCGGCCTAGCGTTCGCGGCGCTCTTCGGCGAGCTTCGCCTTGTGATACGCGATGCGCTCCTCGAGCAGGCGCTTCATCTCCGCATCCTGGCGCCAGAACTCCGCATCAAGCTTCGTCTTCTTCCTCTTCATCGTCCTCGCCCAGATACTCCAGGATCGTGTCGGCCTTGAGGTGGAGCCGCATCAGCGAGGTCATGATCGCGAGGACGTCCTCTCGATCGATGGCGCTCACTTACGAATGGTGCCCGCCGATGTTCCACAGCGCAAGATGGCCGATCGGGCCAGGGTGAGTGCCGCTCTGGTTACAGTGCGCAGTCCGGGGTGCCGCACGCGCGGCTGAGATCACACCCGCAGAACCTGATCCGGGTCATGCCGGCGAAGGGAGGAGCGCACGAGAGTGGAGAGGACGCCCGCCTGGGGAATCGAACCGGTGCCCGAGCGCCTCCGCGTCCTCGGTCTGCTCGACAACGCTCTCCTCTGGGGCAACCTCGGCGTGTCGCTGCTCGTGCTCGTGGCGGGCACGTACCTCGTGCCTGCACTCTCGCTGCGCGAGGCGGTCGTCGCGATCGTCCTTGGCAGCCTGATCGGAAACGCGATGCTCGGTATCGCGGGGATGATCGGCGCGGATGCGCGCGTGCCGGCGATGGTTCTGATGCGCGCCCCCCTCGGCGGGCGCGGCTCCTGGGGACCGACCGTAATCAACGCGGCACAGTGCGTCGGCTGGTCGATCTTCGAGCTCCTGATCATCGCGACCGCTGTCGCCGCGCTCTCGGACGAAGTGCTCGGCTTCCGCGCACAGTGGCTCTGGACGCTGCTCTTCGGCGGGGTTGCGCTGGCCCTCGCCTTGCTCGGGCCGATAGACTTCGTCCGCAAGTTCGTCCGCAAGTTCGCAGTCTGGGCGGTGCTCGCCTCGCTGCTCTACCTGACGTGGTGGGCGCTCGACGGTGCCGGGCTCGACGGCCTCTGGGACCGCGGCGGCGAGGGCGGGTCGTCGGTGCTCGCGGGCGTCGATCTCGTGGTTGCGATCACGGTCTCGTGGATTCCGCTCGCAGCCGACTACACGCGCTTCAGCCGCACCCGTGCCGGCGCGTTCCTGGGCTCGGGCGGGGGGTACCTCCTTGCGAGCATCTGGCTCTGGCTGCTGGGCGCGATCCTCTTCTTCTCGCGGGACATCACCGACCCGGCGGCGCTGCCGGTGGCGGTTGCAGCCGGCGGCGTCGGTGCGACACTCGCGCTGCTCGCCGTCACGGTCGACGAAACCGACGAGGCGTTCGCGAACGTCTACTCCACCGCGGTCTCGATCCAGAACCTCGCGCCGCGTCTGCCGCAGCGCACGCTCCTGGTTGCCGTCTCGATCGTGGCGACGCTCGGCGCGCTAACGATCGACCTCCTCTCCTACCAGACCTTCCTGCTCCTGCTCGGCTCGTTCTTCGTCCCGCTCTTCGGCGTTCTGCTCGCTGACTGGCTCGCGGCGGGATCGCACTACACCGAGCAGGACGTGTTCGGAGGCCCGTCGGTGCGACCCGGGATGATCGGCGCCTGGATCGCAGGCTTCGCCGCCTACCAGTGGCTCTATCCGACCGGCCCTCACTGGTGGGTCGACCTCGTCGAGAAGCTCGATCCGCCGAACTGGGGGATCGGCGCGTCGCTCCCGAGCTTCGCCGTCTCGCTCGCGCTGGGGCTCGTCATCGCGGCGCTCGGCAAGCGGCGGTTCTAGAGGCTCTACAGTAGGCCGCCGATGGGCGGCATCGCAGTCATCGGGAATCTCTCGCGCGACACGATCGACGGTGGTCAGCCGCGGGTCGGCGGCGCGCCGTACCACGCCGCCCGCGGGCTGCGACTGCTGGGCGGAGGCTCGCGCATCATCGCCCGTTGCGCCGATGCCGACCGGCGCGCACTCGTGCCCCCTCTCTCCGCACTCGGCGTCCCTGTCACCTGGCTCCCATCGCCGCGCACGACCGCGTTCGAGATCCAGAATGACGGCGAGCAGCGCGAGATGACCGTCGGCGACCCCGGCGCGCCGTGGACTGTCGCCGACGCCCGAGCCGTCGGCCGCGCTACCTGGATTCACCTGGGCGGACTGACGCGCGGCGACTTCCCGATCGACGTGCTCGCGGCGCTTGCCCGCGACCGCAGGCTCGCTCTCGACGGACAGGCGCTCGTGCGTCGCCCGGAGGCTGGGCCGCTGGTGCTCGACGCCAACTTCGACCCTGAGGTCCTGCGACACATAACGGCACTGAAGCTCAACGAGGAGGAGCTGGACGCGCTCGGTGGCGAGGAACGCGTCCTCGCGCTCGGCGTGCCCGAGCTGCTGCTCACCCAGGCCTCCGCAGGCGCGGTCGTGATTGCGCGCGGCGTACGGGAGCACGTGCACGCCCGACGGATCGCGATCGATAATCCGACCGGTGCGGGCGATGCCTTCCTCGCGTCGTACACCTGGGCGCGAGCGGCGGGGCACGGGCCGACCTCGGCAGCTCGCCAGGCCGCGACGACGGCCGCCCGCGTGCTCGAAATCGCGCTCGAGCCCGCGGCCGAACCCGAACCAATGGTGTGACCGCCTGGGTGCGCACCATCGACGGCGTCTTCGAGGTGGATGTCGAGGCCGAAGCCGTTCTCGGAGAGGTCGACATCGCGGTCGACCACGACCGCCTGGACGTGAACCTGCCGCGGCTCGTCGCGGCCTCGGCCGGAGGCTCGACCGTCGTGGCCCTCGTGGCCCGGCGACCGCCACTGCTCGTCTCGTGGGATGCGGGCGCTACCTGGCACGAGTCCGGTGGCGGCCTGCCGCCGGGATTCGACGTCGCGGTCGACGCCACAGCGCCGGACCGCGTCCTCTACGCGGCTCGCAACCGGCTCTACCTCTCGGTCGACGGCGCCCGCTTCTGGCGCTCGCTCGCGCCCGAGCTGCCTGACATTGAAGCCGTGGCCTGGTCTACGGGAGCTTGAACTCGCCCCGGGCGACGGTGACCGCGGCGCCGCCCACCTCGACGGACTCGATCAGCTCCCCGGAGCCGGCCGCCCGCGCGTAGAGCGTCGAGGGCCGCCCGATCTCGGTGCCCTGCTCGATCTCGATCTCCTCACCCCAGGGCACGATGCCGTGCCGGCCGAGGTGGCAGGCGAGCGGACCGGCGGCGGAGCCGGTCGCGGCGTCCTCCCAGACTCCGTCGGCGGGCGCGAACATCCGTGACTTCCAACTCGTGCCCGAGCCGGCACACGCCAGCGCACAGACGGGAGAGAGCTCCGCCAGCGAGCTCATGTCGGGCCTGAGCTGCGCGACATCCCTTTTCGCGGGCAACACGACATACGCGTACCGGAGGCCGTTGTCGTACACCTCGACCGGAAGCTCGGACGAGCCGACGCCGAGCGCCTCAAGAGTCTCGTCCGCATGCTCGTAGGGCTTGACGGTCGGCACGGGCTGCGTCATCCGGCCGAAGACGATCCGCCCGGACTCGTCACGCTCGAGCTCGACGGGGACGATGCCGTTTCCCGTCTCGAGCGCGATCACGCTCAGCTGCAACGGCGCGCCGAGGACAAACGCGGTGCCGAGGCACGGGTGCCCGGCGAACGGGATCTCGTTCCTGGGCGTGAAGATGCGGATGCGAACGGTGCCGCCTTCGCGCGGCGGCAACACGAAGACGGTCTCGGAGAACCCAAGCTCGAGCGCCAGCTCCTGCATCGTGAGCTCGTCGAGGTCGCGCGCGTCGGTGAAGACGGCAAGTTGGTTGCCCGCGAGCGCCCGGTCGGTGAAGACGTCGGCGATGACGTAGCGAAACGAACGCATCGTTCCCAGACTACTGCGCCTCCTATGATCGCCACTCGATGCGGCTCTTCCTCGTTCGCCACGCACAGTCCGACCCCGGCGACCCCGACTCGCTGCGCCCGCTGAGCGCCCGCGGCCGGGAGCAAGCACGAGAGCTGGGAAAGCTTCTCGCCGCAGTCGCTCCCGACGCCGTCCTCGCGAGCCCGCTCCTGCGCGCCCGCGAGACCGCGGCCGCGATCGCGAAAGCTGCCGGCACCGACCTCCGTGTCGACGAACGGCTTGCCCCGGGCGCGACGGCGGAGGACGTCCTCGCAGCCGTCGAGGGCGCCGGCGAGAGCGTCGTCGTGGTCGGCCACCAGCCGGACTGCTCTGAGATCGCGCTCACCCTCGGCGCCGGCGACCGCGACTTCGCCCCGGCGGCGTTCGCCGAGATCGAGCTGTCGTGACCGCGATCTCGGTCCAGGGGCTGCGGAAGTCCTACGACGGCGTCGAGGCCGTTCGCGGGATCGACTTCGAGGTCGCCGCCGGCGAAGTCTTCGGCCTGCTCGGCCCGAACGGAGCCGGCAAGACGACCACGGTCGAGATCCTGGAGGGCTACCGGCAGCGCGACGGCGGCGAGGTGCGTGTGCTGGGCTTCGACCCCGGGCGCAGCGAGCGGGCTTTCCGGGAGCGGATCGGCGTCGTGCTGCAGCAGTCCGAGCTGTGGCCGATCCTGACCGTGCGCGAGGTGCACCGGATCTTCGCCGGCTACTACAAGCACCCGCGGGACGTCGACGAGGTGATCGGGCTCGTCGGACTGGCCGAGAAGCGGGACGAGCAGGTGAAGACGCTCTCCGGCGGCCAGAAGCGCCGGCTCGATCTCGGCGTCGCGCTCGTCGGCGACCCGGAGCTCGTCTTCCTCGACGAGCCGACGACCGGGTTCGACCCGGCTGCGCGCCGCAACGCCTGGGCGCTCATCCGCTCGCTTCGCGAGCTCGGTAAGACCATCCTGCTGACGACCCACTACCTCGACGAGGCACAGCAGCTGGCCGACCGCGTCGCGGTGTTGCGCGACGGTCAGATCGTCAGGATCGGCAAACCTTCCGAGCTCACCGCGAGCGCGGGCGTCCAGATCCGCTACCGGCGGCTCGGCGAGGAGGTCGTGCTCGAGACCGACGAGCCGACGCGCACTCTGCACGAGCTGACCGCCCGCGCACTCGCCGAGGGCTTCGAGCTCGAGGAGCTCGAGATCCGGCGCGCGACGCTCGAAGACGTCTATCTCGACCTGGTCAAGGAGGAGGACGCGTGAGCCTCCTCTGGCACCAACTCCGGGCCGAGCAGCTGACGTTCTGGCGCAGCCGCGAGGCCGCGATCTTCGTCTTCCTCTTCCCACCGCTGCTCTTCGTGCTGCTCGCGTCGGTCTTCGGCGATGGGGTCGAAGACGGTCGCCCGGTCTCGAGCTATCTCGTCGCCGGCCTGATCGGGTACGCGGTCGCGAACACGGCGCTCGGCGGCCTTGCGATCACGCTCGTGATCCGGCGCGAGTCGGGGCTCCTGAAGCGTCTGCGCTCGACGCCGCTCCCGGGCAGCCTGTATCTCGCCACCGTCCTACTCTCGAACCTGCTGATCGTCGTGCTCCAGTCGCTGACCGTGATCGCGCTCGGTGTGCTCCTCTTCGACGCCGACGCACCCGAGCAGGCGCTCCAGTTCGTCGTCACGCTCGTGATCGGCGCCGCATGCTTCGCCGGGCTCGGGCTCGCAGCGGCGGCGCTGATCCGCTCCGCAGAGGCGGTCGCCGCGGTCGTGAACGTGATCGTGCTGCCGATGTCGTTTCTCTCCGGCGCGTTCGGCACGACCGACAACCTGCCCCGCGCACTCGAGCTCGTCGCCGACGTGCTGCCGCTCAAGTACCTGATCGAGCTCGTGCTCGCGACCTACGTCGACGGAGAGCCGATCTCGAAGCACCTCGGCGCGATCGGCGTGATGGCCGCCTGGGGAGCCGGCGGCTACCTCGTCGCGCGCGCCCGCTTCGGCTGGGAGCCGCGAGAGCGTTAGGGACTTTCAAATCGGGGTAGTACCTCTTTCGATGCAAGACGTTGCCGCCATCGCCTTCCTCGACGACGACGGAGACATCCGCGTCAACTTCGGCATGTTCGCGGGCCGCGAAGCAACGCAGGCGGAGATCGACGAGCTCGCCCACGACCTCCTCGCCGAGGTCCAGGCGATCACGATCGTCGCCGAGCAGCGCACGATCGCCGACCGCGACGTCGAGGCGTCGGTCCACCAGATTCGGATCGAGCTGGGCAAAGCGGACCCGCAGCGGCCGCTGTTGATTGCCGAGCGCTGGGCCGAGGCGTGCGTCGCCGAGCGGCACGCCGAAATCACCGAGGGCTGACTAGTTGGCGCAAGATGAGCATCCGCGGAAGCGGATGCTCATCGCGCGAAGACCCCTAAAGGTGCCGCTTCGCGGCCCAAAACCACTAACGCCGCTACCCTGCGCGTCTATGGCTAGCCGCTCTGATCTCCGCAACGTCGCGATCGTCGCCCACGTCGATCACGGGAAGACGACCCTCGTCGACGCGATGCTCTGGCAGTCCGGCGCCTTCCGCGCGAACCAGGATGTCAACGAGCGCGTGCTCGACTCGATGGACCTCGAGCGCGAGAAGGGGATCACGATCCTCGCCAAGAACACGGCCTTCCGCTACCGCGACACGAAGATCAACATCGTCGACACCCCCGGCCATGCGGATTTCGGCGGCGAGGTCGAGCGCGGACTGACGATGGTCGACGGCGTGCTGCTGCTCGTCGACGCAAGCGAAGGACCGCTGCCGCAGACCCGCTTCGTGCTCCGCAAGGCACTCGAGGCCCGGCTGCCGGTGATCCTCGTCGTCAACAAGGTCGACCGGCCTGATGCTCGGATCGAGGAGGTCGTGAACGAGGTGTACGAGCTCTTCCTCGACCTCGACGCCGACGAGAGCCAGATCGAGTTTCCGATCGCGTATACGAACGCCAGGAGCGGCCAGGCAGGGCTCCAGCCGGACGAGCTGGAGGACGACCTGAGCCCGCTCTTCGACCTGCTGCTCGAGCGCATCCCGGCGCCCGAGTACGACCCCGATCACCCACTGCAGGCGCTCGTCACCAACCTCGACGCGTCGCCGTACGTCGGTCGGCTGGCCCTCGCCCGGGTGCAACACGGAACGATCAGGAAGGGCCAGCAGATCGCCTGGTGCCGCGCCGACGGCACGATCGAGCGCGCCAAGGTGACCGAGCTGTACGTCGCCGAGGCGCTGGAGCGGGTCGAGGCGGACGAGGCGGGCCCAGGCGAGATCGTCGCCGTCGCCGGTCTGCCGGAGGTCACGATCGGCGAAACGCTCGCCGACCTGGACGACCCGCGCCCGCTGCCCGTGTCGACGGTGGACGAGCCGAGCCTGTCGATGACGGTCGGGATCAACACGTCGCCGCTCTCGGGCCGCGAGGGCGACAAGCTGACCGCGAGCATGCTCAAGGCGCGGCTCGATCAGGAGCTGGTGGGCAACGTCTCGCTCCGCGTTCTCCCGACCGAGCGTCCGGACACCTGGGAGGTGCAGGGCCGGGGCGAGCTCCAGCTCGCCGTCCTCGTCGAGCTGATGCGCCGCGAAGGGTTCGAGCTGACGGTCGGCAAGCCCCAGGTCGTGACGCAGATCATCGACGGCAAGGTGCACGAGCCGGTCGAACGGCTCGCGATCGACGCGCCCGAGGACTATGTCGGCGTGCTCACGCAGCTGCTCGCGCTGCGCAAAGGCCGGCTCGAACAGATGGTCAACCACGGCACCGGCTGGGTTCGGCTCGAGTACCTCGTCCCCGCCCGCGCGCTGATCGGTTTCCGGACCGAGTTCCTGACCGAGACGCGCGGCACCGGCATCCTCCACCACGTGTTCGACCGCTACGAGCCGTGGCACGGCGAGCTTCGGACGCGACCCACCGGCAGCCTCGTCGCGGACCGCCGCGGCCCGGCGACGTCGTTCGCCCTGATGAACCTGCAGGAGCGCGGCTCGATGTTCATCGGCCCGACGACGGAGGTCTACGAGGGGATGATCGTGGGCGAGAACGCGCGCGCCGAGGATCTCGACGTGAACGCGACCAAGGAGAAGAAGCTGACGAACATGCGTGCCGCGTCGTCGGACGAGACAGTGCGCCTGATCCCGCCCCGCCCGATGTCGCTCGAGCAGGCGCTCGAGTTCATCCGCGAAGACGAGTGCGTCGAGGTCACGCCGGCGAGCGTGCGCCTGCGCAAGCTCGTGCTGGACGCATCGCAGCGCCAGAGCTCGGCCGGCAAGAAGGCGCGGGCGCTGGCGAGTACCGCCGGCTAGCTCCTTGCCCGGCCCGCCCCGTCGCCTTCACCCGCGGCTGCGGCTCGACATCTCGTTCGCGGACCTGCTCTTTGCGATCGCATCGTGCGTCGTCGCGCGGCGGCGGATCGAGGAGGACCGCGTGCTGCGCGCCTGGGGGAATCCGGACGGCATCGTGTGCCTCTCGGTGCGCTCCGGCTTCGAGTTGCTCCTCGATGCGCTCCAACTCGAAGCCGGAGACGAGATCGCCTTCTCTGCGATCACACATCCGGACATGGTGCGAATCGCGGAGGCGCGCGGGCTGAGGGTGCTACCGGTCGACCTCGATGTGGAGTCGCTGACGCCCGACGCGCAGGCGCTCGAACGGGCGCTTGGACCGCGCACGCGGCTCGTCGTCGTCGCCCATCTGTTCGGCGGCTTGGCCGGCCTGGACCTCGTGGTTGAGCTCGCGCGCCGGCACGGGATCGTCGTTGTCGAGGACTGCGCGCAGTCGGTCCGGCGCCCACACGACCGCGGCGACGCGAACGCCGACGTCTCGCTCTTCAGCTTTGGCTCGATCAAGACGGCGACCGCGCTCGGCGGTGCACTTGTCCGTGTCGCCGATGCCGACCTCGCAGCCCGCATGCGATTGCGCCAGGGACTGTGGCCCGTTCAGCCTCGCCGCGAGTACGCCGTCCGGGCAGCGGAGTTTGCCGTCCTGCGTGCGCTCAGCCAGCCGCACGTCTACGCGCTCTTCGCCCGTTCGGTCGCAGCAAGCGGACGCGACCTCGATGCCGTCCTGACCGGGTCGGTGAAAGGCTTCCCGGACTCCGAGCTGACGCCGAAGATCCGCCGTCGGCCGTCGGCCCCTCTGCTCGCGCTGCTCGCTCGGCGGCTGCGCCGGTTCGACGTCGCGCGGATCGAGGCCCGTGCTCGTGCGGGTGAGAGAGTCGCGGCCGCATTGCCGCGGCAGGTGCGCCGTCCAGGCCGCGAGGCGATCGACCCGACGCACTGGGTCTTCCCAGTCCTTGCCGCGGATCGTGACGGACTGGTCTCGCACCTTCGTCGCGCCGGATTCGATGCCGCGACCGCGACCAGCAGCATCGACGCAGTCTCCGCTCCACCTGACCGACCAGACCTGCGTCCCACGCGAGCCGAGCGGGCAATCGCGGAAACCGTCTTTGTTCCCGTCTACCCCGAACTCGGGGACGACGAGCTCGACCGACTTGCGGAGTCGGTCGCCGGAGTGCTGGCCGGCGCGCGCTCGCTGCGGTAGACGGCTGAGCGGTTTTGGGCCGCGAAAGCGGCCCCTTCAGGGGTTTTCGCGCGATGAGCATCCGCTTTCGCGGATGCTCATCTTGCGCTAGCAGAGCTGTGCGCCGGCCGGTAATAGCGTTCGACGTACTCGATCACCGCGCGGTGCATCGAGAAGCGCGGTGCGAGCTGAGCGATCGACTCCTGCATCATCTCGACCCACCGCTCGCGGTTGTCCGTGAACGTCGGCACGCCTTCCTCCTCGAGCAACCGGTAGAGCTGCCCGCGGTCGGCATCGTCGGACGAGCCTTCGATCGCCCAGCCGACGTCCGGCGAGTAGCCCTCCGCCCACCAGCCGTCGAGCACTGAGAGATTGAGGACGCCGTTGATCGCGGCCTTCATGCCGCTCGTCCCCGAAGCCTCGAGCGGCCGGCGCGGAGTGTTCAGCCAGACGTCGCAGCCACGCACCATCGCCCGCGCGACCCCCATGTCGTAGTTCTCGAGGAAAACCACCCGACCCTGGGCGCGGGGCTCCCGGCCGAGCTCGATGATCTCCTGCATCACATCCTTGCCGGGCACGTCGGCGGGGTGAGCCTTGCCGGCGACCACGATCTGGACCGGCAGCGCGAGCAGGCGCTCGACCTCGGAGAAGACGAGCCCGGCCCGCTTGTAGGTCGCGAAGCGACGGGCGAAGCCGATCGTTAGCCGGTCGCGGTCGATGCCGGCACGCTCGGCCAGGCGAGCCTTGGCCGCGGCGTGTACGCGCCAAATCGCGTCTGGGCCGACGCTCCGGACCGCATCCCAGTTCGCCTCGTCGGGCGGCGCCTCCGGCAGGACACCGACAGAGCGCAAGAGCTCGCCGAGCGCGGGATCCAGCCACGTGCCGATGTGGACACCGTTCGTGACGTGTCCGATCGGAGTCTCCTGGCCGGGCCAGAGCGACGCCCACATCTCCCGCGCCACTTCGCCGTGCAGATCCGATACCCCGTTCGCGTAGGCGGACAGGTGAAGCGCAAGCGGAGTCATCCCGAAGCCGGGTTTGTCGCCGAACCGGCCGAGCTCGAGCAGACCCTCCTGATCGAGGCCGCCGGACTCCGCGAGCTTGCCGACGTAGCGGACGACGAGCTCTTCGTCGAACTCCTCGTTGCCGGCCGGGACGGGCGTGTGCGTCGTGAAGATCGACGTGCGGCGGAGATGCTCGAGGGCATCGGCGGTCTGCATCCCCTCAGACGTGAGCTTCCGCAACCGTTCGATCTGCAGGAAGGCCGAGTGGCCCTCGTTCAGGTGGAAGACGTTCGGCTCGATCCCGAGCGCCGTCAGCGCGCGGACGCCGCCGACGCCGAGCAGCAGCTCCTGGCGAATCCGGTGCTCGCGGTCGCCGCTGTAGAGCGCGTCCGTGAGCCAGTCGACTTCGAGCAGGTAGAGCGGCACGGAGCCGACGTCCTTCCGCCATACGGCCGCCTCGATCGTCTCGTCGGCGAGCTCGACCGTCACCGTCACGGGCTCGCGCACCAGGCCGACGGCATTCGGGTCGACGCGCTGGTAGTCCTCGGTCTGCCGGCCGTCGGCGTCGATCTCCTGCCGGAAGTAGCCACCGCGGTAGAGCAGGCCGACTCCGACGAGCGGAACACCGAGCTCGGCTGCGGCTTTCAGATGGTCGCCGGCGAGGACCCCGAGGCCGCCCGAGTAGATCGGCAGCCGTTCGTGCAGCCCGAACTCCATGCTGAAGTAGGCGACGAGGAGGTCGTCCTCGCCGTTCGTGCGCTCCCACCAGCTGACGGTTTCTGCGGTCGCGTGCGACACAGTCCGGGAAAGTACCTCGCGCAGCCGCACCGCCGCCGGATCGAGGCGCTCCCAACTCCTACTCCCGGAGCAGAGCCTCCAGCCCGGGCAGATGCCGCTTGCAGAGCGCCGGCAGACCGGCGTGCTCGATCTCGTAGACGAGAACGGGGGTGCCGCGTTCGGCCAACCAGTCGTCGAACGCGCCCGGACAGTGCCCAACGAATTGGTTCTTGTACGGCAGACCCCCCGAGCGGGCGAGTCGTTCGGTCAACGCGGACGGCACGTCACCGCGCACGAAGATGAGCTCGAGCGGGCTGTGAAGATCGACCACGAGCGGAGGGTCGAGACCCTCGATCAGCGCGACCAGCGCCTGGGTTTCCGGCTCCGAGCCGGCACGCGCTCCCGGCGAGGAACGGTTCGTCCGGTTCGCGAGGACGCGCAGCTCGGGATCGATTCCGGGCGGGAAGGTGAAAGTCGGGTCCGGCTCCCAGGTCGCGGACGGGAAATTGCGATTGAGGTCGACGCCGGCCGCGTTCTGTCTGGTACCGGCGAGCAGTCCGTCCGGGTTGAGCACCGGTATCACAGCCCAGCGCGTGTCGCCGGCAGGAATCAGCTCCAGCAGCCGGCGGACGAGCAGGGTGGTGTCTCCCTCCTCGCCGTGCTGGCCTGCTGTCAGCAGACCCGCAACAGATCCGTCGCCCGCCGGCAGGAACACCCGCAACGGTAGGTCGCCGCGCGAGCGCCCGTACTCCTCGACCCGCCAGCCGTCGAGCTCGCTGCCGAGCCTCTCGTCAGAGCCGCCCACACCCCGCAGATTATTGTCCACGACATGGGAGCACGCCGCGTCCTCGTCACCGGCGCCGAGGGAACGATCGGAACGGCGGTGAGAGAGCATCTCGCCGCGCGGTTCGAGCTCGTCTCGCTGACACTGACACCGCAGGACTTTCCGAGCCACGTCGGCGACATCTCGGAGCTCGAGGCGATCAAGCCGGCGTTCGAGAACGTCGACGCGGTCGTTCACCTCGCGGGCTCGGCGTCGCTCGAAGCACCCTGGGACGACGTGCTTCGGAACAACATCGTCGGCACCCGCAACGTCTTCGAGGCTGCGCGTCAGGCGGGGGTCTCGCGTCTCGTGTACGCGTCCTCGAATCACGTCGTGGGCATGTACGAGCTCGACGGCGCCCCCGCGCTGTACGAATCCGACGACAAACGGAGCTACGACCACACGGCGGAGCTCAGGCCGGATTCGCTCTACGGCGTGTCGAAGGCGTACGGGGAGGCGCTCGGACGCCTCTACGCGGAGCGCCACGGCCTTCGCGTCTTCTGCCTGCGGATCGGCGCCGTGCGAGCGCACGACGACCCGACCGCGTCGACCGGCAACGCTCTGATCGACCTCGACGCCGAAGGGCAAAGGAACCGGCTGCGTGCAGTCTGGCTCAGCCGCCGTGACTGCGCCGAGCTGATCGCCAGCTGCCTCGAGGTCGAGGACGTGTCCTGGGCGATCGTGTACGGCGTGTCCGGGAATCCGCGTCGGTTCTGGGATCTGGAGCACGCGCGAGAGCTGCTCGGCTGGGAGCCGAAAGACGCCGCCCCCGACTAGTCGATCGGCACGGCAGCGGTCGGGAACCGCGGGTCGAGCCGCCGCAGCGTCTCGACGAGCACGGTGGCGACCGCGTGGTTCCTCACCCAGTTGCGGTCGGCTGGGATCACGTGCCAGCGTGCCCACTCAGACGAGGTAGCAGTGAGAACCTCTTCGTAGGCGGCCGTGAACTCGCCGTAACGGCGGTTCGTCTCCTCGTCGTGGGGGTTGTACTTCCAGTGCTTGGCGGGATTCGCGAGCCGCTCTGCAAACCGCTCGCGCTGCTCCTCGGCCGAGACGTGCAGGAAGCACTTGAGCACCGTCGTGCCTTCCTCGGCGAGCAGGTGCTCGAACTCGAGGATCCGGTCCGGACGCCGCCGCCACACCTCCTCGGGCGCGAGACCGAGAACCCTCACCGTGACGACGTCCTCGTAGTGGGAGCGGTTGAAGATCCCGATCATCCCGCGGGCCGGGCACTCGGCGTGGACACGCCAGAGGAAGTCGTGCGCGAGCTCGAGTGGTGTCGGCACTTTGAACGAAGTGACGCGGCAACCCTGGGGGTTGACGCCGGTGAAGACGTGGCGGATCGTTCCGTCCTTGCCTGAGGCGTCGAGGCCCTGGAGGATGAGGAGGATGCTCCGCCTCCCCTCGGCGTAGAGCCGCTCCTGGAGAGATGCGAGCTCCTCGAGCAGCGTGGCGAGCTGCTCCTTCGCCTCGTCCTTCCCCGGCAGACCGAGCGTGTCGCGCGGGTCGCGGCCTTCCAGGCCGGCGGCAGAGCCGGGATCGACGACGAGCCGGGACAGCATCAGCGCAGCCTACTCGGGGCGCGGCGGAGGCTCGATTCGACGCCTAAGCTTGTGAGCGAGCCCCCGTAGCTCAGTGGATAGAGCAGCGGTTTCCTAAACCGCGTGCACAAGTTCGATTCTTGTCGGGGGCATCCTCAGTGGCGGAGTCGATTTTCCACGAATCCCCCGCAAATCAAGCTTTTGTCGACTCGACCGCGTTGTCCCGTCGGGCACCGCTCGTATCCGTTTCAGACCCTATTACCAGGGTCTCGACAGGGTCTCTACAACTCCCCAGGGTCTCGGCAGGGTCCCAAAACCGCCGCCGGGTGCCGACCCGCTCGCTCCTCCCGGCGGCGCTAGAGGCTTGATGTGAAAGTCGCCGGGTTGATTCCTTCGCGGCGGGGTGAAGTAGCATCCCCGAGACGTTTGCTGGCAAGGGAGGGACGATGATTCGTGTTCGTTTCATTGCTCAAGTGCGCTATGGGCACTTCGCCGAATACCTCAAAGCCGGAGAGCAACTGAACGAGATCGCGCGGGAGCGCGGATGGGCCGAGGCGACATTCTGGGTCTCGATCGCCGGAACCGCGAATGAACTCTTTGCCGAAGTCGAATATCCCGATCTCGCTACCCTCGAGCGGGAGGGCGAAGCACAGGACGCTGATGCGGAGTGGATGAAGGTCATCCGTAGCACCGTCGACATGGTCGTCCAGGGCTCCGCGCGCAGCGAGCTCTTTCGAACGGCTCCGCAACTCGCATAGGTTTCACATCAAGCACTAGCGGGTGGGGCGCGCTCCGTTGCTCGCCTCCTCATGCGCTCCATCCGTTGCTCGACGTGTCGCGCCCCAACTAGCAACGGTCTCCTCATGCTCCTCCCAGCTGTGGAGTTCGAGGCCAACGTTGACGCGCGCGAGCATGTAGCCAACGTCGCTCGTCGGGGTCTCCTCGATCAAAGTCGCGGAGCGCCGCGTCCGAGGCGAGGGTCACACCGAGCTCGTTAGGTCGCGCGCTCGCCGCGCGCCTGCCTCGATCAGTCGGATCACCTCGTCGCATCGACGGCGTCGAGAATCACGTCGATGACGGCAGCCGGGCGCGTAATGGGCGTCAAGTGGCCCGCTTTGACGCGAGAGATGCGAGCGCCGGCCCGGCTGGACATCCGTTCCAGCAGCGCGCGCGGGATCACGTTGTCCAAGGTTCCGATGAGTGACCAGGACGGGATCGTCTTCCACGCCGGAGGCCCGGAGGGCTCGCTGAACTGAGCGAGGGCGGCCGGCCGCTGCGCGGCCGCGAGAATGGCAGCCTCCTCAGGGTCGACACCGTTGGCGAAGCACTCGCTGAAGCCGGGGTAGGGCGGGTTCGCTTCCCAGCGGAGGTAGAGATCCACGCCACCGTCGAAAGGCACGGCATTGAAGGCGCTTCCGCCGATGCAGGAGCCCGAGCCTGTTACGAGGGCATCGCCGGTCTCGCCTGCGTCCGGCATGAAGGCGTCGATGTAAACGAGTGCCTTGACGTTCGGGTTGCCCGTCGCGGCGTTCGTGGCGACAAAACCTCCGTAGGAGTGGGCGACGAGCACGATCGGACCCGAAACCGAATGCAGGTAGCTGGCGAGGTACGGCGCGTCGGCAACCGGCCCGCGAAGCAGGTTGGGCGGGGCGATCGCGGTGAAGCCCTTTCCCTGCAGGCGCTTGATCACCCTGTTCCAGGACGAGCCGTCGGCCCAGTCGCCGTGGACGAGGACGATCGTCGGCTGTGGGCGGCCCTTTCCCTGCAGGTTGGCCCCCGCAGGGCCGCCGGCGCCGAGGGAGAAGAGCACCACAAATGCGACAACAGGCGCGATCAGGAGAGTGCGCCGACGAGGCCGCGCCGATTTCTGAGTGAACATTCGAAGCCTCCTATGCAAGTAGTGCTCTCGCGTCACACCCTCCACAACGCGTCGCGAAGGACCGAGGAGGCCTGTGCGACGGCGGCGCGCGTGGCGTGGGCGTCGCTGAGCGGGTTGAGCATCATGAAGTCGTGCGTGATGCCGTCGTACCGGACGGTCGTGACCGCGACGCCGGCCGCCCGGAGGCGCGCCGCATAGGCCTCGCCTTCGTCGCGAAGGACGTCGGCCTCGTCGACGATCACAAGCGCCGGCGGAAGGCCATGAAGCTGCTCGTCGCTCGCACGCAGCGGTGAGGCATACGGCTCGGAGCGTTGACCGAGGTCAGGCAGGTAGGCGTCCCAGAACCACGCCATTGCCTTCGCGGTGAGAAAGTAACCCTCGGCGAACTGCTCGTACGAGCCGGTGTCCATAGCGGCGTCGGTGACGGGGTAGTACATCGACTGCTGGACGAAGCGGACGTCGCCGCGCTCGTTGGCCATGAGTGCGAGCGCGGCAGCCATGCCGCCGCCGACCGAGTCGCCGGCGACGGCCATCCGATCGGGATCGAGCTGGATCGCGACGCCCTCGCGGATGATCCACCGAGCCACGGCGTAGCCCTGCTCGATCGCCACGGGGTAGTGCGCCTCGGGCGAGCGGTCGTATTCGACGAAGGCGATCGCGGCGCCGGTACCGACGGCGAGCTCGCGGACGAGCCGGTCATGCGTCTGTGCGTTGCCGAGCACCCAGCCGCCGCCGTGCATGTAGAGGACCACCGGCAGCGTCCCGGTGGCGTCGGGCGGCCGCACGATTCGGACCTCGACATCGCCGACCTCCGCGGGCACGGTGATCCAGCTTTCGTCGACCCACAACATCTCGGTCGGCGCGGCCTGGACGTCGTCGAGCACCTTGCGCGCCTCTGCGGGCGTGAGCTCGTAGAGGGATGGCGGCGCCGAGGTCGCGTCGACGAACTCCTGCGAGGGCCGCTCGAGCACGACTGCTGTTCTGGTGGTAATGGCCATCTTCGGTCACGCCCTCGCTGTCAACGGGCGTTGCGCTGCCCACACGGCGGCCTGCTCCGTCGCCCAGGACAGGGCGTAGTCGGCGATCTCCTCCCAGCCGGTCTGCGAGGGCATGAGGTGCGAGCGGCCCTCGTACTCGACGACCTCGGTGATCGTGCCCTCCGCCTTGTAGTGCTTCGCGTTCGAGCGCTGGATCGAGGGGGGCATGAGGTGATCCTCGCCGCCAGAGATGAAGAGCAGCGGCGCCCGGTTGGGGTTCTTGTAGTCCACGTGCGTGTCGTCGGGGCCCGGATGGATGTTCGCGAGCGCACTGCCCCAGAACACGCGGCCCGACGCGGGGATGTGGTAGCGCTCGTACAGCCTTCGCGCCTCCTCCTCGCTGAACGTGTTCGTGAACACGTAGCGCCATTGCTCGAAGGTGAACCCGACGGCCTTGTGCCGGTTGGCGGGGTTCTTGAGGACGGGGAAGCTCGACCTGATCTGTGA
>JAXIPI010000104.1:0-7808 GCA_045403015.1 Gaiellaceae bacterium | reverse complement strand
GCCGCCCTGGCTTGGTCTGGAGCAGCCCCACAGCGCGCCAATTTCACATCAAGCCTCTAGTGGTGGTGGGAGGTCGAGAACTGGTAGATGGTGGTGGTCTTGTAGACGTCTCCCGGCTTGAGAACGGTCGAGGGGAAGTTCGGCTTGTTCGGCGAGTCGGGATAGTGCTGGGTCTCCAGCGCGAACCCGTCGCCTTGCCTGTACATCCGCCCACTCGTGCCAACGAGAGTCCCGTCGAGGAAGTTCCCGGAGTAGAACTGGATCCCGGGCTCGGTCGTGAAGATCTCGAGAACGCGGCCGCTGTCGGGCTCCAGCACACGCGCCGCCCGGATCATCGACGTGTCGTTGGGGCTGCGCCGGTCGAGCACCCAGTTGTGGTCGTAACCGCGGCCGATCACGAGCTGCTCGAAGCTGTCGCGGATCCTGTCTCCGATCGCGGTCGACCGGGTGAAGTCCATCGGCGTGCCGGCAACCGGATCGATTGCACCGGTCGGGATCAACGTCGGATCCACCGGCGTGTAGTGGGATGCGTTGAGCTTCAGGACGTGATCGTCGATCGAGCCGGTCCCCTCGCCTTCGAGGTTCCAGTAGGCGTGGTTCGTGAGGTTGACGATCGTCTTCTTGTCAGTCGTCGCGCGGTAGTCCATCCGGATCTCGTTCTTGTCCGTGAGCAGGTAGACGACCTCGGACTTGAGCGTGCCCGGGTATCCCTGATCGCCGTTCGGGCTCGTAAACGTCATCTTGAGACCGACGCCGTCGCGATTCTGGATCACCGTGGTGGCCCAGATGTGCTTGTCGAAGCCGACGGTTCCGCCGTGAAGCGAGTTCGGCGGGTTGTTGATCGGCAACTGATAGGTGACGCCGTCGAGCGTGAACTTGCCGAGTGCGATCCGGTTCGCGTACCGGCCCGTGATGCAGCCGAAGTACGGGCTTCGCTCGACGTAGTCCGTGAGGTTGTCGAAGCCCAGGGTGACGTTCTCGAGGCGCCCGCGGCGGTCGGGGACCTTGACCGACTGGATGATCCCGCCGTAGGTCATGATCTTGACTTCCATGCCCCGGGAGTTCGTGAGCGTGTAGATGTCGACGGCCTGACCGCCGACGGACCCGAACGGCTCCTTCTTGACCGACGACGACCCGGGCTTGTGCGTCTGGTTCGACGCAAGCGCGCCGGAGAACCCGACGGCGGCGACGAGAAGCACTGCCAGGCCGGCGAGTGCCATTCTGCGGAGCGATCTGCGCATTGCGTATTCCTCCCCAATCTCGGTTTTCTCCGATTAGCCGCAGACTTCGGCCCGTGTGGGCCGCATGGGGTCGTCCGAGAGGCGCTACGTCATCCGCACCTCCTCTCCCGTGCGATCACGGATCCGCTTCAAGCTCTTCATCACGCCGTCGCCGTCACGACCGAAGAGGTCGTGCAGGACGACGTACTGGGTGTAGAGGTCGCTGTAGACGGCGTGATGCGCCTCGTTCGGCTCGTAGACGCGCTCGCTCAGATGCGCCATCCGGCGTGAGGCCTCGACGATCGAGTCGTAGCCGCCCGCCTCCGCGCCCGCCGCGACCGCAGCGGACATCGCCGCTCCCAGCGCAGGCGTCTCGGCGGACGCCGCCACCGAGAGCACGCAGCCGGTCACGTCGGCGTAGATCTGCATCAGGAGCCTGTTCCGCTCCGGTAGGCCGCCGCAGGCGACGATCTTCGCGACCGGCTCGCCCGCCGACTCGAAAGCCTCCACGATCACCCGCGTGCCGAAGGCAGTTGCTTCGAGCAGCGCCCGGTAGACCTCGGGTGCCTTCGTCGCCAGCGTCATTCCGACGAGCAGGCCGCTCAGGTCGGCATCGACGAGCACGGACCGGTTGCCGTTCCACCAGTCGAGCGCCAGCAGGCCGCTCTCGCCGGGCCGGAGCTTCGCGGCCTCCTGCTCGAGGATCCGGTGCACGTCTTCGCCCTGCCGGCGGGCAGCCTCGTGATACTCGGGCGGTACCGCCTGCTCTGCGAACCACGCGAAGATGTCCCCGACGCCGGACTGGCCGGCCTCGTACCCGATCAGACCCGGGACGACGCCGTCCTCGACGGCGCCGCACATGCCCTCGACGAACACGAGCTCGTCGCCGAGGAGGATGTGGCAGTTGCTCGTCCCCATGATCACGACCATCGAGCCGGGCTCGGTCACTGCCGCCGCGGGAGCCGAGACGTGTGCATCGACGTTGGCAACCGCCACCGGCGTGCCGGTGCAGAGGCCGGTCAACGCCGCCGCTCGTTCGGTCAGAACCCCCGCTCTGCTGCCGAGCGGCAGCAGGGTGCGCGACATCTTCTCGTCGACGACGTCCTCGAAGCGCGGGTCGAGCGCGGCGAAGTAGGTGCTGTCGGGGAACCCATCCCGCTTCGACCACATCGCCTTGTAGCCGGCGGTGCAGCTGTTGCGAGTCTCCGTCCCGGTGAGCTGCCAGACGACCCAGTCGGCGGCCTCGATCAGCCGTTCCGCGCGGTCGTAGAGCTCAGGCGCTTCGTCGAGGATCTGGAGCGCCTTGGCGAAGAACCACTCGGAGGAGATCCTGCCGCCGTAGCGGGGCAGCCAGGGCTCTCCGCGCTCTGCCGCGACCGAGTTGATGCGATCGGCTTCCGGCTGGGCGGCGTGGTGCTTCCACAGCTTCACCCACGCGTGCGGCTCGCCGCGCAGCTCCTCGAGCAGGCACAGCGGCGTGCCGTCGGCGGTCGTCGGCAGCATCGTGCAGGAGGTGAAGTCGATCCCGATCCCGATCACCTGATCCGCGTCGACGCCGGACTCGGCCAGAACCCGAGGCACGGCGTGCTCGAACGTCCGCAGGTAGTCCTCGGGGTCCTGCAACGCCCAGTCCGGGTCCAGCCGAACGTGATCGTGAGGCTCCGGCAGCCGTTCGTCGATGACGCCGTGTGCGTAGGGATACGAGGCGGTTGCGAGCTCCCGCCCGTCTGCGCAGTCGACCAGGACGGCCCGCCCCGACGCAGTGCCGAAGTCGACGCCGACCACGTAGGCGCCGGCAGTCACGCGGCTCCCCGCTGCGGCTCGACGACCACCTTCAAGGCGCGCCTCTCGCTCAGGCTGGCGAACGCCTCGGATCCGTCGGTCAGCGGATACCGCTCGCTGACGAGTGCGCTCAACTCGATGTGGCCCATCTCGGCGAGCTCGATCGCACGCGGCAGGTCGCTCGCCTTCATCCGGCGGCAGAGGGAGATCGTCAATCCCTTGCGGCGCGCTGTCGAAGCGGTGAAGCTCGAGCGGTCGTCGGTCGGAATCCCTACGAGAATCAGCTGGCCGCCGGGTCGCAGCGTCTCGATCGCGGTCGCGATCGCGTCGTCCTCGCCTGCCACCTCGAAGGCGACGTCGACACCACCTGCGGCCGCCGGAGGCAGGATCTCCGCGCCGGCCAGCCGCGTCTCCACGGCCACGGTCGCACCGAGCGCCTCCGCGGCGACGATGCGGTGCGGCAGCGGGTCGGTTGCCACGAGCACGTCCACACCCGCACGCCGAAGCAGCTGGACGAGCAGGAGACCGATCGGGCCGCAGCCGTACACGCCCGCCGTCATCCCCGCTTGCACCCGGCCGAGGTCGAGCGCGTGCAATGCGACTCCGAGCGGTTCGAGCAGCGACGCCTCTGCGTCGGGAAGCGAGTCGGGGAGGCGATGGGCGAGGCGCTCCGGCCACGCCAGTTGGGAGCGCAGAGCACCGTCGATCGAGTTGCCGGCGAACCGGCAGGCGACGCAGAGGTTCTCGTCGCCGGCGACGCAAGGCGCGCACCTGCCGCACGGGATCGCCGGGTCGAGGGCAACCCGCTCATCCGTCCGCACTCCCGTCTCGATGACGCCGACGAACTCGTGACCGAGAACGAGCGGCCGGGTCAGAACGACGTCGCCGATGGCGCCCTCGTTGAACCAGTGCAGGTCGGAGCCGCAGAGCCCGACGGCGGTGACGCGCACCAGCACCTCGTCGTCGACCGGTGTCGGCACCGGCTCCTCGTGAAGCCGAAGGTCACCCCTGTCGTGGAGGCGCAGCGCGATCATCGGGGCTGCCCGTAGTAGGCGCCTGGCCCGTGCTTCCGCGAGAAGTGCCGCTCGAGGAGATCGTCGTCGAGCGCCGACGCCTCGGCCTTCAGCACGAGCGTGTACAGAGCGAGCTCGGCCACCGTCTCGAGCGCTGTCGCGTTCTCGAGCGCCTGCGCGACGTCGAGACCCCACGCGAACGGCCCGTGCGAGGCGACGAGAGCGGCCGGAGTCTCGAGCGGATCGAGCCCGCGGCTTTCGAACGTCTCGACGATCACGTCGCCGGTTCGCTGCTCGTAGTCGCCGTGGATCTCGTCCGCGGCCAGCGGGCGCGTCACCGGGACCGGGCCGCGGAAGTGGTCTGCGTGGGTCGTGCCGAAGCAGGGAAGCTCGCGCCCCGCCTGCGCCCACGCGGTCGCGAACCGGGAGTGCGTATGCACGATGCCGCCGAGCCGCTCGAAGCTGCGGTAGAGCACGGCGTGCGTGGGTGTGTCGGAGGACGGCCGCTGGTCGCCCGCCACGACGTCGCCCGTCTCGAGGTCGACGACGACGATCGCCTCCGGCCGCAGCTCCTCGTACGGGACGCCGCTCGGCTTGATCGCGAGCACGTTTTCGGTGCGGTCGACGCCGCTCACGTTCCCGAAAGTGAGAACGACGAGCCCTGCGCGGACGAGCTCGCGGTTCCCCTGGAACACGCGCTCGCGCAGTTCGGCATGGTCGGCCATCGCGCGCTACAGCCCCTGGGCCCGGTAGTAGGCGTGGTTCCAGCGGAGCTCGTTCTTCAGGCCGGAGACGGTGGTGCGCTCGTCGATGACGACGATCTCGACGCCGGCGATCTCGGCCAAATCGGAGAACGCCTCGATCGACAGCGCCTGCGTGAAGCTCGTGTGGTGAGGCCCGCCCGCCTCGAGCCACCCCTCGGCCGCAGTTGCGAAGCTCGGCTTCGGCCGCCAGATCGCTCGCGCCACCGGGAGACGCGGAAGCTCCGCCTCGGGCGTGACGACCTCGACCTCGTTTGCGACGAGCCGAAAGCGGTCGCCGAGATCGAGCAGCGCCACAACGACAGCCGGCCCGGGGGATGCCGTGAAGACGAGCCGGACAGGGTCCTGGCGGGCGCCGATCGAGAGCGGGTGGATCTCGCAGCTCGGCTTGCCGCCGCTGATCGACGGGCACACCTCGAGCATGTGGGCGCCGAGCACCGTCGGATCGTCCGGCGCGAAGTGGTAGGTGTAGTCCTCCATGAACGAGGTGCCACCCTCGAGCCCTGCGCTCATCACCTTCGCGATGCGGACGAGGGCGGCCGTCTTCCAGTCGCCCTCCGCCCCGAATCCGTAGCCGTCGGCCATCAGCCGCTGGACGGCGAGCCCGGGCAGCTGGGACAGTCCGCCAAGATTCTCGAAGGTCGTGGTGAAGGCCCCGAACCCGCCCGCGTCGAGAACGACGCGCAAGCCGGCTTCGATTCGCGCCGCGTCGCGCAGCGACTCGCGTTGCTCACCGCCCGACCCCAGCGTTGGCGCGAGCTCGTAGGCGTCTTCGTACTCGGAGAGCAGCCGGTCGACAGTCGCGTCATCGACGTCGCCGACCGCGGACACGAGCTCGTCGACGCCGTACCCGTTGACCGAGACGCCAAGGCGAATCTGCGCCTCGACCTTGTCGCCGTCCGTGCCTGCGACATCGCGCATGTTGTCGCCGAAGCGGGCAACTCGAAGCGACTGCGCCTCGTGCCAGCCGCAGGCCGCCCTCGACCACGTTCCGATCCGCTCGAGGACGCTCGGCTCCGTCCAGTGCCCGGCGACGGTCTTCCGTCGGAGCCGCATCCGCGTCGCGAGGTAGCCGAACTCCCGATCCCCGTGCGCCGACTGGTTCAGGTTCATGAAGTCCATGTCCACCTCGGCCCACGGCAGCTCGCGGTTGAACTGCGTGTGGAGGTGGAGGAGCGGCTTCTCGAGCGCGCGGAGACCCGCGATCCACATCTTCGCGGGCGAGAAGGTGTGCATCCAGACGATCAGCCCGACGCACCGATCGGAGGCGTTCGCTTCGAGGATCTCACCGCGGATCGACTCTGGGCTCGTGACCGGCGGCTTGTGCACGACGCTCACCGGGATCGCCGCGGCGGCATCGAGTCCGGCCGCCACCTGCCGAGACTGCTCGGCAACCTGCCCCAGCACCCCATCCCCGTAGAGATGCTGACTGCCGGTGATGAGCCAGACCTCAAATTTGTCGAGCGTGTTCATGTCTCTCTTTCGGCTCCGGGCGCGGGGTAGGAGGGTTAACCCCGCGCCCGGTACTCAGCGGCGACGATCTCCGTCAGCTCTTCGACCGACGTCTCCGACGTTGGCCGGTCGAAGGTGATCGTCCCGTTCCTGATGAGGTTCACTCGGTCGGCAACCTCGAAGACCTGGACGTAGTTGTGGGCGATGACGATCATCGACACGTCGCCGCGCTCCTTCAGCTCGCGGATCAGGTCGAGGATCAACCTCCCCTCGCGCGCACCCATCGCGGCGAGCGGCTCGTCGAGGAGGAGGGTGGTGGCCCCGGAGTGGACGGAGCGGGCGATGGCGATCGCCTGCCGCTGTCCGCCGGAGAGCATCGCGACCTCGGAGTTGACCGACCGGAGGGTGCCGATCCCGATGTCCTCGATGTACTTGCGCGCCCGCTTTCGCATCTCGCCGTTGTCCAACCACCGGATCGGACCGATCCCGTTCGTGAGCTCGCGCTTGAGGAACATGTTGTGCGCGACCGACAGCGACGGCACGAGCGCGAGATCCTGGTAGACGGTGTCGATGCCGAGCGACCGCGCATGGTCGACCGAACGAATCACCACTTCCTCGCCGTCCACGAAGATCGTCCCCGCATCCGGCCGCATGAACCCGGTGAGGATCTTGATCAGGGTCGACTTGCCGGCGCCGTTGTCGCCCACCAGTCCCAGCACCTCGCCTTTGGCCAGGTGCAGCGAGACGTCGACGAGAGCCGTCACCACGCCGAAGTTCTTCGAGACGTTCTCGACGCGGATCGGGTCGGGTTGTGTCGCGGCTTCGGTCACTGCAGTCTCCCGAGGTTGCGCAGCCGGGCGACCTGGACGTTCGCGATCATCGACAGCAGGATCGCGAGGCCGATGATCAGGTCGAAGGTGAAGGCGCTGACGCCGATGATGTTCAGGCCGGTGCGGAGGATGATCAAGACCGCGACGCCGATGAAGCTGCCGATCACGGTGCCGACGCCGCCGAAGAGCGACGTGCCGCCGATCACGGCACCCGCGACGGCGAGAAACATCAGGTCGGGGCCACCCTGGAGCGGCACGATCGTCGTGATGCGGGTCGAGTCGAGAATCCCGGCGAAGCCGGCGAGAGTGTTCGCCAGCACGAAGTTGCCGATCTTGATCGCCCGCACGTTGACGCCGCTCTCGGCCGCCCCGATCAGGTTCCCGCCGGTTGCGAAGGTCCAGAGCCCCCAGCGGGTCCAGGTGAGAATCGCCTGCACGACGAGAACGAGGCCGAGCGCCCAGAAGAACTCCGAGTTGAGGAAGAGCGTGTACTGCTCGGGCTGCGAGCCGAAGATCTTGTGGAACGTCTCGCCGCCCGGCATGAACTGCTGCGAACCCTCGGTCAGGTGCAGCGTGATGCCGTTGAGGAAGAACAGCATGCCGAGCGTCGTGATGAACGACGGCACGCGCAGGAAGGTCGTGATCGACCCGCTCACGAGCCCGACTGACGCGGAGACGAGCAGCGCGACGATCATCCCCAGCCAGAGCGGAAGGTTGTGCTTCTCCGGATCGCAGAGCCACCACACGATC
>JAXIPI010000177.1:0-4544 GCA_045403015.1 Gaiellaceae bacterium | reverse complement strand
CGTGCGACGCTGTACAAGTACTTCTCAGACGTCGATGCGATCCTGGTTGCCTGGCACGAACGCGAGATCGCCGGCCACCTCGCATATCTGGCCGAGGTCCGGGATCGAGCCGACAACGCCGGCGGACGACTCGAAGCCGTTCTCGAGGCGTACGCGCTCATCTTCCACGAGCACCATGGCAGCGAGCTCGCGCCACTCCTGCATCGAGGTGAGCACGTCGCTCGAGCGCAGCAGCAGCTCCGAGACATGATCCGCGACCTGCTGACCGAGGGCGCTCAAACCGGCGACCTCCGAGACGATGTCGCGCCCGACGAGCTCGCCACCTACTGCCTGCACGCGCTCACGGCAGCGGGCAGCCTGCAGTCCAAGGCCGCGGTCCGGCGGCTCGTCACGGTCACCCTGGCCGGCTTGCGCCCTCGGGCCTAGTGCGCTTGTTGACAGCTCGCGCCAACTGCGGGACGATGGCTGATGCGTTAGAGGAGAGGTGCGCCAATGGCCATTCTCGCTTCTGCGGCGCGAGCGGAAGAGATGCGACGTCCAAGTGTCTGGGACGCGCTATCGCGCCAGTGCCCGCTCGCTGATTCGTACGGTGGAGCGAGCGAGGCCTCTTGATGGCAGTTCGACACGTCTATCTGCGGATCGAGGAGATAGTGGGCTACAGCCCCGTCGAGCCGAGCTCACACGCCGGGATATATCGCCGGGACTGCATGCGGAACACCGGCCACGAGGACGCCACGATCCCGCTGTCCGAGGTGAATGCGCGGAGCCTGACCGCACTCGTGTACCGGGAGTACCTCGACCCGGACTACCTCGTTCCGAAGCCGGACAAGCTCGTCCAGGCTGATGTGAACGAGCCGATCTACACCCATCGCGTTCCGAGCACCGTGATCTACGCCCGGCCGGGGGACCGGCTCCACATCCACGTCTTCAACGCCGACGGGATGCCGCATAGCTTCCATGTCCACGGGCTCAAATATGGCATCGACTCCGACGGCTCGTGGCCGTTGGGTACGCAGGCTGCTGACGGCCGCCGATCCGATGAGATCTGCCCCGGCCAGAGCTGGACCTACCGCTTCGATGTCCTCAAGGACATGGTCGGCGCGTGGCCGTTCCACGACCACTCGCGGCACATCGGCGAGAGCGTGAACCGTGGCCTGTTCGGCGGCATCGTCGTGCTACCGCGAGACTGCGACGAACCGCGGCCCTTCGTTCTGCCGCCCCTCGCGAGCGAGTTTGTCGAACGCTGCTGCCGCGAGCATCCCGACGACGATCCCAAGCTCCCGCATCGCCACGGGGAGCACGAGCACGAGGAGCACGAGAACGGCGCGCTCGGGCACCGCGAGCACGGGCACGGAGGGGGCGGACACAGCCTCCCAGGCGGCGGGCACGGCGGCGGACATGGGCATGGCCATGGTCACGGCCATGGCATCGGCCCGAACATCCGGGACTTCGAACACCGAGGCATCCTGAATTTCCTGGAGGAATGGGCGCAGCTCGAGTACGCGCATCCGCGACCGAAGCCCGACGAGGTCCTGCACGTGCCGATGTTCTTCCACGTCATGGGCCGCGGCCGCGGGACGCCGGCGTTCAACAGCGGTTTGTTCTCGCCTGCGGCTGCGGCGTTCGAGGTGACCTTCGGTCCGGAAGCGGCGTACTCGTATCACTGCGAGATCCATCAGCAGATGCAGGGCCGAGTCGTGGTCGCCGCCGGTGAGCAACAGGAGGCGACGGTCGCCATCGTCGACACGGACATGCTCAACATGCGCTTCGACCCGGCTGAAGTGAAGGTGAGACCGGGGGGCCTCGTGCGCTGGACGCCGGGGACGATCACCCACACCGTCACCGAGGATGGCGCCGGGATTCCGAGCACCTGCTTCAACGGCAGGGCGTTCATCGGAAACAGCCCGACGATTGTTGCCCACGCCGGTCAGCGGATCAGGTGGTACGTCTTCAACCTCGATCTCAGCATGGGCTGGCACAACTTCCACCTGCATGGTCAGCGGTGGCAGTTTGCGGGCGAGGCTGTCGATGTGCGAAGCATCGGGCCAGCGGAGTCATTCGTGTTGGAGACCGAGGCCCCGCCTGTGCTGCTACTGCCCCCGGAGATCGAGAAGACCCAGGATCCGAAAAAGCGGCCGAAGAGCGCGAAGAAGTACGAGCTCTGCGGTGACTTCCTCTTCCACTGCCACGTGGAGATGCACATGATGAGCGGCCTCGCCGGGCTGGTGCGGTCGAAGCAGACCGTGTGGCTCACCGAGAAACAGGCAAAGCAAGTGGAGGCGACGATCGGCCTGCCGCAGGAGACCTGCGACAACTGCTGTCCCGAAGTCGACCTCGACCACTGCGAGCAGATGCTCTGCGGCGAGTGGAAGCTAGTCCCTGGCTCGCCGGAGGTCTGCATGATGCACGCGGCCCTCGTTCCGGACGAGTCGAAGGTCATGTTCTTCGGCTACGGGGACACCCGCGACGACCTGAGCCGGGTATGGGACTACACCGCCGATCCCGGCGCGTTTTCGCTCCCCGGCAACCAGCCGTTCGACGTTACCCAGCCGGTGCACAACCGCCCCCTGGCAAACATCTGGTCGGCCGAGCACGCCTACCTGGCCGACGCGCAGGGCAGCCTCGTTGTGCACGGCGGCTTCACGCCCAGGCAGACCTTCGTGTTCGATCCCGGCACGTTGAGCTGGAGCCGCAAGCAGCCCACGGCCGCAGACCGCTTCTACTCGACGACGCTGACCCTGGCAGACGGAAAGTTGCTCACGCTCTACGGCTCCACGTCCAAGTCGCTCGAGCTCTACGATCCGGCCGCGGGCACGTGGTCGGGTCCCATCAACGTCCCCACCCCGGCGATGGGGCAACACGAGTTCTACCCGTGGGCGTACGTCCTGCCCGGCGGCAAGCTCTTCATCGCGGGGCCGCACATGCCGACCCAGCGGTTCAACTGGAGTCCCGCCGGAATCACCAACCTCGAGTCCTTCCCGACGCTGGCCGGCGAGCGCAGCAGCGTCGGCGAGAAGGGCACGTCGGTGTTGCTCCCGCTGAGGCCACCGGCATACACGCCGCGCGTCCTGATCGCCGGCGGTGACTTCGCGCCGGCGCAGAAGACTGCGGAGTGGATCGACCTATCGCTCGCGACGCCGGCCTGGCAGGCACTCCCGGATCTCAACGAGGCACGACCGCATCAGGTCAATTCGGTGCTCCTGCCGGATGGGCGCGTCATGGTGGCCGGTGGAATCGACGCCGCCGATGGCGGCCCCACCGAGATCTTCGACCCGCGCGACCCTGACGCGGGCTGGGAGCTCTGCAGCACGATGAGCATCCCGCGCGGTTACCACTCGGCCGCCATCCTGCTCGCGGACGGCAGCGTTCTGATGGGTGGCGACCGGCCGGGGCAATGGAAGTCGGGCGAGTCAACGCAGCACGAACGCTACTACCCGTCGTACTTCAGCCTTGCCCGGCCGCTCATCACCTCAGCCCCCGCAGCGGTGGCCTACGGGACCCAGTTCGCAGTCCAGACGCCGAGCCCGGCGAGCATCGCCGAAGCCGTCCTCATCCGACCTGGCGCCGTGACCCATGGCTTCAACATGTCGCAGCGGCTGATCGAATGCGCGATCGTCAACGTGACTCCCACAGAGGTGCGCCTCCAGTCGCCCCCCGACGGCAACGTCGCTCCACCCGGCCACTACCTGCTGTTCATCCTCACCGCTGGCCTGGCGCCTTCTCTCGGCCGATGGATCAGGCTGTCGTGACGTCAGGTCGGGCACGAGCGGGCACGCGCGTCCACTGCGTGAGCTGAAGAACCGCTCAGTTTCCAGCGAGAAAGTGGCCGTGCGTGCCCGCGAGGGGACGCGCGTTCCTCACTCGTCCTTCCCTCGTAATGAAGGGGTCCGCGGTTCGAATCGGCGCGTCGGCTCTCGAAAGACCGCTCAGACGGAGTTGTTGCTTTCTGACAGGGCAACGCAGCGTGCATGTGTCAAGAGTCTGCGTCATGACGCGTTGTATCGCCGTCTCGTCCCGTCTGGCCGACGCCAGGGCGATTCTCGGCGTCGTAGCCGGGGAGCAGGCGCGGAGCGACCGTGAGAGCTGCCGGCTAGCGCGCGGCGCCGGAAGGTGGAGCCACTCGTGCTCCGCCTTGGCGGCGCTGAAGGCGGTGATGTTGGCGTCGACTTCTGTAAAACCGGGCGCCGTTCCCATACACTCAGACGCCTGCGGCCGTATCCCGATGAACGACAACGTGGCCGCCCCACCCAAAACGACACAGCTCGAGGCGCTACACGGCCTCGCCCGCGCTCTTGCGAGCGGAGAGTTCCGTTCGCGTGCCGTGCTCGAACGCGCGTGCGCTGCGGTTGCCGGCGGCTTCGGCTTTCAACGCGTCGGCATCGTCCGTTTCCTGCCCGACACGTCGACGCTCGTGCCCTTCGCAGGCCACGGCCTGACGATGGATGAGATCCGGTCGCTGCCGCCGGCGCTTCCCGTTGGGCATTTCGGCGCGTTCGCGCGGGCGCTCGCCACGCGGCGCGCCGTGTACGTCGAGGATCCGAGCA
>JAXIPI010000176.1:0-3591 GCA_045403015.1 Gaiellaceae bacterium | reverse complement strand
ACCATGGAGGAGTGCCGGAATCTCGGCCCGGAGCGCAGCGAACGAGGACAGGAGCCAGTAGGCGATGGGATAGATGGGGCCGAAGAGGAACGCGAGCGCGGCGCGGCGATCGTGACGGACGTCGATGCTGAGCGCGAAGGCCAGTTGCAGCGTGGCGATCACGGCAACCGCTATGCCCCAGGCGAAGCCATAGTGAAGGATCGATGGTCGGCTACCGACAAGAAAGGCGATCGTCGTTGCTGCCAGAGCGACAGCGAACGCCGCGACCCACGCAAGCGAGGCGACCGCTTCCAGCGCGAGCGGCCACAGGCGCCGGTGACGCCAGCGCATCATGGTGCGTAGCTGCGTGTGGAGCACGTCTCCCTGCCCACGCGCCCAGCGCCGACGTTGAGCCCAGAGGCTTTCCAGCGTCGAAGGCACCTCCATGCCGACGAGCGCAGCGGGCTCGTAGGTCGTGTGCCAGCCGGCGAGAAGAAGCCGCCAGGTGAGGTCGATGTCCTCAGTCGCCATCCGGCCGTCGAAGCCGCCGACCGCGAGTACCGGCTCGCGGCGGAAGAGGCCGGCCACGCCGGCGACGACGCCGACCCGGCCCGAGAGCGCCTGCGTACGACGGATCAGCCCGATGATCGCTGAGGCCTCGAGGATCTGCATTGCGTTGAGCAAGTTCCGACGGTTGGTGACCTTGGGCGCTCCGGCGACGGCGACAATCCGTGGTGAGCGCGAGATGCGCGCCACGAGCAGCTTGAGCGCGAAGGGCTCCAGATGCGTGTCGGCGTCCGTGACGACGACGAGGTCGTGGCGGGCGCGCCGCAAGCCGACATTCAGGCGTTGCGCCTTGCCAAGGTTGACCGGGTCGCGTACAACCACCAGCCGTGAGTCGCCGGCGCCGGCCGTAGCGGCTGCGGCGGCCGTTCCGTCGCTCGAGCCGTCGTCGAGCACGAGGATCTCGAGTTCGGGGTACTCGACAGCCAGCGTTGCACGCACGCAAATGCCGATCACCTTCTCCTCGTTGAACGCCGGGACGAGCACGGTCACCCCGGGCCAACCACCAGGCGGCGGCGCGGCATCGTTGGACTCGTCGAGAAGCCGGAACAGCAACCCGCCCGCAACCCACGCTCCTGCCGTCACAACCGGGAGCAGCGCGACGTACGCGAGCAAGAGCTCAGCGAGTGGACGCATTCACTCTCTCGCGACGGACACGCAGCATGCGTTGTGGCAACAGCAGCACGACGGCCACGACGAACGACGCGCCGGCGACCAGTAGCCCGATTTCAATCGCATCCTGCTCACGCACCAAGACGCTGAGCACGATGAGCGCCGCGACCCACAGCAACGGTAAGAGGATCTCGAGCGCCACTCGGGTGGAACGGGGCGCGACACGCAGCGGACGGAATCGCCTGGGAGCCTTGTTCAGCTCGTCCGTCATGGCGCGATGTTACGACCGCAGCCGAGCCGACGACGCTTCGGCACACTTTGCGCCGTGACCCCCACGGTCGATCACATCAGCCGGGAGTCTCTCCAGCAGACGCTCGAGAGCGGCGCCGACTTCGCGCTCGTCGATGCGCTCCCGCCGATGTCCTACGCCACCTCGCATCTGCCCGGCGCGATCAACCTCCCGCCCGAATCGGTGGACGGGCGAGCCCAGCGGAGGATCCCCGATCGCAGCACGGAGGTCATCGTCTACTGCTCGGACGTGAAGTGCGACAGCTCGGTCATCGTCGCGAAGCGGCTGATCGAGCTCGGCTACGAGAACGTCAGCCACTACGCCGAGGGCAAGAACGACTGGGTCGCAGCCGGGCTGCCGCTCGAGGGCGGTCGCGCCGCGCGGGCCTAGGTCGCCGGCTCCGGAGCGTGGCGCAGGCGGTCGCGCGCCTCGGCGTAGCGGATCGACTCGTACGCGATCAGACCCACACAGAGCGCCGCGACGAGCGCGAGCGTCGCGAGGGCGGGCAGCTCGACCGCGGCCGGGATCAACGCCACCAGCACGACGCTGACGACGAGACGCCGCCGGCTGAGGGAGTGCATGTTGCGGAGCCGGAAGAGCACGTGCGCGAGGAGGTAAAGCGCAACGCCACCACACAGCGCAACCGCCGGGACGGTCTCCAGGGGGTCGCCCACATGGCCGATCGTCTTCTTCACGCCGACCGCGAAGAGGATGATTCCCGCCACCATCGGCAAGTGGAGGTAGCTGTAGGAATCCCGCGCCATCGCGAGCTGAGCATTCCCTTTCGTCGCCGTCAGCCGGCGCTTCGCGGCGATCGCAGACACGTCGAAGTACGCCCACCAGAGGCAGCCTGCGACGGCGAAGCCGAGGAGGGCGGCCACGATGACGCCTGCGTCGAGATTGCTCGTCGCCCCGGCGCCGAGCGCGACGATCGACTCACCGAGCGCGATGATCACGATCAACGCGTGCCGCTCGACGAAGTGGCCAGGGGAGAGACGCCAGCCGCGGGCACGGCCGACGTACGGGCCGAGGAGGTCGGAGGCGAGCGCGAGCGCCCAGACGGCGACTTGTGGCTTGCCGTCGAGAGTCGCGGCGAAAAACAGGAGGACCATCGCGACCGCACTGCCGACCCCGAGCCTGGCGACCGCCTCCAGCAGCTCCCGATCGCCGCGTCCGGCGACGGCGTAGAGGACGAGGTGCGCGATCCGGACGATCGCGTAGGCGCAGGCGAAGAGGAAGGCATCGTCGCCGAAGGCGTCCGGCACGGCGAAGGAAACGATCAGCATCGCCCCCATGGCCCCGAACATCGCAAGCCGAACGATCCCCTCTTCGGGGTCGATCGTGTTGGTCAGCCAGGCGTAGGCCGCCCACGCCCACCAGAGCACGCCGAGCACGAGCAACCCGCGGACGAGACCCGCCCACGTCGGGTCGGCGACGACAAGACCGGTCACCTGCGTGATCGCGAAGACGAAGATCAGGTCGAAGAAGAGCTCGAGCGGAGTGACGCGCTCCTCGTCGCTGTCACGTGTGCGGGCGGGCATCGCGCAAGCCTATCCTCGGCCCATGGGAGTCCCGCCCACTGTCCGGGCCGCTGCCTGGGCCGCTCTGCTGAGCGGCACGCCGTCGACACTGCATGCGCTGGCGACGGGGCGCGACCCACTCGAGGCCACCGTCGCGGCGGGGTCGATCCTGCTGCCCGGCGAGACGCGGCGGGCGCGGTTGCTCGCCGCGGCGTTCCCGGTCCATCTCGCGCTCTCGCTCGGATGGGCGCTCGCGCTCGACCGCGCCAGGGTACGAGGCGCGGGACGCGGCGCGCTGGCCGGCCTCGCGATCGGCATCGTCGATTTGAGCCCCGCGGCGCGCGTCCTCCCACGCATCCGCGCACTGCCGCTCCTGCCACAACTCGCAGATCACGTTGCCTTCGGCGCGGTCGCCGGGCACGTGCTGGGGCGCGCCGGCGCTAGAGCCGGACAGGGGTGAGAACGACCCTGATCGACCCGCGCTTCGCTCCCGGCAGCGGCACGTAGCGGGTCAGCAGCACCTCGTGGTCGCGAGCGACGATCCGCAGGTGAATGTGCGGCGGCCGTCCCTCGTACGACACCGGGCGCGGGCCTTCGAAGCGGAAGCGGCCGGCACGGTCGGTGAGG
>JAXIPI010000056.1:0-3816 GCA_045403015.1 Gaiellaceae bacterium | reverse complement strand
AGATGCTCGAGCAAAGTCGGCCCGTCGTACCAGGGCATCGCATCTCCGCCATCTGGGCCGCGCTCGACGACGTTGTCGCCCCGGAGCGCCGACATCGGGATCACGTGGACGTCACGCAGGCCAAGTCGCTCGCTCGTCTCGCGCAGCTCCTGTTCGATCTCGCGGAAGCGCTGCTCCGAGAAGCCCGCGAGGTCCATCTTGTTGACCGCGACGACAACGTGCGGGATCCCGAGGATCGCCGCCAGATACGAATGGCGGCGCGTCTGCTCGATCACGCCCTTGCGGGCGTCGACGAGGATGATCGCCACATCTGCGGTCGAGGCACCGGTGACCATGTTGCGCGTGTACTGGACATGCCCCGGCGCATCCGCGAGCTGGAAGCGGCGGCGCGGCGTGACGAAGGACCGATAGGCGACGTCGATCGTGATCCCCTGCTCGCGCTCGGCCCGGAGGCCGTCGGTGAGCAGAGCCAGGTTGACGTAGCCGTCGCCGCGGCGCTTCGACGTCTCCTCGATGTGCTGGAGCTGGTCGGCGAGGATCTGCTTCGTGTCGTAGAGCAGCCGGCCGATCAGAGTGGACTTGCCGTCGTCGACCGACCCCGCCGTGACTAGGCGGAGCAGGTCGGTGGCCATCAGCTGCTCAGAAGTAGCCAACGCGCTTCCGATCCTCCATCGCTGCTTCGCTGGCGCGGTCGTCGGCGCGGGTCTCACCGCGTTCCGTGATCCGAGTGGCGGCGATCTCGGCCACGACGTCCTCGAGCGACTTCGCATCCGACGCGACCGCGCCCGTACAGCTCATGTCGCCGACCGTGCGGAAGCGGACGGAGACGGTGAACGGCTCCTCGCCGTCCATCCGCTCCACGAAATCGCTGACCGCATACAGCATCCCGTCACGGCGGAACACCTCGCGCTCGTGAGCGAAGTAGATCGGGGGCAGGTCGAGGTCCTCGCGGGCGATGTACTGCCACACGTCGAGCTCGGTCCAGTTCGAGATCGGGAAGACGCGGACGTGCTCGCCGCGGCGGACCCGCGCGTTGTAGAGGTTCCACAGCTCGGGGCGCTGCGCGCGCGGATTCCACTGGCCGAAGTCGTCGCGGAAGCTGAAGATGCGCTCCTTGGCGCGGGCGCGCTCCTCGTCGCGGCGCGCGCCACCGATCGCTGCATCGAAGCGGTGCTCCTCGATCGCGTCGAGCAGTGTCGTCGTCTGCAGTTGGTTGCGCGAGGCGCGCGGCCCGGTCTCCTCGATGACGCGGCCCTTGTCGATCGACTCCTGCACCGACGCCACGATCAGCGTCTCGCCGAGCTCGGCGACGTGGCGGTCGCGGTACTCGATCACCTCGGGGAAGTTGTGGCCCGTGTCGACGTGCATCACCGGGAACGGGAACTTGCCCGGCCGGAAGGCCTTCTCAGCGAGGCGCAGGAGGACGATCGAGTCCTTGCCGCCGGAGAAGAGCAGCACCGGCCGCTCGAGCTCGGCAGCGAGCTCGCGCATGATGTGGATCGCCTCCGCCTCGAGCTCGTCGAGGTGCGAAAGATGGACGGGCGCCTCGATCACTGTGCTGATTCGGTCGGCGGCGTAGGCTCGACGGAGCCGTCCAAGAGAGCGGAGGTGCCGGCTTCGCCGGCGCCGGAGCGGGGAACGTGCAGCCCGCACTCGGTGCGGTCGCTGTTGACCCAGCGGCCCTCGCGGCCGGCGCCGGGGAGCGTCGAGTGGGTGTCGCCGATGGATGCGTAGCCGCGGTCGTGCAACGCGTTGTAGGGGAGTCCGCGCTCCCGAATGTACGTCCAGCAATCGTCGTCGCTCCAGTCGGCGAGCGGGTTCGCCTTCCACAGCTCGTGCGCGGCGTCCCAGCCGAGCTTCGGTGCGTTCGCGCGAGTCGGCGACTGGTCGCGGCGGATGCCGGTGATCCAGCAGTCGAGGTCTCCGAGCGCGCGGACCAGCGGCTCGACCTTGGCGACCGCGAGGTAGAGGTCGGGTTTCCGCTCCCAGAGCCTCTCGCCGTGAGTGAGCGTCAGATCCTCGGTGCTCGGGCCTTCGAACACCTCGATCTTCGTGTCGTACCGCTGCTCGACCTCGCGCCAGAGCTCGTACGTCTCCGGGAAGAGGTAGTGGGTGTCGATCGCGAACACGCGCCCCTTGGGGTCGGCGGCGAGCAGCATGTCGAGCAGGACGGCCTCCTCCTTCTGGAAGGAGCAGGCGAGCGAGACGCGGTCGCCGAAACGACCGACCAGCTCGCCGATCAGCTCCTCGGCAGAGAGCTCCTCGGAGCGGGCAGCGAGTGAAGCAATGTCGTCGTGAACGCTCTGTTTCACGTGCGGAAGCCTATCAGGGTTCATAACACGAGCTAATCGACAGTATTAGTGGGAATTGTGTAACGTGCTCGCGTGGACTGGAAGCTCTCGATCGCGGGGCTCTTCATCGGCGTGCTCGTGGGCATGACCGGGATGGGCGGCGGCTCGCTGATGACGCCGATGCTCGTCTTCCTCTTCGGCTTCAAGCCGACGGTCGCCATCGGCACGGACATCCTCCACGGCGCGATCTTCAAGAGCTTCGGGGCTGTCCGGCACCGCCAGCTCGGCACGGTCCACGCGCATCTGACGCTCTGGATGTTGCTCGGGTCGGCGCCGTTCTCTCTGGTCGGTGTGGCGTTATCGACGTGGCTCCAGCACCGCTACGGCGACGGCTTTGAGGACGTAGCCGGGATCATCCTTGGCATCGCACTGATCGCCGGCGGCCTCGGCTTCGCAGCCAAGACATTCGTGACCGGCCGCGACAAGAGCGACGCACCCTTCGTGCTGAGCGCGGCTGACAAACGGATCGCCTTCTTCCTCGGCGTGGCCGGCGGCTTCGTCGTCGGCTTGACATCGGTCGGCAGCGGCACCTTCTTCGGGCTCGTGATGTTGCTCGTGTTCCCGCTCACAGCGTCGAAGGTCGTCGGCACCGACATCTTCCACGCGGCGGCGCTCCTCTGGGTCGCCGGCGCGGGCCATCTCGTTGCCGGAAACGTCGATCTCCATGCGACCGGGTGGCTGCTCGTCGGCTCGATCCCCGGCGTCCTGATCGGCAGTCAGGTCTCGGTCAACCTGCCGGAGCGCGCACTGCGCCTCGCCCTGGCGACGACGTTGACGCTCGCCGGCCTCAGGCTCGCGGAGGTGCCGGGGGCCGATGTCCTGATCCTCGTCGTTCTGACGCTCGCCGCAATCACGCTCGTTGCCGCGGGAGTCCGGAAGCTGCTGCTCAGAGGCTCCGCGAAGCCGGTTCCGGCTGCGGCGGAAGCGGGCACGCCACGAACTGCCGGCCGATGAGCCGGTAGCCGAGCTTGTACGCCTCGCAGCCGGCGCAGAACCCCGTGCTCGACGCGAGGAGCGCGAGTGCGGCGACGATGCCGCCGAGCACGGCGCCGGCCGTATCCCAGCCCGCGACGAAGGCAAGGCTCGCCGCGGTCAGGAAGACCGCGCCGACGAGGTTCGCGAACCGCGGCGGCCGGGCGTCCTCGAGCTGGCCTTCGCCGAAGCGCGGCTGGATGAGCTCGAAGTAGACGATGCACTGCAGGCACCAGCGGCGGCCGAGCGTGAGGCCGACGATCAGCTGCAGCGCGAGGAGCGCGAGGAGCCACCACGGCCCGACGGTGACGGCGACAAGCGACAGGATGCCGATCACCGCCTGACTGAAGCGCGGAGCGCGCGCGTCGATCACGGAGGTGTCCCGATACGGATCCGCGGCGCGCGTCATGCTCCGAGGCTACCCAAGCGGATCGAGCTCGCGGGCTTGCTCGCTACCCTGGGGCGCATCGCACGGTTCACTCCCAGACGGCGC
>JAXIPI010000439.1:0-4417 GCA_045403015.1 Gaiellaceae bacterium | reverse complement strand
TATGTGGACATCTACCGTCCCGCCCGCGTCGACCCCGCCGTGCCGATTGAGGACACGGTCGGCGCGATTGCGGACATGGTGAAGGCGGGATACGTCCGGCATATCGGTCTCTCGGAAGCCGGCGCCGACACGCTGCGTCGTACCCATGCCGTGCATCCCATCTCCGACCTGCAGATCGAGTACTCGCTGCTCTCGCGCGGGATCGAGGCGGAGATCCTGCCGACCTGCCGCGAGCTCGGCATCGGCCTCACGGCCTACGGCGTCCTTTCCCGCGGCCTCCTCTCCGGGCACTGGTCGAAGGAACGTGCCGAGACGCTGGCGCCGCACGACTTCCGCGCCTCCGCCCCGCGCTTCACGGGCGACAACCTCGAGCGCAACCTTGCCCTCGTCGAGACGCTCCGAGCGCTCGCGGAGACGAAGAGCGCAACGGTCGCGCAGGTCGCGATCGCCTGGGCGCTCTCCCGCGGCGACGACATCGTGCCGCTCGTCGGCGCCCGCCGGCGGGAGCGGCTCACAGAAGCGCTCGGCGCGCTCGACGTCGAGCTACGCGCCGACGACCTGGCGCAGATCGAGCAAGCGATCCCCGCCGACGCAGCCGCCGGCGAGCGCTACCAGCCCGAGCAGATGGCGATCCTCGACAGCGAGCGGGGCTAGGTCCCGCTCGCATGGCGACGGAAGCGCTCACGCCGGACCGCATCCTGGAAGCGGCGGAGGAGGTCCTTCGCCGCTACGGGCCCGCCAAGGCCAACGTCGTCGATGTCGCCCGCGCCCTCAGGGTCAGCCACGGCAGCGTCTACCGCCACTTCGGAAGCAAGGCCGCGCTCCGCGACGCCGTCACCGAACGCTGGCTCGCGAGCATCTCCGCCCCGCTCGCGGCCGTGGCCGACGAGGAAGGCCCCGCCCCCGAGCGGCTGCAGCGCTGGCTCGACCTCCTCGTCCAGTCCAAACGCCGCAAAGCGCTCGACGAGCCCGAGCTCTTCGCCACCTACATCGAACTCACCGCCAACGCGCGCAAGGTCGTCAAAGCCCACGTCGACACCCTGCTCGGGCAACTCACCCGGATCATCGCCGACGGGGACGCACGCGGCGAATTCGACATCCAAGACCCGACCGCTGCAGCCCGCGCCGTCTTCGACGCCACCGCCCGCTACCACAACCCGATCAACGCCACCGCATGGTCCGACCCCGACATCGACACGAGCTACCAGAACGTCCGAGCGCTCGTCCTCGCGGGCCTCACACCCAAGCGATCGCAAGGGAGCGCATGACCCGCCACAACGTGTCAGCAAGACAAGCCGATGGGTTGCCCCGGCCCGGACGACTACGGCATCCTTGAGCGGATGAAACTGCCACAGAGCGCCCGCGAGCTGATCGAATCCGGCTCGCTCGCCCACCTCGTCACGCTCAACGCCGACGGCTCGCCGCAGGTGACCTGCATCTGGGTCGGACTCGACCGAGACGAGCTCATCTCGGGACACCTCAACGTGGATCAGGCGAAGCTCCGAAACATCGCCCGCGACCCACGCGTAGCCCTCTCAATCGAGGGCACCGAGATCCAGCCGCCCGGGCTCAAGCAGTACCTCGTCGTCCACGGGCGGGCGCGAGTCGTCGAAGGCGGAGCCCCGGAACTGCTGCAGCGACTCGCCCACGTCTACCTCGGACCCGACGTCAGCTTCCCGCCCATGGCCGACCCGCCCGCCGGCCGCGTGCTGCACATCACGGTCGAGCGGATCGGCGGCGTCGGTCTGTGGTCTGCATAGCTCCCATCGCCGTCTCATTTCAGCCAGAGGACAGGCGCGCCGTGGCGAGATGAGAAAGGACGTCCGCGAGTTCATCCGCCGGCTCGAGTCCGTCGGGCTCACGGTCGAATCGACACCGGGCCACTACCACGTCCTACGCGACGGCAAGCCACTCCGCAAACAGAATTCATCGCGCACCGCCAGCAGGCACGAGCCGCAGCCAATGCCGAGTCGCGGCGTCGGCACTTAACCCCGTTCACTGAGCGAGTCGTGTGATGACGACCGTACGAGCGTTGCTGAAGCACGGCAGCGTCGCGCTCGGTTCGATCGGTGCTGCCGCGCTGCTCTACCGGCTGCTGCTGCGCCGCCCGATCCTGAACTGGGGAACCACCGACGCCGAAGCAAACGCACGGCTACCTGGCGACGAGCTTCTCGAGGAAGCAGATGGCGTCGCGACACGCGCTATCACGATCGACGCGCCCGCCTCCGCCGTCTGGCCGTGGATCGCGCAGATGGGCCCGTCGCCGCGCGGCGGCGCCTACACCTACGACTGGATCGAGAACCTGCTCGGACTCAACATGCACAGCACCGACCGCGTGCTGCTCGAGTACCAGCATCCGCAGGTCGGCGACACGCTCGGCTACGGCAAGAACCGCATGCGCTTCGAACGCGTCGAGCCTCCGCGAGTGCTCGCAACGCGTTCCGAAGACGGCAACTGGGTCTGGAGCTTCGTGCTCGACGAACACGACGGCCAGACACGGCTGATCAGCCGCAACCGCTTCCGGCTCCCCTCACTGACCGCCAAGATCGGAATGATTCCGATGGAACCGGCATCGCTCGTGATGGAACGGAAGATGATGCTCGGCATCAAGCAGCGCGCCGAACGGCTCGCCGCCAACGGAAAGGAGGAAGCAGGTGTCTGAGCCCGTCAAGACCTTCACGGCCGACGACGCCCGCGTGATCGGTGAGGAAATCGGGATCGACTGGGCCACAGCGCCGTTCGACGTCGAGCAATTCCGCATCGGCATGAACGTCGAGCTGGAGCACGGTCTGCACGACACTCGCACCAACGTCAGCGACGACGACCCACATGTCACCGCGAAGATCGCGCTCGCGCACCTGAACGAGTTCCCCGACTACTACACACGACTCGAGCGGATGGAGGAAGAGGCGAAGCGCGACTGGGCCGCGCGAACCGGAAACCGACGCACCTTGTAGGTCGACGCGATCGCAGGTGGGCCTCTCCCGTCGGCTCCTCCACCCGCAGTGAGGGGCCCCTCGCGACAAGGGCTCAAGGCTGGTAAGGAGGGGGTCGACGGTTCGAGTCCGTCAGGGGGCTTCCTCAAAGCTGCTGCATAATCGCTCCTTTCGTTAGCGAGCCAGACGACGTTTCGGAGCGGCGACGTCCACGAAACGTCCACCGCTCCGAAGTTCGGCGACTCAGTGAGTGCGTGAGCGCTCTGGCCGAGCGGGTTTGCGTTGCCGGTGGCGGCGTCCACCAGGCGTCCACGCGGCGGTCTCTGCCGCGAAGGCGTCGAGGAGTGTCGGAGCGAGGAGCGCGCCGACATTCGGGTGCCGGTTTCCGTCCGACGCGCCGTAGGTGATCGCGAGCGCAGCCCCTGCGACTGTCAGGGCGGCGACCGACACAGCCGCCGTTATGGTGATCTTTTTCATCGTCTCCCTTTCCCCGATGGTGGAGGCCGCGACAGGGGCCGCCCGGCCGGCCAGCCGACCTAGAGAACGGCGGAGTTCTCTGAGCGGAAGCCGCTTTTGCTCTCCGCCGCCCTCTGGCCTGAGTAGATGCGGCCGCGGAGATCTTGCGCGTTCGAGGAACTCTTTCTTCAGCGGGATATCCGCCAAGGTCCATCGCTCCCGCATCACTCTCGCCGACAACGCTCGGCGCCTGCGTCATGACGGCCGGCGGAGCGCATTGAAGCCGCAGTCAGGATCTGCTAATGACTGTGGTGAAGCCGCTTCAAACCTCGCACCGACGTACTCGTTCTCCGGTTCGCTGCCGATTCCGGCCGGCAAGGTCGCCGGCGACGTCGTCGAGGTGAGCGCGCTCGCAGTCGGAACCTGGGGCAACGGTGACACCACGCACGAGTCGACGTGGGTCGACGTCACGATCCCGAATCTCGCCTGTGGCGACGAAGAGCTCGCCGGCGGGCGGTTCACCGGCGGGGGCAGTCAGGTCAGGGTCGGCGAGGCCCGGGTCACTCGCGGCCTGACGATCCACTGCGACCTCCTGCTGTCGAACAACCTCGAGGTCAACTGGGGCGGCAACAAGTTCCACATGACCGAGCACCTCACGACGGTCGAGTGCTCGGACGACCCGGCGATCATCCAGGATCCTCCGCCCGCGCCGCTCGACACGCTCGTGGGTATCGGGACGGGTCGCTACAACGGCGTCGACGGGTACACGATCGAGTTCACCCTGGTCGATTACGGGGAGCCGGGCTCGAGCGATCGAGCCGCGCTCCGCATCTACAGGACGGCCAATCCCGCCGAGGTCGTCCTCAACGTGCCCCTCCAGCTTCTCAGCACTGGGAATCTGCAGGCGCACTACGACCAGCCTCACAAGACGTAGCTCAGCGAATCCAGGTCGGGGGCCCCCGTACACGGCGCGGCGGCCCCCCCCCCCCCTAAGTTTTGGTAACCAAAGCCAAAAAGGGCGGCAC
>JAXIPI010000384.1:0-21130 GCA_045403015.1 Gaiellaceae bacterium | reverse complement strand
TAGGCGCGTGGCGATCATCCTCCTCCCCGGGCTGCTCGCCACCGAGGCGGGCGGACAGCAGCGCTTCGAGGTCGACGCGGCCACGGTCGGCGACGCGCTGCGTGGTCTGCCGGTCTCGGATCTCGTCCTCGACGAGCGCGGCGAAGTGCGGTCGCGGGTGCACGTCTACGTCGACGGTGAGCGCGCGCACGACCTCGCCGCCCCGGTGGAGCCGAAATCGCGGATCCGGATCGTCGCCGCAATCGCCGGCGGCTAGTTTGTTTGCGCAGGATGAGCATCCGAGGAAGCGGATGCCCCGATTGGGCCTCTAGCTCTTCCCGACCGTGGTCGGGATGCCGGTGATCCTGCCGGTCGCGATTTCCTGCTCGATCGCGTCGACCTTGTCGAGGTCGGCCTGCGGGACCTCGGGGCTCACCTTGCCGAGCCCGACTCCCTCCTCCTTCAGGCCGAAGGTCGCGTTGCCACCACCCTTCCAGGTGCCGTCCTGCACCGCTTTGATCGTGAGGAAGACCGCAGCGTCGACACCCTTCTGAGCGCTCGTGAGGATGTGCGGGCCGAGGAACGACTGGTCGGCGTCGACCCCGATGCCCCAGCGGTCGCGCTCGCCGGCCGCGTTCAACGCGCCGAGGCCGCAACCGCCAGCGACCTGGAAGACGACGTTCGAGCCGCGTGCGATCTGGTTCAAGGCGAGCTCCTTGCACTTCGCCTGGTCGTCCCAGTCCTGTGAGTAGTCGAGCATCGTCTTGATCCCGGGGTCCGCCTTCGCAGCACCGGCGAAGTACCCGGCGACGAACCGGTCGACCGGCGGCTCCTTCATTCCGCCGACGGCGCTGATCACGTCCGCGCCTGCGCGCCGCTTCTCCTCCAGCCCGGCGAGGTACCCGACGAGGTAGCCGACCTCCTCTTCGCGGAAGAGGAGCCCCTCCACGTTTGCCGGCTTTCCGGGGACGTATGCCTGGTCGACGTCGATGATCGCGAAGCCGACGTCAGGGAATTTCTGTGCCACCTTGCCGATCGCGTCGCCCTGCGCGAAGCCGACGCCGATCACCAGGTCGTAGCCCTGCCGGGCGAGCGAGGTCATGTTCGGGACGTAGTCCGCGGCCGAGGCCGACTCGATGACGCGGCCCTTGATCCCGAGCTCCTTCTCAGCGCGCGTCAGCCCGTTGAACGCCAGCTCGTTGAAGCCGTTGTCGTCGAGCTGGCCCTGGTCGGTGATCAGGCCGACGCGGATCGGGTTTGCCTCCGACGTCGTCGTGGCAGTCGTCGTCTGGCCGGCTTCGTCATCGGAGCCGCCACAGCCGGCGAGGACGACGAGCGACAGGAGCAGTGCGAGCGCGAGCAGACGACGCATGAGGAGAGCCTTTCGGTTAGGTTTTAGACTGTGAGGCACAAACCTGGAGCCGATCCTACCACACCCCCTCTCAGAGCTCCTGGGCAGGTCACGCTCGCGGTCGTGCTCCAGGTGCGCGACGGACGGCTGCAGACGCTCCTGTGGCAGCGCGCACGCGAGCCAGACGCGGGCGCGTGGGCGCTCCCCGGCGGGACGCTCGAACCGAACGAGACGCTCGAAACCTCAATCCGGCGCCACCTCGCGGCGAAGGTCGACGTCAGAGAGGTCGCGCACCTGGAACAGCTCGGCTCGTGGAGCGAGCCCGGCCGCAACCCAGCCCACCGGGAGCTCGCAACCGCGTTCCTCGGCATCGTCCCGGCCGGCGTCGATCCCCAGCTGCCCGAAGACACTGCCTGGCACCCCGTGGACGGGCTGCCGGAACTCGCCTTCGACCACGAGGAGATCGTCCTTGCCGGCCGCGAGCGGCTGCGCGGAAAGCTCTCCTACACCAACGTCGGCTTCGCGCTGGCCCCGCCGTCCTTCACGCTCTCCGAGCTGCGCGACCTCTATGCGGCCGCCCTCGGCCACGACGTCTCCGCGACGAACCTGAAGCGGGTGCTGCTGCGCCGCAACGTGCTGGAAACGACCGGGTCACGCCGTGAGCCGGGACGCACGGGCGGGCGTCCCGCGGAGGTGTACAGGTTCCGCGTTCGCGCGCTCGAGATCACCGATCCGTTCGCCACTCTGCGTCCGCCCGGGTAACCATCCCCGATTCGGGTGACGGAGGCCCCGCGGTATCGGTGCATCTCAAAGCGAGACCGGGAATGTGCGTGCAAGCCCCTGCGGACGACGAACAGAGCAGATGCTGCGGAGACTTCTCATCTTGGCTGTAACGCTGGCTGCGCTCGTCCTGCCGGCATCCGCCCTCGCGGGCGGTGGCGACTACAGCTTCGAGGGCGCGAAGCCGGCCGAGCGCTCGACGGTGCGGGCCGCGCTCAACGCGAGCGCGTTCGACTGGAGCATCGTCCCTCAGCACGTGACGATTCACGTCGGCACCTACGGCGTCTCCCACTCCACCCCCGGCGACATCTGGCTCGACCGGAGCCTGCTCGGCGCCGGCCGCTTCGCCTGGGCGACCGTGATGGACGAGTACGCGCACCAGATCGACTTTCACGTGCTCGACGCGCCACGCCGCGCCGTGCTCCAGGAGAAGCTGGGGACGACCGCGTGGTGCTACGAGACCGCAGGCCTCTCGCACGGCGCGAACGGCTGCGAGCGCTTCGCATCGATGGTCGCGTGGGCGTACTGGCCGTCGAAGGACAACGCCTACCGGCCCGCTTCACCGACGGACGAGTCCGCATCGATGCGGCCCGCCGAGTTTCGCACCCTGCTTTCGTCGCTCGTCGGAATGCCGGCGGCGCTCAAGCTCAGCCGCTAGTCCAGCGCCTCAGGCGATCAGGCTCTGCCGCAGCGCCGTCGCCACCGCCTGCGTTCGGGTGTCGGCTTCGAGCTTGGCCATCGCTTTCCGCACGTGTGTCCGAACCGTCTCAGGAGAAATGAACAGCGCCTTGCCGATCTCCTCGTTCGACATCCCATCGGCCAGTAGGCGGAGCACGTCGCGCTCGCGCTGGGTCAGGTTCTTCATCTTCTCCGTCGCGGCAGAGCTCGAGAGGACGCCCGCGAGAACGGGGTCGACGTACGTGCGTCCGGCGGCGACGAGCTCGACGGCACGGACGACTTCCGCCAGGGGCGCCTCTTTGAGAACGAATCCGCGAGCGCCCGCGTCGAGCGCCTCGGTCAGGAGCGCTCGGTCCCCGAACGCGGTGTACAGGATGACGGCTGTCTCCGGCGCCGTCCGCGCCACATGCCGTGCGACCTCGATGCCGGACATGCCCGGCATCCGCAGGTCGAGGATGGCGACTCGCGGCTTACGGAGCTCGATCTGCTCCACCGCATCCCTTCCGTCCCGCGCGCGGCCGGCGATCTCGATCCCGTGCTCCCCCAGCACGTCGGCCACAGCCTCGACGACCGCCGGGTGGTCGTCGGCGACAAGGCAGGTCACCACCGTCGCCCGCTCAGACACGGGGCTCTAGGATGCCAGGTTGGGGCTGTCGAGTGTTGGGGGTTTGCATGACTCTTGTCCGGACCGGACGCAGATCCGCGTGGGGATCATAGAGCGCGTGGCGACCGACGCCCCCGAGGCGCGTGCGCTCCAGACCCTTGGGCTGCTGACACGAGGGGCGCTGCACCAGATCTCGAACCCGCTCGTCGGGCTCGTCGGCTCCGCGGAGCTTGCGCTTTCGGACACTGAGCCCGGCACCAAGCTCAATGATCGAATCGCGCTGACGCACCGCACAGGGCTTGAGATCGCCGAGATCGTTCGTGCGCTGCAGGCGTTCATCCGGCTGCAGGAGGAGCCGGAACGGGAGCTGTCGCTCGGCGCCGCGGCAGCAGACGCGATCGCGCTCGTCCTGCGGGTGCTGCCCGTGCACGACACGACATTCACCGTCAGCGGCGACGCGACAGTCGTCGCGAGACCCGGTGAGACCCAGCGCCGGCTGGTCGAGCTTCTCGTCGACGAGCTCCGCCGCGCCGAACAGGGCGCCACGATCGAGCTCGAGGTACGCGAAGGCGTCGTCACCGCCACGGGCGGCGGTGCGTTGCGCCTGTGAGGATCCTGGTCGTCGACGACGAGCCGGCCGTGCGCGACCTCACGGTCGAGTTCCTGCGCCGGAGCGGCTACAAACCGCACGGCGTGCCGACCGCTCGCCACGCGCTCGACCTGCTTGACGAAGAGCCGTTCGACCTCGTCGTCAGCGACGTGGTGATGCCCGAGATGACCGGCGTCGAGCTCCTCTACGCGCTCCGCCTGCGCCAGCCGGATCTGCCCGTGATCCTGATGACGGGCGGCTCGAAGGAGCCTGAGCGTACGACGAAAGCTGTCGAGCTCGGCGCGGTCGGCCTGCTCTACAAGCCGTTCTCGCACGCCGAGCTGAACGAGATCGTGGCGTCCGTGCTCGAGATCTAGAGGCTTAACCGCTCACGGCCCGGGTCGTACAACGGCTCGGCCGCAACCTCGCCGCCGACCCACTCGCCGAAGATCTCGACCTCGACGGGCGTACCGGGCTCGGCGCTCGCCTCGGGCAGATAGGCGTACGCGATCGAGCGGCCAACCGTGTAGCCGTAGCCGCCGCTCGTGACGCGCCCAGCGATCTCTCCTGCAACCCGCACCGGCTCGGAGCCGAGTGCAACGGCCCGTGAGTCGGAGAGCGTGACGCACGCGAGCCGCCGCTCCGGCTCACCGGCCGCGAGCAGGGCCTCCTTCCCGTGGAAGTCCTTGTCGAGCTTGACCGCGAAGCCGAGTCCGGCCTCGTACGGCGTGTCTCCCGCTGTGATGTCGGCTCCCCAGACGCGATAGCCCTTCTCGAGGCGAAGCGAGTCGATCGCCTTGTAGCCGCCCGCGACGAGCCCGTGCGCACGGCCGGCCGCCCAGATTGTGTCCCAGAGCCTGAGCCCGAACTCCGACGGGCAGTAGAGCTCCCAGCCGAGCTCGCCGACGTACGTGACCCGAAGTGCGAGGCACGGCACGGGACCGACGGCGACCTCGCGCGCTCGCATGTACGGGAATTCGAGGGGATCGGTCGTCAGCGGCGCGAGGATTTCGCGGGCAGCCGGGCCCCAAAGCCCGAGACAGGCATACGCTGACGTCACGTCTGTCACGGTGACCGAGCCGTCGTCGGGAGCGTGCTCGCGGATCCAGGCGAGATCGTGCCGGCCGAAGGCGGTGCCCGTGACGATCCGGAAGCGCTCCGCCGCGAGCCGCGTGACCGTGAAGTCGCATTCGATCCCACCACGTGCGTTCAGCATCTGGGTATAGGTGATCGCACCGACATCGCGCGCAACGCGGTTGTCGCAGAGCCACTCGAGCAACTCGGCGGCGCCCTCGCCCGAGACCTCGATCTTCGCAAACGACGTCTCGTCGAAGAGGGCTGCGGCCTCGCGGCACGCGCGGTGCTCGGCCCCGATCGCAGGCGACCAGTGCCGGCCCGCCCAGCCGCGTGCGCGGAGGCTCTCGTCGCCGCCCGCCGCGTTCGGCTCGAACCAGTTCGCCCGCTCCCAGCCGGACTTCTCGCCGAACGACGCCCCGAGCTCCTCCAGGCGCGGATACGCCGGCGAGAGGCGCAGCGGCCGCCCCGCCTCGCGTTCGTGCCCCGGATACTTGACGTCGTAGTAGGTCGAGTACACCTCTGTCGTGCGAGCGACGGTGTAGGCACGGGTCCGGTACGCGGCGCCGAAGCGGCGCGAGTCCATCTGCCACACGTCGAGGCTCGGTGTCTCCTCGACGATCCACTCCGCGACCAGCTTTCCCATCCCCCCGGCCCCCGCCAGACCGTGGGCGCAGAACCCGGCCGCGACCCAGAAGCCGCGCACGTCTGTCGGCCCGAGAATGAACTCGCCGTCCGGCGTGAACGCCTCGGGACCGTTGATCAGCCTGACGACCTCCATCTCCTCGAGGCTTGGAACGCGGCGCACCGCGTTCTCCAACAACGGCTCGAAGCGCGGCCAGTCCTCCTCCAGCAGCCGGCTGTTGAAATCGGGCGGGATGCCGTCGAGCGACCAGGGCGCCGGGTCGCGCTCGTACCCGCCCATCACCAGCCCGCCCGACTCCGGCCGGAAATACACGAGGAGGGACGGGTCGCGCATCGTCGGCATGTCGAGGGGCAGGCCGGCCGGGCGGGTCACGAGGTACTCGTGCGCCATCGGCACGACCGGGACGTTCACCCCGGCGAGCGAGCCGAGCTCCTGCGCGAAGATCCCGCCCGCGTTGACCACGACGTCCGTCTCGATCTCCCCCTTGTCGGTGGCGATACCGCTGACGCGGCCGCCCTCGACGTGGATGGCAGTGACGCGAGTGCTCGTCGCAATCTCCGCGCCACGCCGGCGCGCACCCGCGGCGAGCGCGAACGTGAGCTGCGAGGGGTCGACGTAGCCGTCGGTGGGGAGATAGGCGGCACCCAGCACACCCTCGGTGGACATCGGCGGGAAGAGCGCCTGCGCCTCGGCGGGGGAGACCAGCTCGAGCGGCAAGCCGAACGTCTTTGCCCAGCCGGCCTGCCGCGAGATCTCCTCCATCCGCTCCGTGGACGACGCGAGCCGAAGCGATCCGACCTCACGCCAGCCGGTCTCGAGCCCGACCTCGTCGCCGATCGCGCGATAGAGGTCGACGCTCTCCATCATCATCTTCGTGAGCGACAGCGAGCTGCGCAGCTGGCCAACGAGGCCGGCGGAATGGAACGTCGAGCCCGATGTCAGGTCGGCTCGCTCGACGAGGATCACGTCGTCCCAGCCGAGCCGCGCGAGCCAGTAGAGGATCGAGCAGCCGCCGACGCCACCGCCGATCACCACCGCTCTCGCCCGGGATCTCATCGCACGGAGAACCTAACCGGCTGCCGTGACCCGTTCGGCGATGGCGCGCGTAAAGTCTCCTGAACCAACCGAGAGGGGATGCCGTGACCCGCTCACGCGCTGCATTGCTGATCCTGTTTGCTCTGCTTGGTCTGGCCGTCGCCGGCTGCGGAGGCGACGACAACGAGGCGAGCAGCACGACAGAGGCGACGACGACCGAGTCGAGTGGCTCGGGAGGCGGTACGACGCTGAACGGGAGCGTCGGCCCCGGCTTCGACATCAGTCTCGACGGGACCGACGGTCTCACCGCGGGGAGCTACACGCTCGTCGTGAACGACCAGTCGTCCGACCACAACTTCCATCTCACAGGCCCCGGCATCGACGTGTCGACCGACGTCTCAGAGACCGGCGAGAAGAGCTTCGACATCGAGTTGCAGGCCGGTGAATACGAGTTCGTCTGCGACCCGCATGCGAGCCAGATGAACGGGAGCTTCACGGTCGGCTAAAGCGGGATCGCCGCGGTGCCGATCATCGTTCATGTGGCGATGAACACAACACTCAAGATCGTGGCGGCGGTCTCCGTGCTTGCGCACGCGGCCGCCGCTGCTGCGCTGCTCTTTCCGCGGCGCCAGGCTTCCTAGCCCCGGACGGCTAGCCCAGAGCCCGCCGGAACAGGCGCTCCGAGGCGGTGCGCTCCAACCGCTGGAAGTGCTCGTCCGCGTAGGCCTGGAAGTCGAAGTCGAGGTCCGAGAGACCCTGCTGGACGACTCCCCACATCGCCTCGCGGAAATCGGACATGTACCGCATCAGCCTCAGCGCGCGCTCGTGCTCCGGGCGCACGTCGCCGAAGTACGCGCGCAGGAACCCCGCGGTCTCGTCCTTGCACAAGCCGTTGTTGACGGAGAAGTTCGCCAGGTCGAAGAAGACGTCGCCCATGCCCGCGTATTCCCAGTCCACGATCCGGATCCGCGTGCCGTCGTCGATGAAGTTCCCTGTGAGCAGGTCGTTGTGGCACGGCCGCTCGGCTGCGGGGCCGCGTGCGCGCTCGACGCGAGACGCCGTGTCCCGCGCCCGGTCGTACGCGGCCGGGATCGTCACACCGTGCGTCGTCGCGGTGGCGGCGTAGGCCTCGACGACGCGAAACGAGTCGAACCGCCCGCAGATCGGCGGCCCGCTGTGCACCGCGCGCAGCGACTGGGCAACGCGACGGAGCCGCTCCGGTTCCCGAATCGTCTCCGGTTCGACGACGTTGCCCTCCAGAAAGCGCGTGACCAGGTAGCCCTCGGGCTCGATGAACGCGACCACCTCTGGTCCGACACCGACTGCCGCCGCCGCGAGCGAGGCTTCGTGCTCGGCACGCCGGTTGATCCCGAGCAGCTGCGTGTCCTTGCCGCCGATGCGAAGCACGTACGCGCCGTCCTCGAGTGTGATCTTGAAATTGCGATTGGTGATGCCGCCGCCGAGCACCTCGATGTGCGGATGGGTGCCGGGCCAGATTCTCTCGACCATCTCCTCGACTCGCATGGTCGGGCGATGGTAGTGGCCGAGTGCCATGCGCCTGCACGTTTGGTACGCGCTTTGACTCGTCTGGGCTAGAGGAGCCGGACCAGCGCGGCGGTCGCCGCGGCAACGAACATCACGACGATCAGCGGCGCGCGCAGCCAGATGGCAACCGCCCCGGCGGCGACCCCGGCGAGCCGCTCGTCGATCACGAGCCCACCGTTACCCCCGACCGTCTGTGTGACGACGAGTGCCGCTAGCATCGCCGGCGCCAGCACCTCCACGACCGCGAGCGCGCGAGGCGGCAGCTCCCGACTGCCGAGCAGGACGGGCCCGGAAGCCTTGAACAGAATCGTCACGACGCCGACGACTGCGATCACGAGCCAGGTCACCGGCGAAGCCCGACCAGGCAGGCGAGACTGGCCGCGACGATCGGCACGCCCGGAGGCGTGAACGGCAGGAGCACAAGCGTGATCGTGCCCGCGACGAGGGCGGTTGCAAGTGCTCGGCGGCTGCGCAGGTATGGCGCGAGGAGGGCGAGGAAGAGGGCGGGGAACGCCGCGTCGATCCCGATCGCCTCCGGGTCGAGTAGGTCACCGATGACCGTTCCGAGCGCGGTGCCGCCGACCCAGACGACGTAGAGGAGGATGCCGACGCCGGTCAGGATCCCATACTCGAAACGGCCGCTGCGGCCGGAGAGGGCCCAGGACTCGTCCACGATCAGCTGCGCCTCCAGCAGCCGACGCTTGCGCGAGCCGGGGAAGATCGAGGCCACCCCGAGGCTGAGCGGGACGTAGCGAGCGTTCAGCAGCACTGCTGCGACGATCGCGGCCGCTGCACCGCCGCCGTCCTCGAGGATCGAGGCGGCGGCGAACTGCGCGGAGCCGGCGAACGTGGTCGCCGACATGACGACCGCGCCGAGCCGGCCCATGCCGGCGTCAATTGCCAGCAGCCCGAACGAGGCGCCGAAGAGAAGCGGGGCGAGAGCGAGCGGAAGCCCGGCGCGGACGCCGTGGCGGCGACTGGGGGTCTCCATGCCCTGAAGCTACAGAGACCCTGGGCCTCGGAGACAAGAGAGGGGCGGCCGAAGCCGCCCCTCTCTACCGGTTTCTGCCTACGGCGTGACGACCGGGCAGGTCGCGCCGGAGCAGACGATCCGCCCCTGGATCGCAGGGCTGATCGGCGTGTTCGCCGTGATGTAGTCGGCGACCGCTTCGTCCATGATTTCCTGCGAGACGGCCCGTGAGGAGAAGACCGGGTAGCCGTCGCCGCCGGCGACCATGAAGTCGTTCTCCGCGATGGAGTACGTCGACGCAGCCGTCAGGTCGACGGGAGCGCCGGTGCAGGTGCCGTCGGCGGCTTGCCGCACCGCACCGGTCACCCGGCTGCCGGCGGCCGCCGTGATGTCGTACGTGAAGCAGAGCCCCGACACCTCCGGGAACTTCCCGTTCACCGCCGGCATCGTCGACACGCCGTTCTCGAGCATCGTCTTCAGCTCGGCTCCGTTCACCGACAGCGTCACGATGATGTTTCCGAACGGGAGCACGCCGAGCACCTGCCCGCGCGTGATCGGGTACGGGGGTGGCGTGAACGCCGGGCAGAAGTCGCCCGCGGCGTCGGTGGTCGGGCACGTCAGATCTGCCCGGAGGCCGCCCGAGTTCGTGATCGCGAAGTCGGTGAGGTACGTCTTCCGCATCGCGTCCGTGACCACGTTGCCGATCTTCGACTCGCACGTCCTGCCGACGCCGTTTCCGCACGCGTCCGAGCGGGGCACCGTCACCGTCGAGGTGCCGGTCAGGGTGTTGAAGATCGGTCCGAGCTGGGTGTTGAGGTCGTTGATCAGCGCCTGGATCGTCGGGTCGGGGGTGACGCCGATGTTCCACGGCTTGTGGAAGTCGGCGGTCTCGTACACGACCCGCTTGGCGCTGGTGTCGTACAGCATGCGGACCCGCGTGAACCGGATCCCCTTGGCCCGGTTCTCGGTCAGGACCTTGTTGGCCCGTCTCGAGACGACCTGCAGGTCGTTGTGGTCGCCCATCACGACGTCGACCCGCTGGAGGGCGTCGGCGATGTCCACGATCGGCCCGGTGGGGTCGCTGATCGTTCCTGCGGTCGCTCCCTCGTGGCCGATCGCGAGGATCGCGCCCACTCCCTGGGTGTTGAGCCGGTCGATCTCGGCCTGGACGGCCGGAACGACTGGCCGGACCTCGAACGGTCCGAGCTTGCCCGGGAAGAGCAGGCTGGGAGTCGCCTCGGTCGTGAACCCGACGACGCCCAGCTTGACGCCGTTGACCGTGAACACCTTCGACTTCTTCCACTCCGGCGGCGTCGTGTTGTCCGGATAGACGACGTTCGCCGACAGCATCTGCCCGTTGAAGCGTGGAATCAGCACGCTGCGGAGGAACGCCTCGCCACGGTCGAACGTGTGGTTGCCGAGCGCCTCCACGTCGAAGCCCATCAGGTTCATGGCATCGACTCCGGGCTTGTCCTCGAAGAAGTTCGAGATCGGCGGCGTCGCGCCGCCGAACGAGTCTCCGCCGGCGATCGTGAGCGACCCGCCCGGAGCCTCGGCTCGGTACGCGTCGAACCACGGCTTCAGGAACGCCGCGCCACCGATCGGGAACGTCGGGTTGACCGCGCCCGTGCCGGGCACCGTGTCGGGCGTTTCTGCCAGCGGCGTCAGTTGCGCGTGGTAGTCGCTGATGTTCAGCACTGTCAGCTCACGGAGCTTCTCGCCTCCCTTGAGGATGTTCAGCAGGATCTTCCCGCGGGCATTCTGCGGGCCCTGGATCCCGAGCAGGTACGCCAGGGTCGGCGCAAGATCAACCGCCTTGACGCCCGGCACCGGGGTGTTCAGATTCTTGATGCCGGGGCCGGAGGCGATGAACGTCGCGTGCATGTTCACGTTGTGCGCGAGGTCGACCAGATTCGGCAGGTAGCCGTGCTGGCCGAAGAACTGCGAGAACGCGATCCGCTGTCCCAGCGTCGCCGCGTCGAACTGGTACGGCGGGCGCAGGACGACCACGACATCGCCGCTCCGCGTCGGGTGCAGCGCGTCGGTGCCATCGACGTTTCGGAGCTCCTCCTTCTTCATGATCTTGAGCACGACCTGCTTGCCCGGATTCGCCGGGTCGGTCAGGTTTTGGAACGCGTTGATGATCTGCGTGCGAACGGCCTCGTAGTTGGCCGCCGGGACGGTTCCGCCCGGATCGCGTCCGGCCAGGTTGATGTACACCTGGGCCGTTCCGCCCGCCCAGCACGCCTTCGCGCTGGTGAACGCCCCCGTGCCCGCCGGCACGGCGCGGCAGTTCGAGATGACCTCGGCGCTCGTCAGGCCGGCGTCGAACAGCACCTTGCCGGCGTTGACCGCGTACCACTGCGGCGCGAAGCCATGGTCCGAGCTGACGAACGCGGTGTTCTCCGCCCCGGCCAGCTGGCGGGCGAGAGTGAGCGTCTCATCCGCTTCCTGATACGCGGCGCGGATGTACCCCTCGCGGACGGCGACACGTCCGTCGGGGACGTTGTCATTCGTGAGGTCGTCGTAGTAGGGGTTCGGGTCGCCGTCCATGTCGGTCGGCGTAACGAGGCCCATGAACTGGTGCTGGAACTCGTCCGTCACGGGATTGCCGACCATCAGCAGCTTCGGATCGACGTCGAGCGTCTTCAAGATGAAGTTCAAGTACGCAAAGTGGGCGTCCTTCCACATCAGGCCCTGCTCGACGTACGTGTCCTCGTCGACGATCAGCGCCTCGAGCGGCGCGAAGTCGGCCGCGGTCGAGGTCGGGAAGTCGTGCGCGAGTGTCTCCTCGAAGGCGGCCGAGCCAGCCGCGCCGAGTGCGTTGTACGTCGCGTTCACACGCTGGATCGACGTGAAGTAGACACGGAACTTCGAGAGGTCCGGCGCGATCTCGATCGGCTTGAAGTAGAAGCCGGCCGTCTGTCCTGCGCGCGCGCCGGTGAGGGTCACCTTCACGTCGGCCCAGTCGCCCGCCTTCAGGTCGGCAGCCTTCTGAGAACCGTCCTTGCCGGCCGTGGCCGGCGCAAGCAGGACACGGTTGTAGCTCGTGACGCCGTTGTCGGTCGAGTCGTAGATATAAAGGTCGTAAACCCGCGTCACGTTGTCGGTCGCGGGAAAGGCCGTGTTCGTGACCGTCAGCTGTTCCTGCTTGGCCGGGCTGTAGGAGACCGGCACGTTCGACCAGCCTGCGGCGTCGTCGAGTTCGACGCGCTGGTAGGAAACGCCGAAGGTGTTTGCGAGCGCAGGCTGCCCGGGCAGGTCGTAGTTGAGCAGGACGCCGCGATTGGAGAAGAAGCTCCGGAAGTCGACCACCGGGCCTTGCAGGGCCGGCACATAGTTCCGGGCGCCGACCCACTCCATCGAGACGACCTTCTGGCCGGCGCGCTCCGCGGCCTGCGGGAGCGTGTCAGCCTGGAGGAGCCCCGTCGTCGCGAAGGATGTCCGGTTGTTGAAGTTTCCTTCGCCCGTGCGGTGGAAAGTGTTGTTCGTCGAGCCGTGCTCCGACGGCCACGTCCCTGACGCCAGCGTGTACCAGCCGACGCCGGTGTTGGGCGGGAATGCCTGTTCGAGCCCGTTCTGGCCTTCGACCCCGGTCTTCAGCATCTGCCCCATCGTCTTCAGGAGCTTCAGGTCCGAGTACTTGCGCACGAGATCCGGGCGCATCCCATCGGACGCGAACATGACCACCGTGTTGATGCCGGGAGGCCCGGCCTTCGTGCGCTTCGCGCCGCTCTTCGCGGCACCTGCAGTTCCTACGGCGATGAGGAGGATGGCGACGAGCGCCATCGCTGCCCAACCGAGTCGCATACGGTTCATTGTCCTCTCCCTCTTTCCCCCGAATGACGAGCCAATGTGCTGGTTCAATCCGTGCCGCGATCGTATTCCTCTGCCTGCTGCAATCCAAGTCACATCCGGTAACGGAGCGGTGACGGAGCCGGCAGCTCGCCGACTCCGCCACCAGCACCGCTCCGGACGCTAGAGCGCGCGCGCGAGCGCGATCAAGGTCGCAGCCTCCGCTGCGGTCAGTGTCCTCCCGGTCTGGGCTCGCACCAGCAGGGCGTACGCCTGCAGGCTCAGCCTCTTGACGATCGGGCGGTTGTGCGCCTCGGCACTCTCGGCGAGCCTGAGCAACGCGCAGAGCGCGGTTCCGACGGCCCTGCTATCGGCGAACCGCTGCGACAGATTGCAGAGGCTCGTGTACGTCACGCCGACCGTGAACGTCACCGAGCTCCCGGCGGTGTTCCCGGCAGTGTCGGTCGCGGTCGCGCTGAACGTGTGCGAGCCGAGACCGAACGAGTACGCCGGCCCGCTCACGTTCGCGCAGGTGGTCGACGCCACGCCCGACAGGGCGTCGGCCGCGGTGCAGGTGATCGAGACCTGCTCGTCGACCTGATAGCTGGCCTTGCCGCCGGTGTAGGTCACCGTCGGGTTTGTCAGGTCGATGTGGATGTTCCCGATATCCGCCGAGAGTGAGAGCCCGCCCTCAGTCGTCACCATCTGCGAGACCCCCTGGTCGGCACCCTCGGTTTCGAGGGTCACGGGCGGCGGGCAACCGCCCAGGATTGCCGATAGCGGGTCGACGCACGTGAAGCTCACCGTCACCGGGGTGTTGTTCCACCCGGCCGCGTTCGCGGCCGGCGACGCGGACGCCGAGATCGTCGGCGCCGGCATCGTCAGCTGCACGAGCTGCGGGTCGTGGTCCGACGCCTGGTCGATGAACTCGGAGTTCACGTGCACGACGTCGTAGCCCGCCGCCGCCGCAGCGTTGTTCAACAGGTTGCTGCTGACCATGATGTGGTCGAGCACCTGGCTGTTCCCGTCGAACACGTAGCTGTAGCGCTCGTTCGGCAGCAGTGTCTCGATCATCGCGGTCAGGCCTGCGTCCTTCAGCTTCTGCAACGGCGGCGAGAACTGGAAGTCGTTCAGGTCGCCGATCACAGCAACATTCGCCGTCGGATCCGCCGCGAGGATCTCGCCGACGAAGCCGGCGAGCAGCGTCGCTTGCGCGTTTCGCTGCACCTCGGAGTTGAGGACCGGCGGCTGCGAGGACCCGAAGAGCCCCTGATCGCCGCCCTTGGAGTTGAAGTGGTTCACGATCACGAACAGCGTGTGGCCGTTGTAGGTAAACTCGGCCGCGAGCGGCTTCCGGCTCGAGTTCCAGGCCGTGTTCGTCGGCGCGACTCGGCCCGGGCTCAGCGAGAGCTCGGGGCCGGTCGGGCCGGCGACCACCGCTACCGGCGTCGTCGAGTCGCCGCCCGGACGGTCGACGAACGCGAGTCCGCGATCCGTTCGGAAGAGGAAGCCAACGCGGATGTTGCCGCCCGGCTCCCCGCCGTCCTGGTGGGCGACCGGGTTGATCTGCCGGTAGCTGTAGGTCGGCCCGCCGGCAGCCTGGATCGCGGCGACAAGGCGGTCGAGGGTCACGTTCGCGTCCACGACCGGACTGGACGTGCCGCCCGTCGCCCCGTTGTTGTCCTGAATCTCCTCGAGGCCGACGATGTCCGGCGCTGCGAGGTTGTTCACGATCATCCCCGCGAGCGTGTTGTACTTCGCGTCGGGCTCGTTCCCGGCGAGGTTCTCGACGTTGAACGTCGCAATCGAGACCTTGTCGGTGCCGGCGGCGACCGTCGACTCGCGAACGGAGACGCCCGTGGAGCCGACGACCGGCTGCGCGCGCAGCTGGATCCGGTACTCGCCGAAGGCCCAGTCCATGATCCCGACGTGCGCGCCCGGGAAGGTGCCGCCGACGTTCACGGCCGGCATCGCGGGCGACCCGGTCTTGAACCACTCGTCGTCGATCACCATCCGCTCCGGGTTCAGGTCGCCGGGGCTGATGACGAGGCCCCCGCGCGGAGTCATCGTCGTCGCATTCGCGCCGTTGTCGCCGACGACGAAGATCTCGCCGAAGTTCGTGAAGGTGAAGCTCGTCGCGACGAGGTCGTTCATCTGAACGAGCATCCCTTCCAGGCTCTCGTAGAAGTCGAGGCCGTCCTCGGCGGGATCGAAGAGGACGCCGGGCGCCTCGACGTTGCCGGTCGCGTCGTCCTCGATCACCGTGTTGGGCGGAATGCGGCCGCCTGTTCCGATGACCGTGGGCGCCGGCAACGCGTTGCCGCCCGAGAGAACGGTGACGACCGGGCTCGTGAGCTCGGTCAGCGTGAGGTTCGCCAGGTTCGAGCGGAACTCGGTCACCCGGCCGAGGACGCTGACCTCGTCGCCGACGCTGACGCCGGCCGCGGCGGACGCCCCGAAGATCTGGAGCCCTTCCGAGGTATCCGGATTGGCGTCGGGCGTCGGATCCTGGATGTAGAAGCTGCTGCCGATCTTCCCGATCACGACGCCGGTCGTCGTGACCGTCTCGCCGTTGTGGGACGAGAGATGCGCGGCGCCCTGGATCTCGCTGATCTCGATCGCCGCGGACGGCGGCTCGGCGACCGTGAGAGCGATCGTGGCGCCGCCCATCCGCTCCTGGCCGTCCGTAATCGCGACCGGCAGGCTCTTCGCACCCGGCGTGGTCGCGGACGCGACGGTGGCGCCGTACGAGAAGACATTGTTGCCGGCGACCGCGTCGCCGTTCGTGCCGTCGTCGAAGAAGAACTGGGTGTCCGAGCCGCCGATCTGGCTCAGGTCACCGACCACTGTGAAGTCGGTACTCGTCGGGTTCGCGCCAGGTGTGACCGTGACGGTGAGGAGCGTGCTCCCGCCGGCGAGCACCGAAGCCGGAATGGCCGCGCCGACACCGGTTGGGTTGGTCGGCGTGGGCGGGCCGCCGCAGACGAACGCAGTGGTCGCGGAGTTGCGAGGAGCAGGCGGCGAGAGCGCCGCGAAGTCGGCAGCGTTGTCGTCGGTGTCCGTGCAGCCGCTGCCGGCCCTGACGGCCGACGAGGTGGCATTGAGAGTCGGAGCCGCCGTCGTTCCCTCGAAGAAGGTCGCGTTCCCGTACCCGATGAGGTCGACGATGCGTCCGAGCGTGCCGGCCGCGGTGCAGGTGGCGGCGGTGTTGCAGTTGAGCGTGGTCGTTCCGGTCGCCAGCGCAACCTTGCCCGCTCCGGCGGCCATTGAGATCGGCGTCGCGTCGACGATGTCGGTCGCCGGCGGAGCTGCCCCGACCGCGCCCGAGGACTCGTGGATGAGGAGGTACTTGCCCGGTTGGATCGTCCCGGAGAGCTCCGTCAGCTGTCCGGCGTTGGCGCCGAGCGCTCCCGTGCCGGTGGCGCTCGCGTACTGGACGGACATGCCGTCCAGAACGACGGGTGTCGCGCCGCGGTTGAAGAGCTCGATGAAGTCGTGCGTGAACGATGCGCCGGTGTTGCCGCCGGCCCCGTAGACCTGGCTGATGACGACGCCGTCGCTTGCGGCAAGACCGCTTGTCGACCCAGCCAACGCCAGCAGCGCCCCGACCACGATGGCCAGGCGCAGACGAAGATGAGACACCCGTTCCCCTCCCCTAGGTTTGGTCCTGCTCCCTGACGGCTTTCCGGCCGGGACTCTACTCCGTCGCTCTCGGAACACCAAGGCCAGATTCGACATCCCAACCAGTCGTATGCATACTTTGAGACGTCCCGACGACGAAGGAGGTTCGAACTCATGATCGAGCTTGCACCCTTCGCCTCTAGAGCTCCGCGGCTCTAAGGCCGTCGGTCCCACACCTCCGGCAGCTCCTGAGCCGCGCAGGCGCGCGTTGACTCCGCGTGCCTTCCAACCACTCTCGCTCAAGGAGCCTCGCTTGTACGCACTGCAGGATCTCGGCTGGACTGACAGCCACACAACCGATTTCGAACCGAACGCCGTCGAGGGTTTCCTCCCGGCGCGCGTCGCCGCGCAGCATCGCGGCGCCTACATCCTCTTCAGCGAGCTCGGCGAGCTGCGTGCCGAGCCCTCGGGCCGGATGGAGCACGAGGCCGCCACTGGCGGGATGCCCGCCGTCGGCGACTGGGTTGCGATCGCTGCGCGTCCCGATGAAGGCGCGGCGACGATCCACGCAATCCTGCGGCGCCGGACCGCGTTCTCCCGCAAGGTAGCGGGCAACGCCTCGGAGGAGCAGGTGCTCGCGGCGAACGTCGATGCGGTCTTCCTCCTCATGTCGATGAACGAGGACTTCAACCTGCGCCGCCTCGAGCGCTACATCACGATGGCGTGGGAGAGCGGCGCGAAGCCGGTGATCGTCCTGACGAAGACCGATCTGTATCCCGAGTTCGCGCTGCGCGTGCTCGAGGTCGAGTCGATTGCTTTCGGCATCCCCGTGCATGCGATCTCGAGCCTCACTGGGGATGGGCTCGAGCTCGTCCGCGCGCACCTCGCTCCGGGGCAGACGATCGCGCTGCTCGGCTCCTCCGGCGTCGGAAAGTCGACGCTCGTGAACACGCTTGCGGGCGAAGAGGTGCTCGCAACGCAGCCGATCCGGGAGGACGACGGAGAAGGGCGGCACACGACGACGCACCGGCAGCTCGTGCTCCTGCCCGACGGCGGACTCGTGCTCGACTCGCCCGGGATGCGGGAGCTCCAGCTCTGGGAGTCGTCCGACGGGCTCTCCGAGACGTTCGGGGACGTCGAGGACCTCGCCGCTCAGTGTCGTTTCTCGGACTGTGCTCACCAGACCGAGCCCGGCTGCGCGGTGCAGGCTGCGCTCGAGGACGGCTCGCTCGCCTCCGAGCGCTGGGCGAGCTACAACAAGCTGCAGCGCGAGCTTGCGCACCTCGAGCGTCGGCTCGACAAGCGGCTCCAGGCCGAGGCGAAGAAGCGCTGGGTCAAGGCCGGCGCGGAGGGGCGCGCGAACATTCGGGCGAAGGGACGGCGTTAGCGGGCATTTTCTCGGCCCGGGGTGACGGTGGTGGTGAACGCCCAGTCGGTGGCCGAATCACCGGTGTCGCTCCCGTTCGGGAGGCGCGCGAGTGATCCCGTCACGCTGTTCGAGTCGGCCACCGAAGCGGGAAGCGGGTTGCCCTCGACGAGCGTGTGGGCAAACGGGCCGATGAACGCCCGCTCGATCGCGCCCTCGTACGAGAGAGCATCGATCACGCCCTCGTAGCGCGTGTCGTAGAGGGCGACCCCGTCGGGCGAGCCGTTTTGAGCATCGACGGAGACGACCCGGTAGGCGCCGGCGGCGAGCGCGCCGCTCAGCGTCCGGCGCCGGTACTCGCTCCCGCTCGCGCCGTCGACGAAGACCAGTGCGAGCCCCTCGAGGTCGGCTGGGCTGAGCCCGGCGTTGTACAGCTCGACGAACCCACCGGCATCGGGTCCGACCTGGTCGTAGTCGATCTCGTTCAGGACCAGGACCGGCAGCGCCTCCGACGGTGGCGCGTGCTGGCACCAGGACGTGACGACGCCGCGCGAGTCCGTCCAGACGACGACCGTCCCGGGCAGCCCGGACGCGGTCGTGCACGACGAGCCTGCTTGGGGCGGGTCCGTCGCTCCCGCACCACCTGCTGCGATGGCAACGAACACAACCGCTGTGGCGACGACGCGGCGCAGCCGCCGTGGAACTGGTGCCTTCATCGATCCTCCTCGTGAGCTTGGAGGAGTCGTGGTACCTGCCGCTGCCGGCGGTGCCTAGTGTCCGAAACGGCCCGAACCGTCCCGAAAGGACGGTTCTGCGCGTGAATTGACACGCAATCGACACACTCCCGTGATCGAAATTCGCTTCCAGCTTCCCGATCCGCGTCGCCGCCTGGCCGCCGTCCGCCTCGCCCACGAGCTGCGCGACCGGCTCCCGCGCGAGCTCACACGGCGCGACACGTCGTGGGAGCTGACGGCACCGGCTCCGGACGTCGCCCGCTTCGAGTACCAGTTCGAGCTGATCGACAAGCGGGGCCGCAGCGAGTGGGTGCTCGACCCCGGCAACACGAAGAGGGCGAGCGGGCCGTGGGGTGACAAGTCGGTGTGGGAGGAGCCAGGCTACGAGCCGCCGCCGTGGCTCGCCGCCGGGCGCGCCGGCAAGGCCGAGGCCGTGACGATCCCGAGCCGCATTCTGAAGGCAGAGCTGCCCGCGCTCGTCTGGGCGCACCCGGACGCAACCGCGAACAGCCCGATGCTCTTCGCCCATGACGGGCCGGAGTACGCGGAGCACTCCTCCCTCCTGACCCTGCTCGGCGGACTGCCGCCGCTCCGCGCGACCCTGATCGGCCCTGTCGACCGCAACGAGACGTACTCCGCGAGTGCCCGCTACGCCCGTGCGCTCGCCGACGAGATCCTGCCGGCGCTCCCTCCGGCGCCCATTCGCATCGGCCTCGGAGCGAGTCTCGGCGCGCTCGCTCTCTTCCATGCGCACCGTCGCTATCCGGACACCTTCGACGCCCTCTTCCTGCAATCGGGCAGCTTCTTCCGGCGCGCCGAGTCGTACGAGCGGAACTTCCCGCGCTACGAGCGGATTGCACGGTTCGTCGGGGGCGTCCATCGCAACCGGCCGGAGCGCGCGATCCCGGTCGTGCTCGGCTGCGGGACGGTCGAGGAGAACCTGCCCGCGAACAGGGCGCTCGAGGAGTCGCTGCGCAAGCACGGCTACGACGTACGCTTGCACGAGTTCCGCGACGGGCACAACTGGGTCGCGTGGCGGGACTCCTTCCACCCCCATCTGATGCGGCTGCTCGAGAGAGTGACCTGACGTGAACGGACGCCACCACTCACTCTGGTCGCCCGCGATCGGCGCGGAGGCAAGCGTCCTCGCCTACGGCCACTGGGGCCGGCCCCTGCTCGCCTTCCCTTCCCAGCAGGGCCCGGCGTGGCAGTACGAGGAGCGCGGGATGATCGACGCGATCGGCGACCTGATCGAGGGCGGGCGCGTGAAGGTCTACGCCGTCGACAGTTACGACTCGGGCAGCTGGTACCGCGAAGGGCTCTCACTCGAGGAGCGCGCGCAGCAGCACGGGCGCTACGAGGACTGGATCGTGAACCAGGTCGTGCCGTTCATCCGGGCCGACTCGAGCGACGACGTCGAGATCGCCGTCACGGGCGTCAGCTTCGGCGCCTACCACGCTGCCAACTTCGCGCTTCGAAGAGCCGATCTCTTCCCGCTCGCGATCTGCCACAGCGGCGTCTACGACGTCTCGGTCGTGGCCGGCGGCGACCGGGGCGACGCGGTCTACTTCAACAACCCGGCTGATTACGTTTCGCACCTCGGCGGCGAGCACCTCGACTGGCTGCGCAGCCGGGTCAACCTGCTGCTGATCTGCGGGCAGGGCTCGTGGGAGGACTCGACCGGTGCGCTCGAGAGCACGAGGCGCTTCGCCGCGCAACTCGGCGAGAAGGGCATCCGGCACGAGCTCGACGTCTGGGGACACGACGTCCCGCACGACTGGCCCGCGTGGCGTGCCCAGATCGCGCATCATCTCCCCCGCTTCGTATGACTAGCCAGACACATCTGATCGGGCTGCTCCTCGGCACGGAGGAGGACTGGCCACGCGCCTTCGAGCACCTCCTCTCGCGGGTGGGGCCGATCGAGCACGACGGGACGACGCACGAGCTGACGTGCGAGCGGATCACGAACGAGCCGTTCGACCTGCGCTACAAGCCGCGCTATTCGCTCGTGATCGACCGGCTCGGCTGGTGGTACACGGTGCCGCGCGAGTGGCTGAAGAAGGTCTCGCTGATGGACGACGTCTACCTGCTCAACAACCCGTTCACGTTCCAGGCGATGGAGAAGCACTCCGCCTACTGCGCGATGATGCGGCTCGGCCTGAAGGTGCCGGAGACGTGGCTCATCCCACACAAGAGCCCTCCTGCGAACGAGCGCTTCCAGCCGACCGCCGAGCGCTACAACCTTCCCTTCGACCTGGAGGAGATCGCCGGCCGCATCGGCTACCCGCTCTACATGAAGCCCTTCGACGGAGGCCAGTGGGTGGGTGTCACGCGGATCAAGAACCCCGCCGAGCTGCACGCCG
>JAXIPI010000399.1:0-10380 GCA_045403015.1 Gaiellaceae bacterium | reverse complement strand
GGTCAAGCTGATCTCACTCGCAGCCAAGCTCCACGACGTCGGCAAGACTGCGATCCCCGACGAGATCCTCAACAAGCCCGGCCCGCTCGACCAGGACGAGTGGGAGTTCATGCGACGCCACACGGTGATCGGCGAGCGCATCATTCTCGCAGCACCCTCGCTCGCGCCGACCGCGGATCTGGTGCGCTCGAGCCACGAGCGATTCGACGGTACCGGCTACCCCGACGCGTTGGACGGCGGCGCAATCCCGATCGGTGCCAGCATCATCGCCGTGTGCGATGCCTTTGACGCGATGGTTTCGACGCGCCCCTATCGGGCGGCGATGTCCAGAGCCGACGCTGTCGTCGAGCTCCGGCGCGGCGCCGGCACGCAGTTCGATCCGAAGGTCGTCGAGGCTTTCTGCGCTGTGGCCGAGGAGAGCGACACCGCGGGACGGGCCGCTTAAGAGCCCCTAACGCAATGAAGCTCTGAGCCGCCTGGGCGAGGCCTCATTACGTTAGAGGCTCTAGGACTCGTCGCGGCGATCGTGTCCGGAGCGGCGCTCGTCGCCCGAACGGCGCTCCTCGCTAACCGGAGGAAGGCTCAGACGCTCTCGGCGCTCCGCGCCCGAGCGGCGGTCGGAACCGGCGCGGCGGTCATCGGGATCCTTCTCAGTGTCGGACCCGGAGCCGAACAATGACCGTAGGCGACGGCGGATCGCGTCCATGCTCGTGACATTCGTCCTCAAGTCACTGCGTCCTGCTCGGCGAAGAAGCGGCTGAAGTACGTCGCGAAGACGGCGAAGAAGACCACTGTTTCGGTGAGCGACATCGTCACGCCGGCGATCTGCTGGTCGGCCAGTGGGTCGAGCCCCCAGAGGCCGGGGCTTTCGACGTAGAAGTCGTAGAGCGGTTCCGGCACGAGAGCCATCACGAGTCCGATTGGGCTGGCCAGCGCGAAAGCAGCGAAGACGTAGGCAGCCTTCGCGCCCGACGAGAGCCGCGAGTGGACGACCGGCCACCAGAGCAGCACGCCCGTCGTGAAGTAGAGCGCGTGCTCGAGGTGGAGGAGAGGGTGCGGGTGCCGAAGCGCGGTGTCGTAGAGCCACGGCACGTGCCAGAAGCCGTAATTGACGACCCAGAGCGCCAGTGCGGGCAGCGGCGGCACGCGCGGGGCAACCGCTGCGAGCGCGGGCGGGATGGAGAGGACGAAGAGCAGCGGCGCCCATTCCGCCAGGACGACGTTCTGGACGAGGTGGATCGACAGCAGGTAGTGCAACGCGATCGTGTCGATCGGCGTGATCGTGACGGCAAGCACCAGCAGCATCGCGCCGACGAAGCAGACGATCCGCCAGCGGGGTGCGGGGAAGCGGCGCAGGGCCCACCCGTAGCCGATTGCGAGAGCCAGAACAACGGTGAGCGCTTCCGGGTTCCACGACCACTCGTACGGATCCACGGCGGCTACGCTACGTCACCCGTGCCGGTGTAGCTCAATGGTAGAGCCCTAGCCTTCCAAGCTAGTTACGCGGGTTCGATTCCCGCCACCGGCTCCTTGCCCATCTAGGCGGCCGCGCGGGAAGGCCGTCCGGCCAGGACCGCCTCCACGGCGCGCGTGAGGTCGGCCATTCCGAATGGCTTCTGGATGAAGTTGGCCTCGCCTTCCTGGCCGTCGTCGATCAGGTCCCTCGGATGCCCGGACATGTAGAGCACCGGTAGGTGGCCGAGCTCGGCCGCAAGCTCACGCCCACTCACGCCGGGCATGTCGAGGTCGGTCACCAGGAGGTCGATTCGCTCGGCCGGCAATGCGAGCTGCAGCGCCTCGCGGCCATTCGCCGCCGCCAGCACGGTGTAGCCCATCCTGGCGAGTGTGCGAGAGGCGAAGGTTCGCACTGCCTCGTTGTCGTCGGCGAGCAGGATTGTCGCTCGCGCTCCGGCCTCTCCCGCCCCGTTCAGCGACGCCTTGGCCGCGCCGAGCTTCTTGTCCGTGGCCGGGAGGTAGATCGTGATCGTCGTCCCGACGCCCAGCCCGCTGTAGACGTCGATGTGCCCATGGCTCTGGGTGACGATCGCCCACACGGTTGCGAGGCCGAGGCCGGTCCCCGCGCCCTCGTCCTTGGTCGTGAAGAACGGCTCGAACATCCTCTTCTGCGTCTCCTCGCTCATGCCGGGTCCGGTGTCCGAGACGGCGATGACGACCCAGGAACCCGGTCCTTCGCCCGCAGCGAAGGGTCCGACATCGGAGTGGGAGGTGCGAATCGTCAGCTTGCCGCCGCTCGACATCGCGTCTCGGGCGTTCAGTGCCAGGTTGACGATCACCTGGCCGAGCTGGCCCGGGTCTGCCTCGACACACGGGACGTCCCGCTTGAGGTCGACCTTGACCGAAATCTTCTCGCCGATGAGCCGGTCGAGGAGACTCACCACGCCCGACACCGCGGCGTTCGGATCGACCACGACCGGCTGCAGCACCTGTTCGCGGCTGAACGAAAGCAACTGGCGTGTCAGGACGGTCGCGCGATCGGTGGCTGCGATGGCCTCGCCGAGGTCGTCATGGGCTGATGTGCCCGGTCCGAGCGACGCTCGGGCGAGCTCCGTGAAGCCGCGGATACCGAGGAGGAGGTTGTTGAAGTCGTGCGCAATCCCGCCGGCGAGCTGTCCGACCGCTTCCATCTTCTGCGCCTGGAGGAGACGCTCGCTCTGTGCTGCCGCCTGCCGCTGCGTGCGCCGGAGCACGGCCAGCGTCAGGGCGAAGGCTGCGTAGACCGCGAGCATCAGCGCCGCCGTGCCGAGCAGCGTGTACCGCCTCATGTTCTCTGCCGAGGCGCTGAAACGCTTCGCCGCCGGCCCGAGCTCGCGTCGGATTTCCTCGAAGACCGCGAAGGCCTCCTCTCCGATCTCGTTCGATTTGTCCTCGTCGCCCGCCTGGACTGCACGAACCTGTCGCTGGAGAATCGCAGCGTTCTCCCGCTCGAGGGACAGCAAACCGGTCATGTCCGCGTCGATGTCGGCCAGCTCGCGCATGTCCGCTTGCAGCTCAGCGGACGCCTCTTTGAGCGCGGCCCGCACGTCGCTGGGCGGCAGATTCGCGGCCTCGGGATCCGCATCCCAGGGGAAGTTCTGCTCCAACGAGAGGCGCGAGTCGATTTGCGAGACGAGCAGCTGGGCCTGCTTCTGGCGGTCGCCGGAGTGGTCGAGCGCCAGGACCGCGCCGAGCACGGCGAGGACGAGGACGAGCCCGCCCACGTGCGTGAGCAGGCCGAAGCCGATTCCGCCCAGGCGATGTTTGGCTGAAGGCATTTCCCCGTCTATCGGCTGCGCTCAACCGCTTGTGAGCGGTGCAAGGCGCGCCGAGCACCGTCCGCGGCGACGCCTATCCTCGCTGCGATGCTCGAGGAGCGCCTGGTGTACTTCCGGCCGCGCACGGTCCTCGTCGTGCTCGGGATCATCGTCGCTGGGTATCTGTTGCTGCAAATCGTCCAGGCCGCACAGGGGATCCTGATCTGGATCTTCGTCGCGATCTTCCTCGCGCTCGCGCTCAACCCGGCCGTCGACGCGCTGCAGCGGCGCGGGGTCCAGCGTCGCGGCGTGGCTGTTTCGATCGTCTTCATCGGCGCGATCCTTGCGATCGCGGCCCTTGCCGCGACCGTCATTCCGACGATCGTCTCGCAGGTCAACGACTTCATCGATGCGGTACCGGGGTACGTCGAGGACCTGACCCGGGGAGAAGGGCGCCTCGGCTTCCTGGAGCGCGAATACCAGATCACGGAGCGTGTGCGTGAGGCGCTAGCCGAGGGCGGTGCGACGCGGGTGCTCGGGCTCTCCGGCACGGCGCTCGCAGTCACCAAGGGCGTGATCACCGCTGTCATCGCGACAGTCACGATTACCTTCCTGACCCTCTTCATGCTGCTCGAGGGGCCGGCCTGGATGGAACGCCTCTACGGGCTCCTGCCCGAGGAGAAGCAGCCGCGCTGGCGCGCGATCGGACAGGACATCTACCGGACGATCGGCGGTTACGTGACGGGCAACCTCGCGATCAGTCTGATCGCGGGCGTCGTTTCGACGGTGGTGCTGCTGATCGTAGGAGTCCCCTACGCGGTCGCGCTCGGGCTCCTCGTCGCGATCCTCGACCTGATCCCGCTCGCCGGGGCGACGATCGCCGCGATCATTGTCACGACCGTGGCGTTTCTAGACTCACCGACGTCGGGGATCGTCGTCCTGATCTTCTTCGTCATCTACCAGCAGCTCGAGAACCACGTCCTCCAACCCGTCGTCTACGGGCGGACCGTGCGGCTCTCGCCGCTCGCCGTGCTGGTCGCAGTTCTGATCGGCGCCGAGCTTGCCGGTGTCCTCGGCGCGCTTGCCGCCATTCCGGTCGCCGGCACTGTCCAGGTGATCCTCGTCGACTGGCTCAAGCACCGACGCGCCCGGGGCAGCCCAGATCCGACGCCGACGACCGTGTAGGCGCCCGAACGTCTACCGGTTTCGCGTAGGAGAAATCCTCAATCTGGTGATTCGGCGTTCGAGTTGAACCGCCGATGGCGTGCGTGTGGGACGTCGGTTCTTCTCTCTTCTGGCTGTCTGCGCGCTTGCGCTCCTCGCCGTGGGCGCTATGGGCGCCACGGCCGCCGGAAAGCCCGCGCGGAGTCTCGCAGCCGCCAACCAGCTCGAAGGCGGCGTTCTCGTGGAGCTGAACGCGATCCGGCGCGCGCACGGGCTCGTTCCCGTCCGCCTTTCCCACCCGCTCTCCGCTGCCGCGGACGCGCACTCGCGCTCCATGGGCAGGTTCGGTTACTTCGAGCACGAGTCGCGCGACGGCTCCGCATTCTGGAAGCGCGTCCAGCGCTTCTACGGGGCGGGTGACTACGGCACGTGGTCGGTAGGCGAGAACCTGTTGTGGTCGTCCGGCGGACTCGACGCTTCCCGAGCGCTCGAGCTCTGGATGAAAAGCCCCGCCCACCGGGCGAACATCCTCACGCCGCGCTGGCGCGAGGTCGGGCTCTCGGCCGTCACCGTCGCCGCCGCCCCAGGCGTGTACGGCGGCCGCGACGTCGTGATCATCACGACCGACTTCGGCGTTCGTTCCTAGCCACAAGCGGCGTTACGCTGTCCGCGAGCGCCCGTAGCTCAGAGGACAGAGCGACGGACTTCTAATCCGTTGGTCGCAGGTTCGAATCCTGCCGGGCGCATCGCCGAAAACCCTGCTAATGCGGGTCTATTGTCGATGCGAGTCCCGGGCGACCCGTGCGAGGGGCAACAGATGGGGCAACGCGAGCTCCTGGCGGCGGCTCTACGAGGCGCCGATGTTCGCCGCCGTGCCGACGACGATCCCGATCATTACGAGCGCCGGGCCGATCAGCCGTCGAAACAGGCTCTCGCCCGCCAGCATGTCGGCGATCGCTCGAAGCAGCTCGTCCTCGGCGCGTGCGCTCCCCAAAGCGATCTGCTGCAGCGCCTGTTGAGCGTCCCGGCCTCGTCGCCGGTGGATCTCCTGCGCCTGCATGCTCGAAGGGTCACGCCGAAGGGTGTCGTCATCCATTTGCTCGTTGATCCACGCGCGAGGCGGCGACGACGACGGAACATAGTTCGGGCGGCGCTGGTCGAGGAGGTCGCGCGCGCGCGTGCCCGGTCGCCGCGGACGTCGAGTACGACGAGCCCGATGCCGACGATCTCGAGCAGAGCGGACAGCACGTAGGCGCCGATGAGCATCGGTTCGGATCGTCTCACGCGACCATGACGAGCCGACTGCCGGCGTCGGGCGAGAGCGTCTGCGTAGAGGAGACGCCGAGCTGCCCCCTAAGCTCTTGGGGTTCGGTTTTCTACGAATGGGAGGGCAACTGTGCGCCGAGTCGTACTCGAGGACGACGAACCTAGCTACTCGTCTGAGACGGACCCAAACGTTGCGCTCGACATGGGCCGTGACGAGGGTCCCGTCCTCGACGACCTCTCCTACGTCCTCGAGCGTTGCGGCCCTTGCGACGGGACCGGCGTGTGGCAGGACGGTAAGCCGTGCTGGTCATGCGACGGGCAGGGCACCAAACGAGTGACCGTCGATGAGATCCGCAACCACGAGCTGATGAATAGAACGGACGACTTTTGGGAGAGCGCGTCCGAGACGGCGCTGGTCGCCGAGATCAGCGGCGACGACCTGGGCGGCGACGATGGGCATTAGCGACGTTCGCGTTCGCAAGGCGTGGCGTGAGTGGCTGCCGACGCTGCCGGCGGACGACCGGGACTTCATGTACCGCAACCGGGAGGACGAGCCCGCCGCGCAGAGGACGACGGTGCCTGGTGCTGCGAGGCCGCGTGCACTCATCATCACCGCGCCCGAGAGCCTGCCGTCCCTGCCGCCGAAGCCAGTCGGCAAGCGGCGTGTGCAGAACGAGGCCGTGCGCGTCGTCCGAGACGGCCGCGAGGAGTGGAGAGAGCTCGGCAACGACGAGCAGGGCATCCGGGCCGCGCTCGAGATCGCAGCCGCAGGAACGGGCTTCACGGTCGACGAGCTGATCGCGCCGACCCCGCGTGGCCGACTAACTCTCGGTGAGCAGCTGCGGCGGTCCGCGCTCGCCGGCGTTGTCACGTCGCTCCGGGCCCGCGGCGCCATGCTCGAGGCGATCGGCGCCGTCATCGGCCGCTCGAAGGCGCGTGTACTCGACCTCGAGCGAACCGGTGGTCAAGTCGCTCGAGCAGTCGATTGAGCAGCTCGTCCGGCTCGGGGTTCAGGCACAAAGAAAGCGAAGGCTCCCGCCACAGGCATTGACTGCGGTTGCAGAGGTGCGATACATCGAACGCGTTGCGTGATACCGCGCGCAACCGCTATCAAGAGTGGTTCCCGAGCGTGCCCCCCATTCCCGCGCCTCAGCTCGTACGGATTTCTCGCCGATGCTTCACAACTAGGATCGCCTTGTGGAGCTTCAAGAACTCGCTTTGCGCGCCATAACGATCCAGTTGCGCTTTCGCCTCGCCCCACGTTTCGCCGATGTTCGCGGAACGCTCATCGAGGAACTCCAGGAAGCGCACGGGCTTTCCGAGTACGGATGGGGAGACGCACAGCTCGACGTTCATGACCTGGAACGAACGCGCAACATGGTCGTCGGGAGTCGCGAGCTACGCATCAGCTACGAACAGATCGACCGACTAGAGAGTTTCATGGAGGCAGCGAGTGCATTCCTGACCCGCGGGCTAGACGTTCTACACGTTCAAACGGTTGAATTCGTTGGTGTTCGAAGCTACTGGATCGCGGCCGTTGACTCGTTTGAAGAGTTGGCCGCGTGGATGCTACGCCGGCTTAGCCCCGATGAGCCATTCTCTGGAGCCATCGGAACGCGCCCATCGGACGCGGGCTGGGTCTTCGAGTATCACGGCGACGAGAATCCATGGCACACCGTTCGCGTCGGGCCGATGACTGTCGATCAGTTGGTTGGGCAGGTCCTCGCAACGAACCAGCGTGACCTCTTCCCCGATCAGTTCTTCTTCCTCGATCTCGATCGCGTGTACCAGAAAGCGGAGATACCAGCTGGCGACGCCGTGGCCCGCGCAGCGGCGTCCGTCGACAAGTCGCAGGCGATCGGACGGAAGATCGCTGCTTGGCTGGGGGAAGACAAGGACTCCAAGCGTCGCTAGGCTTAGAGAGTATGGCCTCCGCATTCACCGCAGCTCGCAGGGATCATCAGACGGCTTGGGGCGCCGAGCTCGCTGATCGGGCTGTCTCGAGTCTCGACCCGGACGAGTCCGCCGCGGCGCCCAGTACATTCTCCCGCGCACGTTCTGATGACTCCGCCGGACGACGTGCAGCCACGGACGAACAATCGGATTCCCCCGGGGGCACAAGCGATCTCATGGACGCTTTACGTGCATCCGTACAAGAGTCTCACGCCACGGAAGCCACTTGTCTCGACCGTGCGCTCGCTGCGCTTAAGCCTCTCGTTGTCCGCGACGAGGTAGGCGAGGAAGACTGGGTCCACGCCTCGCGGTTGCTTCGAGAGGCGGCTATCGAGCGTCGCCACAGCTTCCCTCGGGTAGCGAGTGTCGCCCTACTGGTGGCTGACGCCCTCATGTTCACCGAGGTCGGCACCGTCGCGCAGGCGGATCGCGTCCCGCTGCGTTTTGCCGTCCGACTGCTATCGCAGCGTTTCATCTCGACTGAAGAAGAGCGCGAACTTTTGCGAGGACTCCTCCACCACGGGTGGTACGTCACGCCTTCGTTCAACGCTGAGGTGTTCAGCAACCTCGCGTGACCCGTTACTTCCTCGACACCACCGCCCATGTTGAGCGGTGGGCCGGCCATGCTGAACGTCAGCGATACGTACGGGACGCTCTTGGGTCAGAGACGCATGCAACCTCGACGCACGCCCTGCGCGAGTGGCGTCACATCGTCGAGGGCACGTGTGTGGACGTGCTCAATGCGGTTGACACGGCACCGGACCTTTCTAGTGTATTTGCGTCTCTATCTCAGGGCTGGGGCCGGACCCAAGGTCATCGACTTCGCATTCTGAGCCTCGTGACCAGCGGCGAGACCACTCTCGACCGGGACTTACTGGCGATCCGCGCCGACAGAATCCTTCGGGTGCAGGCCCACGAGATGTTCCATCATCTCATCGACACCGTGCGCGACACGAGCGAATGCGGCTTGGCTCGTAACGTTGTCCGTCGCGATGCAAGCGGCCGCTGGGAGTTCGTCAACGACACCGTGAATAGCGAGTGGTGCAAGAAGACTGACGTCATCTGCCGGCAGGATGACGAGCTCGCCTCGAAGGAACCTCAGCTTCGTGCCCTAGCCGCCGCCCTGACGCCGTCGCACAAGAAGATGTCAGAGGCATGCCTCGCTGCGGCGAGCAAGCCAGCCGACGGCAAGGGACAAGCGTGTTTCCGACATCTCGGCGATGTCTCAATCGCTCTTGAGTGCGACCAGAGCGAAGTGGTGTTAACCACGGACGGCAGCTTCGACGTGATGGCCCCTGTCCTAGGTATCGACGTAGAGCGGTTCGCGCCGACACCCCCGCCGTAGCGATGCACTCGACCGGCGTGTTGCCACGGTGCTAAAACGAAGTCGAATCACCCAGCGCCCTGCAGCTCGACACCCGACGCTGCGGTGTCGGCGCGCATAGCTTCTATGAGGCTCCTTCGCGTGGCCTCACGCTGAGCCATTCATAGAAGCGGGCCTGGGGACAAGGTTCCGGGTGGGCGCGAACGTGGTATTGCGCTCTAAACCGAACTTTTAGACCCTGCAGTAGTAAGTAGGGGCGCGATTTGTGGCCGACATACGGCCTGCGCGCCCAGGAGAACGAGTCGCCTTCGGGTGGCTCCGGGGCCCGTTCAGGGATCGAACCCGTGCGGGTCCCGAGGCGTGAGCCAACACTCGCGGTCAACTTTTCAGACAGGAAGGGTGCTTCGTGATGACCTCGTTCATGACACTCGAGCCGGCGGCGGGAGTGCATCCCGTCCGCATCGCTCGTGCGATCCGAGGATTGACGCAACGCGAGCTCGAGGAGCGCGCCGGGCTTCCCCGCACGACGCTGTCCCATGTCGAGCGCGGTCGCCGCGAACTGAGCGCTGGCGGCGCCAAGCGTGTCGCGTCGGTGCTGGACGCCGACAACTCGTGAACCGTCGCGCGCTCAACGGCTTGCAGCTCTCCGAGCTGCTCGAGCCCTACCGAGGGTCAGGCCTGTGATGAACGACGAGCGCCGCCCTGCGGCGGCGCCCGACAACGATCATCCCGTAGAGACAGTAGCAGGCTGGCTCGAGTGGAAACCACACCCTGGCGACACGCTGGCCGGCGTCGTCACGATCAACGGTACTTGGCATGACCCGTTCGGCAACGCCTGGCCTACGATCGCCGTAGACACCGGCGGCGGCCGGGAAGTGGTCGTGATCGCCCGGCCCATGTTGCTGCGGATCAAGCTCGACCACCACGCGCCCGCAGTCGGCGACCGGATCATCATCCGCTACGACGGGATGCGCGACGGCAAGCTGAAGATGTGGTCTCTCCGCGTGCTCCATCGCGGCGCCTTCGACTGGGACCAGCTGGCCGAAGAAGATCGCGAGGCCGCCTGATGTGGGTGCAGGGTGCGTGAGCGGCTACGACTCTGCCCGCTGGCGCAAGGCCGTCCGCAGCAGCGGCCTGGGCGCCGCCGACAAGTACACGGCGCTGACCGTGCATGAGGTCCTGATGGACGATCGCGGCTACGTGAAAGCGTCCAAAGAGACCATCGCCGAAGCGTGCGGGTTCTCCACCGCCCGGGGCGCCGACCGTGCCATTCTCCGCATCGAGCACGCCGGCTTCTTCGACGTCCGCCGCACCGTCGGCAAGACCAGGAACGGCTATTGGGCGACTCTCCCAACCCCGTCCGCGTGGTCGGGGTTAGAGCTTGGCGATGTTGTCAGAACTGCTAGTCAACCCCGACCGCGC
>JAXIPI010000016.1:0-6656 GCA_045403015.1 Gaiellaceae bacterium | reverse complement strand
CTCGATCTCTACGTCGTAGAAGAGGCCCAGCTCGACGATGTCCATCCCGAGCTCCGGGTCCTCGACCGTGTGCAGTGCGTTGACGATCTCTTCGCGGGAGGGATCCATGAGGGCCAGTGTAGCCACCCACGTCTTCGCCGTATCTTCACGAGCCGGTCACCGTCTGCGAACCCATCGTCGCTGTGCCCGCTCCTAGGGTCGTCTCGTCCACGAGAGAGGAGCCGAGCCCATGAAGACGTCGCTGGCGGCACTCGCCGCCGCCCTGCTGCTGAGCCTGGTCGGCGTCGGCAGCGCCGCGGCCGACGACGATCACGGCCGCAAAGCACGCGGCAACACCGGGCCGACGCTCGTCGCCCGCGCGATCATTCCCGCCGACGCGTACCAGCCCGGCCCACCCTCGGGAGCCGCCGTCGCGCCGGTGAACGGCGTCACCCCACCGTTCCCCGGCCAGCCGATCCCCGGATTCTCGGCCGTGCTCTCTGCAGGCCACGGCGAGTACTGGGGCATGCCGGACAACGGCTACGGCGCCAAGGGCAACTCGGCCGATTTCCTGCTCCGCCTCTACCGGATCCGGCCGGACTTCAAGACGGCTCGCGGCGGCAGCGGCGCCGTGGACGTGCAACGTTTCCTGCAGCTGCGCGACCCGGACGGAAAGGTCCCGTTTGCACTCACCCGATCGGATCGCGTCCTGACCGGCGCCGACTTCGATCTCGAGTCGGTACGGCGGGTGAAGGACGGAAGCTTCTGGTTCGGCGAGGAGTTCGGTCCCTTCCTGCTCCACACGGACGCGACCGGGAAAGTGCTCGAGGCCCCGGTGCCCTTGCCGGGCGTCCAGTCCCCGCAGAGCCCGTTCCTCCCCGATCCGGACGCCTGGAACATCCCTGCGAGCCGCGGCTTCGAGAGCATGGCGCTGAGCAGCGATGGCAAGACCCTCTATCCGATCCTCGAGGGTGCGCTCCGCACCGATCCCGATCCTCGCCGGCGCGTCATCAACGAGTTCGATCTGAAGTCGGGGCGCTACACAGACCGCAAGTGGAACTACCGGGTCGACGCCGCCTTCCCGAACGCAGTGCTCGGCGACGCCACCGCCATCGACAAGCACCGCTACCTGGTGATCGAGCGCGATGACTTCCAGGGCGTGGAGGCGCAACTGAAGAAGATCTACCTCGTCGACCTGCGCCGCGTCGGGCCGGACGGCTACCTCGAGAAGCGCCTCGTGCTCGACCTGCTGCGGATCACCGACCCCGACGGCATCTCGCTGCCCGCCCGGGCGGGCGAGTTCGGCGTCGGCTTCGCGTTCTCGTTCCCGCTTCAATCGGTGGAGAGCCTCGAGGTCCTCGGCCACGGCCGGCTCCTGATCGCGAACGACAACAACTACCCGGGCAGCGACGGCCGTTGGATCGCCCGCGACAGACCGGACGACATCGAGCTGATCGTCGTCGACACACCTGCGCTCCGCAGCGACCCGTTCAAGCCGAGTAAGAAGCAAGAGACGCTGGCGGTGGTCGGCGACACGCCCTACGGCGCCGCGCAGAAGACGGCGTTCCCGAACCTCGTCTCGAAGATCGACGCCGACCCGGACGTGTCAGTCGTCCTGCACCTCGGGGACATCAAGAACGGCTCGAGCCTGTGTACGGACACGTACTTCGCCGAGATCAGGGCGCTCTTCGACACCTTCGACGACCCGCTCGTCTACACGCCCGGCGACAACGAGTGGACCGACTGCCACCGCGCCAACAACGGCGGCTACAACCCGCTCGAGCGCCTGGCGGCGGTGCGGAAGCTGTTCTTCCCGCGCGCGGACGCCTCACTCGGCGGGAGGCAGAAGCGGCTCGAGACACAGGCCGAGGAGCGAACGTTCCGAACGTTCGTCGAGAACCGGCTCTGGGAGGACGAGGACGTCGTCTATGCCACGCTTCACGTCGTCGGCTCGAACAACAACCTCGCACCGTGGTTCGCCGACCGGCCGAGTGGGCCTGAGACACCCGCGGAGCGTGCCTCGCGCCTCGCCGAGGCAGAACTGCGGATCGACGCCGCGCTCGCGTGGCTGGACGAGACGTTCGAGGAGGCCGATGACGAGCACGCCTTCGGAGTCGTCCTCGCGATGCAGGCCGATATGTGGGGCGGTGGACCGGCGGAGGGGTTCGCGCGGATCATCGAGCGGATCGCGAAGCTGGCGGCCGAGTTCAAGCGACCGGTGCTCTTGCTCGAGGGCGACACGCACAGCTTCAAGGTCGATCGGCCGATACCGGCTGCGCAGAACGTGACCCGCATCGTGGTCGAGGGCGAGACGGCGAGCGAGTGGCTGCGGCTCACGGTCGATCCGAAGGGCGCGAACCTGTTCAGCTGGGAGCGAATCGCGGCGTAGAGGCTTGATGTGAAACCTGAGCGGGTCTGGTCTGGGGGCGTCAGCTGCGTCAGGGGCGCCCCCTCACGGTCAACCGAGGAGCCGCACCTCTTCCTTTCGCTCCCGGGCGAAGAAGTGGATGCTCTCGGCGAAGCGCACCCAGTTGCAGCGCATGCACATCACCAGCGAATGGGTGCGGGCGCTGTCGGCGAGGAAGCGCACGCCGCGGAGGAGGTCGCCGTTCGAGACGCCGGTCGCGACGACGATCACCTCGCCGTGCGCAAGCTCGTCGGAGGAGAAGACACGGTTGACATCCTCCACCCCATGCTCGGCCGCGGCATCGATCTCGGCCCGCGTCGTCGGCCACAGCTGAGACTGCAGCTCACCTCCAAGACAGCGAAGGGCGGCCGCGGAGAGGACCGCCTGGCGCGTCCCGCCGATGCCGACCGCGAGGTGGTCGTTGGTGCCTCGGATGGCGGCGGAAATCGACGCCGTGACGTCGCCGTCCTGGATCAGCTTGATCCGGGCGCCGGCGGCGCGAATCTCCTCGATCAGATCGTGGTGCCGGGGGCGGTCGAGCACGAGCGCGGTGATGTCGTTGGCGTTCCGCCCGAACGCGTCGGCGATCGCAGCCACGTTCTCGCCGACGGGCCGAGTGAGGTCGATCCGGCCTCGAGCGCGCGGGCCGACAGCCATCCGCCGCATGTACATATCGGGAAGCTTGAGCAGCGACGCAGGCGGGCCGACGGCGATCATCGACATCGCCCCATTGCCTCCGCGGGCGACGACGCCTCGGCCCTCGAGCGGGTCGACTGCAAGATCGAACGCCTCGCCGCCGGTGCCGATGCTCGAGCCGGGCTCGAGCTCGATGCCCTGATCGGAGCCGATCACGATCGTCCCCGAGATCGGCAGGCCGGCAAGACCCGCGAGCATCGCCCCGTTCGCGGCTTCCTCCGCCGCGTCCTGGTCGTCACGGCCGAGCCAGCGGGCACCGGCGAGCGCAGCCCACTCGGTCGCGCGCGCGAAGAGCGCGCAGGGACACGTTCCCAGCGGCCCGTCGGTCATCGCACGCCCTGTGCGGCGACGCGCTCGGCCTTCTCGAGAACGAGATTCATGACCGCACCGACCGCATTGTTCTGGGACTCGTTCTCGATCACGGGAACGTCAGCCCGCGCCGCGCGCTCGAGCACGTACTCCTGGATCATCCGAATCTCGGGCAAGCCGGCGATATAGCGGTCGACGGGCCGGACGCCGTCCGAGGTCGCATCGCGGATCCAGAAATGCGTGCGGTGGATCTCCTCGTCGCTGATCGCGAGCACACACTGGACGACCAGCGCGCCTCGCAGCTCCGTCGTGATCATTCCCGGAACGAGGTGGACTCCTTCCAGAACCATCGACCAGCCTTCGTCGAGCGCCCGCTGGAGCGCCGCTTCGACGCCGGTGAGCACATTGCGCGTCTGGTCGAGGAAGCCGAGCAGTGCCGCGTCACCCGACTCTTCCTCTTCGGCCTTCGACAGGCCGAGGCCGGCCTCGAAGCTCGAGTAGTGGATCGACGGCATGAACTCCTTGGAGAAGAACGCGCGCATCGTCTGCCGGACGAAGTCGGTCGATGTCACCCGAGTGATCCCGAGCCGGTAGGCGACCTCGGTGGCCACGGTCGACTTGCCGGTGCCGGTACCGCCGCCGACGAGCAGGATCACCGGCAGGTCGAGCTCCTGGAGGTCGCGGAAGCGCCGGAGCTGCCGCACCGCCCGGGAGCCGCGCTCTTCTCCGAGCACCTCGACCGCAAGCTCGCGCAGCCGATCGAGGTCGACTGAGACATCGCCGCGCTTCGCAAGGTCGCTCTCGGTGAGGCGGGCAAGCTCGTACGCGCTGTCCTCACCGACCCCAACCGCGGTGAGGGCGCGAGCCATCAGCCCCTTGGAGTAGGGAGCCTCGGGCCCGCCGAGGAAATGACGCTCGCCCTTCCGCCGCTCACTCGTCATGCGGCGGCCTCCTCCGCCAGCCGGAGGAGCTCGGCGTCGAGATCCTGCCCGTCCACGGAGCGCACGTCACTGCCGGCGAGGACGACGTCGACGCCGCGCGCGCGGGCCGCTTCCGCGACCACGTCGATCGCGGCGGCTTTCAGCTCGACGAGAAAGACGTCGGCCTCGACCTGTTCGATCTCCTGGAGCAGCGTCCGCCGGTCGGAGAGGTTCCCCGACACGTGCACGACGTCCGCACCGTGCTCCTCGCGCAGGTGCGCAGCGAGCAGCTCGTGCGCCGACGCGGGCGCGGTCGAGAAGAACGCGACCGTTCGTCCCGCCACCGGCTCGGTCGGATGCGGGCGCAGCGTCGTCGCCAGCACGCGCGGGGCGAGCTCGGCCGCCGCATCGCGGAGCTCCTCCCAGCCGGAGCCCTCCTCCGCCATCGTCAGGACCACGAGCTCGGAGACGAGATGCCGGAACCCGTTCAGGTAGCCCGTGGCGACGTCGCGATCCGTCGCGGCGTTGACGACCAGGACGCGCCGGCTCGTCTCGATCGGCGGGATCGCGGCGCCGCTGCCGTCGAAGAGGACGAGGTCGGGCGCGAGCTCGATCGCGAGGCTCGCTCCCTGGCTGACGTTCGAGCTGGAGACCGAACCGGCAAGCCCGCCGCCGCAGCGTCGGCAACCCACGGTCTCGACGCCGGCGAGTGCAGCGGTCTCGAGGTAGTCGGACGCCGCGTGCCGGCCGGAGCGTGAGAGCTCGAGCAGCGTGTCGATGTCGGGCGCGACCTTCGCCACCTCGGGCTCGGGCGGGCCACCTCTTCCCATCGCGACCACGACGACCTTCCGGTCGCGCGAGTACAACCGGGCTGCGTGCGCCGTGATCGCGGTCTTCCCCACGCGCTTGCCGGTGCCGATGATCCCGATCGAGGGCAGCGGAAACGGCTCGAGCACGGGAGGGTCGAAGCGGAAGTCGGCGCCGACGTACGGGAAGCCGGCGGCGAGCACGCGACTTGCGAGCCGGAAGCGCTCCTTCGGGCCGAGCACCGGCTCGTCGGAGAGATCGACGACGAGCTCCGGCCGGTGCTCGGAGAGAGCGCGGTCGAGATCCTCGGCGAGGACGACTCCGTAGTCCGAGTCGCCGCGCAGCTTCTCGGTGCCCCCCACGAGGTGCGCGGCCACGAACTCGTACGGAAGCTCCGCGAGCGCCGCCCGCACCACGGGCGCGTAGTGCTCCCCGTCTATCAGCGCCAACGCACGAGTCACGAGCGGGTCGTCACCTCATCCTCGATCCGACCCGTGTACTTCTCGTACTCGAAGGTGTCGAGCGAGAACTGGATGATCCGCTCCTGTCCGTGGAAGGGGTGCTTGCGCCAGACGGCGACATGGCTCCCGGACACCTCGACGACGTTGTAACAGGGCCGCGTGTTGCCGCGGAGACGGAGCGACGAGACCGTGCCGGTGTTGACGACGAACAGGTTCTCGAGCTTCCAGGCGTACGGGACGTGCTTGTGTCCCGAGAGGACGAGATGGACGCCGGCGCGCTGGAGGCATTCGATCGTGTCGCCCGCGTCGTAGATCACATTTCGCTCCCGCCCGGTGCCGGGCACGGGCAGCAGATGGTGATGGCAGACGAAGACCCGGAGCTCGGTCTCTTCCTCTGCGAACTGCTCCTCGATCCAGCGGTAGCGGCCCCGGCCGATCTGGCCGTGGTCGAGGTCGGGCTCCGTCGAGTCGACCGCGACAACCGTTGCCGGGCCGACCCGGAGCACCGAGTTGCGCTCGCCGAAGAGCTGCTCGAAGTGGACGTAGCCCACGTTGCGGGAGTCGTGGTTGCCGGGAATCACGACCATCGACTCGCACGCCACCTTGTCGAGGTAGCGCCGTGCCTCCTCGTACTCGTGCTTGAAGCCGAACGTCGTCAGGTCGCCGGAGCAGACGACGATGTCCGGATTCAGGTCGTTGATCTCGCTGATCGCGCGCTCAAGGAGCCCGGGCACGAAGTACTGGCCGCCACAGTGCAGGTCGGACAGGTGCGCGATCGTGAACGTTGTCCCCTCGGCGGCGGCTGCCATGCCGAAAGCATAGGAGGGATCGGTGGAACGTCGCTCGTCGTCGGGGTGCGATGGTCGCTCCGAGGCAAGGACGCAGGGAGCTCGCGGGCTGGGCGCCCGTGGGCGACTGACGACGCGGCCTCGGCGCGACCAGCGCGGCCCGGCGGCTCAGCCGATGTTTCGCCGATCCCTCCGGGGTCGTCCGGGCCGCGCGCTACCTTGAGGTTCGTGCCACGGCAGTCGCCCGCGTTCCGCGCCTACACCGGCACGACCCCGCCCAAGTTCGTCA
>JAXIPI010000021.1:0-4954 GCA_045403015.1 Gaiellaceae bacterium | reverse complement strand
CCGTGCGCGGCCTCGACCGCATCCCTCCCGAGCGACACGGCCACCGACTCGAGGGCACGCGCAGCGGCGTCCGCGTCGATCGCGACCGTCCCGCCCGCCAGGTACTCCGGGTTCAAGTAGCCGAGCACGACCAGAGCGTCGGTCAGCGTCGGCGCGTCGCTGCCCAGGCCGTAGCAGGCCGGCCCAGGGTCGGCGCCGGCGCTCTCGGGGCCGACCCGCAGCATCCCGAACTCGTCCACCGAGACGAGGCTGCCGCCGCCCGCGCCGATCTCGGACAGGTCGATGAACGGGAGCCGGATCGCGTGGCCGCCGCCCTTGATCAGCCGGCTGCTCAGGTTGATCCCGGCGCCGACTTCGTACTCCGAGGTCTTGACCGGCTGACCGTCCTCGATGATCGCAGCTTTCGCCGTCGTCCCGCCCATGTCGAGCGAGATCACGTTCGGGATGCCGGTCTCGCGCGCGAGGAAGGCGCAGGCGACGACACCGGCGGCCGGCCCCGACTCGACCAGGTGCGCCGGCTTCCGGGTCGCGGCCTCGGCGCTCATCAGGCCGCCGCTCGACTGCATGATCTGGAGCGGCGCCGAGATCCCGGCCTCGGCCAGGCTCGACTCGAGCGAGCGGATGTAGCGCTGAACCACCGGGCCGACGTACGCGTTCACGACAGCCGTGCTCGTGCGCTCGTACTCCCGGATCTCGGCGAGGATCTCCGAGGAGCAGGCGATGTAGACGTCGTCGCCGACGACCTCGCGGACGATCGCGGCGGCGCGGCGCTCGTGGTCCGGGTTCGCGTAGGCGTGCAGGAAGCTGATCGCGACCGCTGCGACGCCGGCCGCGCGCGCTTCCTCCGCCGCCTCCCGCACCGCCTGCTCGTCCAGCTCGATCCACACCTCGCCACGCGGGCCGGTCCGCTCGGGGATCTCGTAGCGGAGGCGGCGCGGGACGAGCGGCGGTGGCTTCTCGTACTGGAGCTCGTACATCACGGGGATCCGCAGCCGCCGCAGCTCGAGCACGTCGCGGAACCCCGCCGTCGTCAGCAGTGCGCAGCGCGAGCCCTTCCCTTCGAGCACCGCGTTCGAGGCGACCGTCGTCGCGTGGACGACCTTCGTGACGCTGGCGGGCGAGGCCCCGGTCTCCTCGAGCAGCTCGCCGATGCCCTGGACGACGCCGCGTGCGTAGTCGTCGGGCGTCGAGAGCACCTTCTTCGTCCGCAGCGTCCCGTCGGCGCCGAGCAGCACGACGTCGGTGAACGTGCCGCCGATGTCGACGCCGATCCGGTAGCTGTTAGCCACGGTGCTGCGCAAAGCCTCCGAACGGCAGTCGCGCGTAGCCCGGAGCGCCGAAGGCCGCGCCGTCGACGACCGGGAAGGCCTCGTCGATCAGATCCTGCGATGAGAGCCCGCCGAGCGAGAGCCAGAGGAAGGGGCCGGCGGCCGGGAGCTCGGCGCTCACGAACGCGTGTTGGGCGATCGCCGCATGCGCTGCATCGCGATCGCGTCGATAGCCCTGCGCAACTTCGTCGAGCCAGTCTTGCGGCCCCTCGAGCGCCGCCGTCGCTGCCCGCTGCGCGACGTGGCTGACGCGGATCACGTCCCACTCCAGCTCGTGCAGGCAGGCGTCGATCACCGCCCACTCGGCGGCGACGAAGCCGATCCGCCAGGCGGGCATCGCGAGGCTCTTGCCGAGGCTGCGGATCAGGACCACGTTCGGCGCACCCCACGCTGACGCGAGCTCGCCCTCGTGGATGCAGCGCTCGTACGCCTCATCCGTGATCACCAGCAAGCCGTGCCGGGAGGCGAGCGCGAGCAGCTCGTCCATCTCCGCCCGAGACGGGAGGTAGCCGTCCGGGTTGTTCGGGTTCGTCAGGACGAGGAGCCGCGACCTCGGCGTCACCGCACGCTCGATCGCCTCCGGATCCCAGCCCGACACAGGAACGAAGACGCCGCCGGCCCGCTCGATCAGCCCGCCGAAGAAGTAGCACGGAGTCGGCACGATCACCTCGTCACCGGCTTCGAGCAGTGCACGGAAGGTGAGGCTAAGCGCGTGCATCGCGCCGTTCGTGACGAGGATCTCGCTCTTGGGATCGGCGGGCGCGGGCAGGCTGCGGGCGATCGCCTCGCGCAGCGCGAGATGGCCCCGGCTCGGCGGCGTCACCGTGTACTCCTCCAGCGCAGCGAGCACGGCCTCGCGCACGTGCTCCGGCAGCGGTGCGGCCATGCTTCCCTTCAGCGGCAGCACATCGGTGCCCGCGAGGCGGCGTTCCAGGGCGATCGACGGCATCTCGATCGTCACGAGGGAACCACCGGCAGCAGAACGTGCGAGGGATAGACGTCGGTGTGCAGGACGGTCTGCTGTGCGATCTCGATCCGGGTGCTCGTCCCCACGTCCTCGCCGTTGTTCAGGTTGCGGCTGAAGCGCGGGAAGCTCGAGCTCGTTACGTCGACACGGATCCGGTGGCCGTGCTCGAACACGTTCGCCATCGGGTAGCAGCGGATCCGGTACTCGGCGGCCTCGCCGGGCTCGAGCAGCTCGGTGCTGTCGCCCTCGTTCGAGTTCCGGTAGCGCGCGCGGATGAGGCCCTCCGTGAGGAAGATCGAGCGGCCGTCCGGATAGACGTCGCACACGCGGACGAAGAAGTCGGTGTCCTTCGCGCTCGAGGCCGCGAAGAGCACCAGCTCGACCGGGCCGATCACGTCGAGGTCGTGGTCGAGCTCGTCGCTCGTGTAGGTAAGAACGTCGCCGCGGGCTTCGAGCTCGCGCTGGTCCCAGGGGCCGGGCCGGATCGGCTCCGCCGCGCCCTGCGTCATCGTCAGCACCGAGTTGACGCCGCCGATCGTCGGAACGGGATTCTCCGGGTCGTAGGCGTAGCGGTCGGCCTGCTCGTCGGAGCGCGGCACGTCACGGTCGAGCCGCCCCCCGCTCCGCAGGAAGAAGGAGGTGAGCTCGGTTCCGGGCAGCGGCCACTCGCTCTCGGCCCGCCACTCGTTCCGGCCGAGGACGAAGAGCTCCAGCGGCGGACGCTCCTCCCAGCCATTCGCCTCGTCCCGCAGGTAGCGGTCGTAGAAGGCGAGCTCGTGATCGCGGATCACGGTCACGCCGGCAGAGAGATCCACGTCGCCACGGAACGTCTCGACCTCTTCCTCGTGCGACCAAGGCCCCATCAGGACGCGGTTCGGGACGCGGTCGCCGATCGCCGCGAACGAGCGCAGGTGCGAGCCGGAGTAGGGATCGAACCAGCCGCCCTGCTGGAAGATCGGCACCGTCACGGTCTCCGGGCGGTGGTGGAACTGGTGCCAGTACGCGTCGTTCTCCTGGTGCTCCCACCACTCGCGCCAGTAGCCGACCTTGCGGCCGATCGCGACCTCGTCGAGCTCGATCAGCGGCAGGTGGCGCCAGATCCGGTCGTTCAGCATCAGGGTGCCGGCGCTCGGGCTGGTGACCAGGCTGATCGCGCTCGTCCAGATCGCGGCGGCGCCGAGTGTGAGCGCGAGCTGGAATGCCCCGCCCGTCCAGTACCCGTCCCAGAAGTAGTCGTCGTGAATGACCTGCGGCGCGACGCACTCGAGATTCGGATGTCCCTGGTGCAGCAGCTGCCACTGGACGAGCGCGCCGTAGCTCCGGCCCCAGGTGCCGATCCGGCCGTTGCACCAGTCCTCGCCGACCGCCCAGGTGAGGGAGTCCTGAGCGTCGATGCCGTCCTTGCTCCACGCCTCGAACTCGCCCTCCGACTCGTACCGGCCGCGCACGTCCGAGACGACCGCCGCGTAGCCACGCTGTGCGAACCAGACGCCCCAGCCGACGAAGCGCTCGCGCGTCGACTCGTACGGAGTCCACTGGTAGATCGTCGGGTGCGGGCCGCCGGAGAGCGGCAGGTAGACGTCGGCCGAGAGCGAGATCCCGTCGCGCATCGGCACCCGCTGGTCGTGCAGCAGCCGAACGTCCGTCACCCGATCAGAGGGGGCGTCTCGGGGAGAGCCGTTCCGGCGAAGTGGCAAGCGGCGCCGTGGCTCTGGCCGTGGTCCTCGAGGAGCGGCTCCACCTCGGCACAGATGTCCTGCGCGATCGGACACCGGGTGCGGAAACGGCAGCCGGAGGGCGGGTCGATCGGGCTCGGCACATCGCCGTGCAGGACGACTCGCTGGCGCTTGCGTCCCGGGATGGGCTCCGGGTTCGCCGAGAGCAGGGCCATCGTGTACGGATGCAGCGGCCGGCGAAAGAGCTCGTCGGACGTCGCCAGCTCGACGATCTTCCCGAGATACATCACGGCGACGCGGTCCGAGATGTAGCCGACGACGGCCAGATCGTGGGCGACGAAGAGGTAGGTCAGGTTGAAGTCGTGCTTCAGCTCGACGAGGAGGTTGAGCACCTGCGACTGGATCGAGACGTCGAGCGCGGACACCGGCTCGTCGGCGACGATGAACTTCGGGCGCAGCACTAGGGCGCGCGCGAGTCCGATCCGCTGGCGCTGACCGCCGCTGAACTGATGCGGGTAGCGCCCCGCCGCCTCGGCGCTGAGGCCGACGCGCTCGAGCACCTCGACCACGGCCTCGTCGCGGCGCTTGCGCTCCAGCCCGTGGATCTTCAGGCCCTCCCCGACGAGGTCGCTGACATTCATGCGCGGGTCGAGCGAGCCGACGGAGTCCTGGAAGACGATCTGCATGTCCCGGCGCATCGCCTTCATGTCGGAGCTACCAAGGCGTAGAACGTCAACTCCGTCGAACTCGATCTCGCCGGCCGTCGGCTCGAGCAGTCGCAGCAGGGTACGGCCGAGAGTCGACTTGCCGCAGCCCGACTCGCCGACGAGGCCGACCGTCTCGCCCCGGAAGACATCGAGGTCGACGCAGTCCACAGCCTGGAGCTGGCCGACCGTGCGCGTCAGCATCCCCTTGCGCACGGGGGAGGACTTAGTCACTCCGCGCGCCATCAGCAGGGCGGCCGCGGGCTCGCTGCCGGTGCC
>JAXIPI010000379.1:0-9918 GCA_045403015.1 Gaiellaceae bacterium | reverse complement strand
GCCAAGCACCCGCCACTCGACCCGTTCGAGCGCCCCGAGCGCAGCCTCGACGGCCGGCCGCTGCCGCTCGGTCCTGAAGTAGGAACGCAGCCTCGCACGAAGGTCGCGGGCGCGTCCGACGTAGAGCACCTGCTCGTTCCGGTCGCGGAAGAGGTAGACCCCCGGTCGCTGCGGCGCTCCCCCGAGGGGCGAGCGCGTCCCCGCAAGCCAGCGTGCGCGGGGCGCCGCGAGGTCGGCAAGCTCGGCGACCGTGCTTGCGCCACGTTCCTGCGCGAGACCGATCAGCGCGAGCAGGATCTCCGCCGTCGCCTCGGCATCCGCGAGTGCCCGGTGACACGGCCGCGTCGAGGTGCCGAAGAACTGCGCGAGCGACGCGAGCCCGACGCGCGCGACCCGGCCGGCGAGCACTCGTCGCGCGAGCCAGACGGTGTCGACGACCGGTGCGGCGATTCGCCTCCCCGTCAGCCGCTCGACCTCGCGGTCGTGGAAGCCGATGTCGAAGCGCGCGTTGTGCGCGACGAGCACTGCGTCCCCGGCGAACTCGAGGAAACGCCGCACGGCAAGCTCGACCGGAGGTGCACCGCGCAGGTCGCCCGGGTCGATTCCGGTCAGAGCCGCGATCGCGGCCGGCAGGGGCCGGCGCGGGTTGACGAGCGTCTCGAAACGCTCAGTGAGCTCGAGGTCGCGCACCCGCACGGCGCCGATCTCGCAGATCGACGAGCTGCCGGGCGAAAGACCGGTCGTCTCGAGATCGACGACGACGTAGGTCGCGGACTCGAGTGCCAGCGCCGTGCCGGGCACGTCGGCGAGCCCGACGTTCGCCCCGCGCCAGCTGAGGCGCGCATCCCCTTCGACGACGTCCGCGAGCAGCGACCGCGCGAGTCCCGCCGGAACGTGGCGTAGCGAATAGAGCGTGCGGGCCGCGTCCTCGGCCGGCACGGGCCCATGTCGCGCCTCGACCAGCTCGACGAGACGATCGGCGGCGTCGAACGAGAGCTGCATGCCCCGGAGCCTAAGCGAACATACGTTCGTCTGCAAGAGAACAAAGAGGGCCGCACCGTCTGCCTGACGAGTACGGCCCTCGAGGTCTCGGAGGAGCGGCCGGGGCTATCCGCCCTTGACGGCCGCCTTCAGCTGGCTTCCGGCCGAGAACTTCGGCACGGTCGCCGCCGGGATGTGCACCTTCTGGCTTGGGTTGCGCGGGTTGACGCCTTCGCGGGCGGCGCGATCGCTCGTCGAGAACTTGCCGAATCCCGTGAACGTGATCGTGTCACGCCTCTTCAGCGCATCGGTGACGGTGTCGAGGACCGCCTCCACCGCGGCGCCTGCATCGCGGCGGGATAGATTCGCCCTCGACGCCACTGCGTCAACAAACTCCTGCTTCGTCACTTTGCCACTCCTCCTGTCGTGGGACGTTTCAAAACCCGCCGGGACCCTAACAGCCGTATCGGACTTGCTCAACCGTTTACGGCTTAACCATGCGGTTTGCGGCAGTTTTTGCCGCCGGCACGAGTTCTCCTGCCCGGTAGAGCGAACGCAGGCGCACGCCGAGCCTGGCCAGCGCGTCCGCTCCACCCTCCTCGCGATCGACAACGCAGACCGCGTTTCTGACCACGAGACCGGCTTCTCGAAGCGCCCCAACCGCATCAGCAAGCGCTCCGCCGGAGGTGACGACGTCCTCGATCAGGCAGACGAGCTCGCCTTCCTCGAAGACGCCTTCGAGGCGGTTGGCCGTCCCGTATTCCTTTGCCGCGTCGCGAACGATCACGAAAGGCAACCCGGAGGACAGCGAGGCGGCTGCGGCCAACGCGACGGCACCGAGCGCCGGGCCGGCAAGGCGGACTGCGTCCGGCTCGAACTCGCGAACGGCGGCGGCAAGCCGCTCGCCGATCGGGCCGAGCAGCTCGGGGAGCGTCTCGAAGCGGTACTTGTCGAGGTAGTAGCTCGATCGCTTCCCCGAGCGGAGCAGGAAGTCTCCCTCGAGCAGCGCATGCTCGCGCAGCTGCGCGCCGAGCTCGTCGGTCTCGGTCATCTAGAGCGCCGCGCGGGCCAGTGCGAGCAGCCGCTCGGCTTCGGGCGCGCTCGGCTCGAGCGTGACCATCGAGCCGTCGTCGTAGTAGAGGTGCACGCGCTCGCCGGGCGTGCTGCGGCGGCGTGCGAGATAGAGAAGCGGCCCGACCACGAAGACGACCAGCGCGAGCAGCTTACGCATGGGGCTCGTCTTTCGGCCGGCGAACTCTGGGCTTCTTCTGCGGCTTCTTCTCCGCCTCGGCCAGGGTCCGAAGGCAGGCCCGGAGGTCGTAGAAGACGAGGCCGGACGTGGGCGAGGCGCTTGTGACTGCCACGATGCTGCGGCCGTCGTCACGTGCGACGAAGACGCTCCCGTCGCGGAGCGCCGCCTCGAGCTGCGTGAGCGTGCGGCCCGAGCTCTCGGAGCGCTCGCGGGCGGCGGCGAGCAGGTCGACGGCAGTTCGAGCGAGCCGCTCGCTGCGCGTGGAGTCGTCAGGTGCCGCAGCGAGCACCGCGCCCGACTCGTCGAGGAGGACAGCGGCCTCGACCTGGGTCGAGATCTCGGTCAGGTCGGCCAGTGCGGACGCGGCATCCATCGCCGAGACGATACTGCGGGCGTGCGGACACCGCTGAAGCAACCGGTGACGAAATTCTACGCCGACCGGGGGCCCCACCTCGCCGCGATGATCGCCTACTTCGGCCTGCTGTCGTCGGTCTCGCTGATCTTCCTCGCACTCGCGATCCTCGGATACACCGGCCGCGCCGAGGAGTCGAGCTACCTGGTCAAGGAGCTCCAGCGTCTCTTCCCGTCTCAGGGCATCAACGACATCGTGCAGGTGGTGAAGACGATCACGAGCAATGCGACGACGCTGGGCGTGATCGGAGGCGTCTTCCTGCTCTGGACCTCGCTGTCGCTCTTCAGCGTGCTCGAGTCGGCGTTCAACATCGTCTACCGCCGCCCGAACCGCTCTTTCCTCCGCGGCAAGTTCCTGGCGTCGTTGTTCATGGCGGGCTCGCTCATCATCCTCGTCGCCGCGCTCTTCGTGGGCTCCGCCGGCTACGACCTGCTCAATCGCTACGCGCCCGGAATCGTCGGGAACGACATCGTCGGTTACTCCGTCTCCATTCTCATCTCGACCGCCGCGGTGTTCGTCTTTCTCGTCGCGGCGTACGAGCGGCTGACCAACGTCTACCTGACGCTCGGTGAGGTGTGGCCGGGCGCCGCGCTCGCCGCGGTCCTGCTGCAGGTGACCTTTCAGGCGCTGCCGCTCTTCGTTCGGTTCTCGAGCGAGGTGGTGGCGGTTCGCGCGCTCGGAGCCTCGGTCCTGCTCCTCGTCTGGCTCTACGTGATGGCGAACGTGATCATCTTCGGCGCCGAGGTCAACTGGTGGCACGCCCGCCGAGACGAGGAATCGATCGTCGGCCTAGCCTAGACGGACAGGTCCGGTGTCAGACTCGTCTCTGACACCGGACCGGTCCGGTTACGGCATGGCTGAGAGGGACCGCAGGAGGGCGGCTGCGGCGCGGGCGCGGTGCGAGTTCGAGCGCTTCCAGTGGTTACCGAGCTCGGCGACCGTGCGCGACTCGTTCGCCGGCACGAAGATCGGGTCGTAGCCGAAGCCCTCGTTGCCGCGACGCTCGTTCGCGATCCTCCCCTCGAGGATCCCCGTGCCCCGCAGCTCGCGGCCGTCCGGCGCGAGAGCGACGAGCTCACAGACGTAGCGGGCACCCCGATCAGCTGCATCGTCCAGCTCGGCGAGCAACTGCGCGACGCCGTCCTCGGCCCAGCGGGCGGATTCGATTCCGGGTCGACCGCCGAGCGCCACCGCCTCGATCCCGGAGTCCTCGCCGAGAATCCACGCGTCCGGCTCCCCCACGTCGCGCCCGAACCGCGCCTTGTCGCGCGCGTTCTCGTAGTAGGTCTCTCCGTTCTCGGCCGGAAACTCGTCCGCACCGAGCAGCTCGAGCTCCCAGCCGGGCAGCGCTGCCCGCAGCTCGTCGAGCTTGTGCGCGTTGCCCGACGCGAGCTGCGCCCGCAGGGGCTCTAGGGACGCCACTGCACGCGCTCGACACCCTCGAGCTTTGCGAGCAGCTCGGCAACCCGCGCCGACTCCGACCGTCGCGATGCCCGCAGGACGACGTCCATGGTGCGTTCGTCCCCGAACTCGACGGTGTTCACCTGGCCGCCGAGCTCCTCGATGCGGGCCAGGACCCTCGCGCCGTCGCCCTCGGGCTTGAGCGCAATCGCGAGCTCCGCCTCCTCAGGCCGCACGCGCGAGATGAAGCGCACGCTGATGAACTTGAGCGGGCCGAGGGAGACGAGCACGAGCGCGGCCGCGCCGAAGGCGACCTCGTAGTAGCCGGTGCCGGAAGCCATGCCGATCGCGGCCACGACCCAGAGCGTCGCCGCCGTCGTCAGGCCGCGGACGTTGATTCCGCGCACGATGATCGCGCCGGCACCGAGAAAGCCGATCCCGGTCACGATCTGCGCCGCGATCCTCGTGGGGTCGAAGACGACTCCGCTCGTGTTCGAGAACGTCCAGTCGGACCAGCCGTAGGACGAGACGAGCGTGAAGGCACACGATCCGAGCGACACGAGCAGGTGGGTCCGAAAGCCGGCTTCGTGGTCGCGTATCTCGCGCTCGAGCCCGATCGCACCGCCGAGCCCGGCGGCGAGCAGCAGGCGCAGCAGCGCCTCGCCGGTCGAGAGGTCAGGCACGCCGAACGGCCACGGCGTCGTCCTGGGCCGCCATGATCTCCTCGATTCCACCGCCCGCGAGGTCGAGCAGGCCGTCGAGCTCGTCGCGTGTGAACGGCTCTCGCTCTGCGGTCGCCTGCACCTCGACCAGGCGCCCGTCCGCGGTCATCACGACGTTCATGTCCGTCTCGGCTGCGGAGTCCTCGCTGTAGTCGAGGTCGACAACAGGCCTGCCCTCCACGACGCCGACCGACACGGCTGCGATCTGGCCCGTCAGCGCCTTCGACAGGCCGAAGCGGTCAAGGGCGCGGTGCGCAGCCACGTAGGCGCCCGAGATCGCCGCGCAGCGCGTGCCGCCGTCGGCCTGGATCACATCGCAGTCGAGCCAGAGCGTCCGCTCGCCGAGTGCGTTGAAGTCGCAGACCGAGCGCAGCGCCCTTCCGATCAGCCGCTGGATCTCCACGGTGCGGCCTCCCTGCTTGCCCTTCGCCGCCTCGCGGGCCACGCGCTCGCCGGTCGAAGCGGGAAGAAGCGAGTACTCGGCGGTCATCCAGCCGCGGCCGGAGCGGTGGAGCCAGCGAGGCACGCCCTCCTCGACCATTGCCGTGCAGAGCACCCGCGTCTTGCCCTGCGAGTAGAGAACCGAGCCGTGCGCGTTCTCCAGCCAGTCCGGGATCAGCTCGAGCGGACGGAGCTCGTCGTCCCTGCGGCCGTCGGCGCGGCTCACGCCGCTGCCGCCTCGAGGGCTGCGATCTCCACGTGCTCGACATGCTCGATCGGCAGCTGGAGAAAGCGGCGCCCCATCGCGCGGAACCCGTCCACGTCGCCGGTCGTCAGGAAGCGGTAGCTCCCCTCGCGGGCCGAATCGTTCTCGATCTGCTTTCGCGCGAGCGTCTCAGCCACCTCGCGCGCCGTCTCCTCAGCCGAGAAGACGAGCGTCACCTCGCGGCCGAAGACACGCTGCAGGATGGGACGGATCAGCGGATAGTGCGTGCACCCGAGGATGACGGTATCGACGCCCGCCTCCTTCAGCGGAGCGGCGTACTCGCGCACGGCGGCTGTTGTCTCCTCGGCGAACGGGTCGTCGCCCTCGATCAGCGTCACGAGGCGCGGACACGCGACCGAGAGCACATCGGCGCCGGCGTCGAGGGCACGCACTTGCTCCTCATAGCGTCCGCTCGAGACGGTCGCCTGCGTCGCGAGCAGGCCGATCCGGCGGTTGCGAGTGGCCTGGACGGCGGCATGCGCCTCGGGCGCGATCACGCCGACGACCGGTACGCGGAGCTCGGTCTGGAGCTCCGGCAGCGCAGCGGCGGTCGCCGAGTTGCACGCGACGACGACCAGCTTGACCCCCTGCGCCTCGAGGAACAGGCCGATCTCACGGGCGAAGCGGCGCAGCTCCCCGAGCGGGCGAGGCCCGTACGGGAGCCGCGCGCCGTCGCCGAGGTAGACGAAGTCCTCGTGCGGAAGCGTGACGAGGCATTCGTGCAGCACCGTCAGACCACCCACGCCCGAGTCGAACACGCCGATGGCCCGCTCGTCCATGGGCGGGATTGTAGGGAGGCCGTGAGTCGGCGACCGTCGCTAGGCTCGGCAAATGAGAGTCCTCGCCGTCACCCACGGTCCGAGCGTCGGCCCGGGCGTCTTCGCAGACGCCGTGCAGGAGGCCGGGCACATGCTCGTCGACTGGCCGGTGCAACTTGGCGGCCGGGCGCCCGAGGGCGCCGACGCCGTGATCGTCCTCGGCGGCGCGATGCATCCCGACGAGGACGAGCGCCATGGCTGGTTGACCACGGAGCTGCGCTGGCTCGAGGGCTTGCTCGACCGCGGGACGCCGCTGCTCGGCATCTGCCTCGGCTCGCAACTCGTCGCCCGCGCGGCCGGCGCAGAGGTCTTCCGGTCGAGCGAGTCAGAGGTTGGCTGGTTTCCGGTCGAGCCCACGGCTGCCGCCGCAGACGACCCGGTGGCGGGAGCGTGGCCCGAGCGGTTCGACGCCTTCGAGTGGCACCACTACACGCACACGCTTCCGGCCGGAGCCGTCGAGCTGGCACGTAGTCGCGTTTGCACGCAGGCGTTCCGGCTGGGAAAAGCCTGGGGCGTGCAGTTCCACCCTGAGGTGAGGGCCGAGCAGGTCGAGGCGTGGCTCGCGGAGGATCCGGCGGACGTCGCCGACGCCGAAGGGCTGCGGCGTGAGACGCGCGAGCGGATCGGCGACTGGAACGAGCTCGGCCGAGAGCTTTGCTCGGCCTTCCTGTCGGCTGCCTAGCCGGTCTCCGCGGGGAGCGATTCGTCTCGCGACCACTCGTGCCACGAGCCGCGGTAGTTCGAGGCGCGGTAGCCCGCAGCCCGGAGGATCTCGGTCGCGAGCTGGGAGCGCGAGCCGGAGTGGCAGTAAGCCACGAGCTCGACGTCCTCGAGAGGGCCGAGCCGATCCCGGATCTGCTCCTGCGTCAGGGTCATCAGCTCCTGAACGTCCAGGTGCTGCGCGCCGGGAATCCGCCCCGGCCGCGGATCGCACGGTGCGACTGTGTCGCCCGTGTACTCCTCCGTGCTGCGGACGTCGAGCAAAACGAGACCCTCCTCGCCGAGCCGGCGCGCAACCTCCTCGGTCGTCACGTCCATCGGTCGATCGCCTCCCTCAGCAACGGTTCGAACTCCTCGGGTCGCTCCAGGCTCGGCAAGTGGCCGCACCCGCTGAGGACGACGACATCGGGATCGAAGGCGCGCGCGTCCTCGACCGCAACGAACGGGTCGCGGTCGCCGACAATCGTCAGTCCTCGATCTCCGAGGCTCTGGTACGCAGCGGTCGAGTCGGGCCGGTCGCGGATCGCCTCGAGCGCGGTCACGAGCTCGTCCTCGGTGCGGTCGAGTGCGATCTCCGCGAGCCGCTCGAGAAGCGCCGGCTCGGCGCCGTTCGGGAAGAGCGTCTCGCGCATCGAGCGCCAGATGCCCTCGGCGCCACGCTTCCGCGCGAGCGCAATCGTCTCGACGCGCCTCGCGTGTCGCTGTGGCGAGTCCTCGTCGGGCCGTGAGCCCGCGAGCACGAGGCCGGCGAGCCGCTCGGGTGCGCGACGCGCCGCAGCGACCGCGCAGTAGCCGCCCATCGACGCGCCGACGAGGATCAGCTGCCCGGGATACGCCTCGAGCACCGCGTCAGCCCAGTCGTCCATCGTGCGACCGAGGCCGTAGAGCCGCGGCGCCTCGACGCCGGGCCACATCCGTTCGTCGAGCGGAAGAGCGTGAAGGTAGACGACCGTCACAACGTCGCGACGAGCTCTCGCTCTGCCGCGACGGACGGGCGGGCGCATGCGCGCTCCAGCCACGCAGAGAGCGAGGGCCAGGGCTCGAGCGAGATCCCGAGCATCTCACTGGCGCGAATCAGCCACGGAAGAAAGGCGATGTCGGCGAGCCCGAACTCGCGCCCGGAGAGCCACGGTGTGCCCTGCAAGAGCACGTCTAGGAAGCTGAGCTCCTCCTCGAACCGGGCCAGCGCTCCCTCCTCCCCACGCCGGAAGGCGTAGTACGGCTTGGAGAAGTCCTCGAAGCGAAACACGATCAGCCGGCCGGCCGCGCGCTCGCCGGGATCGTCCGGCCACAGCGGCGGCTCCGGGTAGCGCTCGTTCAGAAACTCCGCGATCACCGCCGACTCCGGCAGCACCCAGCCGTCCTCCTCTAGCACGGGAACCTTTCCGACCGGGTTCTTCTCGTACAGCCAGGCGGGGCGGTCGGTGAGGTCGATCTCGACCGAGTCGTACGGAACGTCCTTCTCCGCGAGCACGATCCGGACCCGCGCACAGTACGGGCACCGCGCCGCGTCGAAGAGGGTGATCACTGCCGTTGCACCGTGATCGCGTCCGGGATCTCGGGAGCGTCGGCCCAGCCGTGCTCGGTGCCCTCGAGCCCGATCGCACGCGCGATGTCGGCGAGCACCTCCTGCGGCGGCGGCAGCCCTTCGGGTGACGGAGCCGTTCGCGCGACGGCGCGGACCTCGGCCGGATCGGCGCCCGTGAGCCTCGCGACCACGCGCGGATTCGCGGCGAGCGCGATCACGTCGCCGGGCGGCAGCGCGCCGTAGTACTCGGGAACGGAGAGGTATTCGTCGACTATCCGGCCGGCTTCGAACAGGATGAAGCGGACGACCTGCTCGTGCTCGACCCCGAGCGCCAGCACGACTGCACCCGTTCGCTCGGAGAGCTCACGAGCCAGGCGACGGAGCATCGACGGGTCCCGGTCGCAGACGTCGTCGTAGACGGCGATCCACCCGTGGCGCGGCGGCGCGACGATGCTGCCCTGCGAGCCCCCCGGCAGCCGCGGCACGAACTGGCGGACGGCCCGCTCGATCGCGCCGATCTCGTCCGTCTGCACATGGATCGAGCCGAACGAGCGGCCACCGCCGACTGTGCGCACCTCGAGCGGCAGCACCAGGTTGCGCGACTCCTCGCGGAAGCCGAGCCTGTCGTAGAACGGCAGTGCCTCGAGGTTCGCATTCAGGATCAGGTGCGAGGCGCCCCGGGCTCGCGCGTTCTCGATCACCGCGTCGATCAGGGCGTGACCGACTCCTTCGCGGCGGCCACTCTCGGCGACATAGACGTCCCCGATCCGGGCGACGTGCTCCTCGAGCCAGGAGGAGACGAAGCCGATCACCTCGCCGCCCTCCTCGGCCAGGAAGAGTCCGTTCGCATGAAGCGCGCGTTCGAACTCGGACCGGTTCGCATCCCAGCTCGTGTCCGCCCAGGGCGGCGGCGCCGGGCTCTCGGACTGCCAGAGGTCCCAGAGCCGCTGAACGGCTTCGAGATCGACGTCCGTGCCGTGGCGGATCGTCATGCAGGCGGCTCGCCGGACGGCTTCTGGCGCGTCGCTCGCGGGGCGGCGGCCGGTGGCACCGTACGAGAGTCCGGGCCGCCGGCGGGAGCGCCGCGAGCGGCGCGAGGCTGCGCCGGAGGCCGGCTCCGCCGGCCGGGAGGCGCAGCCGGCCCGGAGCCGTCCGGGAACAAGCGGAGTCCGGTCAGGAGATAGTGGGCGCTCAAGTTCTCGAATGGGTGGAAGTGGGACCCGAAGGTACGAACGTCGGGCACGTCACCATAGAACGCGGCGACCGCCTTGCGCAGTCCCAGATCTCCGGCCGGCCAAGCATGTGGCCTCGCGAGGTGGCGGGCGAGGAACCAGTCCGCCGTCCATTCGCCGAGCCCCCGCAGCGCGACGAGCCGGGC
>JAXIPI010000098.1:0-10989 GCA_045403015.1 Gaiellaceae bacterium | reverse complement strand
GTACATCGTCCCGAGCGTCTTCAATCGCGAGGTCGTTCGCGTGGTCGCCGCCGCCGTCGCCGATGCGGCCGAGCGCGACGGCGTCGCGCGTCGCCACCGCGACGCGGCAGCGGTCTAGGGTCTAGCGCGTCGCGGCCGCCGCCAGCTCCGGCAGCGCCCGCCGGATGCCGCGCACGGCCTGGGCGATCCGCTGCTCGTTCTCGACCAGCGCGAAGCGCACGAATCCCTCGCCACCGGGGCCGAACCCGACCCCGGGGCTCACGGCAACGCGCGCTTCCCGTGTCAGCTTGACGGCGAACTCGAGCGAGCCCAGCTCGCGATAGGGCTCCGGGATCGGCGCCCAGACGAACATCGTCCCAAGCGGACGCTCGACGTGCCAGCCGACGCGCGCCAGCCCGTCGCAGAGGACGTCGCGGCGCTTGCGGTAGATCTCACACGCCTCGGCGGGATACTCGCGCTCCTCGTTCAGGGCGACGATCGAGGCGATCTGGATCGGCTGGAACGTGCCGTAGTCGAGATAGGACTTCAGGCGCGCGAGCGCCGCCAGCGCGGGCGCGTTGCCGAGCGCGAAGCCGACGCGCCAGCCGGCCATCGAGAACGACTTCGTGAGCGAGTACGTCTCGACCGCGACGTCCTCGGCGCCGGGAACCTGGAGGATCGACGGTGGTTGGTACCCGTCGAACGAGACGTCGGCGTAGGCGAAATCGTGCACCACGAGCGCCTCGTTCTCCCCCGCCAGCGCCACGAGCTGTTCCATGAAACCGAGGTCGACCACGCGCGTCGTCGGGTTGTGGGGGAACGACACGATCAGCGCCCGCGGGCGCGGACGCGAGTGCGCGAACGCATCGGCCAGCCGGTCGTAGAGATCCTCGTTGCTCCCACCGAGCTCGACCTGGATCACGCTCGCGCCAGCCAGGACCGGCGCGAAGAGGTGAATCGGATATGCCGGGGCGGGCACGACCGCCGCATCGCCCGGCTGGACGAGCACCCACATCAAGTGGGCCAGCCCTTCCTTGGCGCCGATCGTGGCGACCGCCTGCGTCTCGGGATCGAGCTCGACACCAAACCGGTCGCGGTACAGGTCGCAGATCGCGCTGCGCAGCTTCGGGATGCCGCGACTCGCCGAGTAGCGGTGGTTGTGCGGCTTCGCGGCCGCCTCGGCCAGCTTCTCGACCACGGCTGGGGGCGAGGGGAGATCCGGGTTGCCAAAGCCGAGGTCGATGACGTCTTCTCCCGCCCGCCGCAGCTCCAGCTTCAGCTGCTCGGTCACTGCGAACACGTACGGCGGAAGCGACGGAACGCGTCGAAAATCCATCGTCATCACTTTATTTGTTACACCGGCTTTGGCTAGCATGAGTCGAATGGCGAAGACGCTGTTCGAGCGCATCTGGGAGCGGCATCTCGTGGCCGAGCCCGAGGGAGAGCCGGCCGTCCTCTTCGTCGATCTGCACCTGATCCACGAAGTCACGTCGCCGCAGGCCTTCGACGGTCTTCGGCTTGCAGGGAGGCAGGTCCGGCGGCCGGATTTGTCGCTCGCGACGATGGATCACAACGTCCCGACCGAAGAGGGGCCGGTCACAGACCCGCTCGCGAAGGCTCAGCTGGACGCCTTGAGCAAGAACTGTGAAGAGTTCGGCGTGCCGCTCTTCGCGACGGGGAGCGGCCGCGAGGGAATCGTCCACGTGATCGGCCCGGAGCTCGGCTTGACGCAGCCCGGAATGACGATCGTCTGCGGGGACAGCCACACCTCCACCCACGGGGCATTCGGCGCGCTCGCCATCGGCGTCGGCACATCCGAGGTCGAGCACGTCCTTGCGACGCAGTGCCTGCCGCAGCGACGTCCGCGCTCGATGCGCGTTCACTTCGAGGGCGACCTCCCTCCGAGCGTGACGGCCAAGGACATGATTCTCGGCGCGATCGGCAGGCTCGGGGTCGCAGGCGGTGTTGGGCACGTGCTCGAGTACACGGGCGCGGCGATCCGCGGCCTCTCGATGGAGAACCGGATGACGATCTGCAACATGTCGATCGAGGCTGGCGCGCGGGCGGGCTTGATCGCGCCCGACGACACCACGTTCGCCTATCTCGAAGGCCGGCCCGCCGCACCGATCGGCTCCGACTGGGAGGAGGCGCTTGACGGCTGGCGCGCACTCGCATCCGATCCCGACGCGATCTACGACACCGAGTTCGCGATCGACGTCGCGGAGCTCGCGCCGCAGGTCACGTGGGGGACGAATCCCGAGATGGTCGTCTCCGTCACGGACCGCGTTCCTGATCCGGCCGCCTACACCGATCCGGACCGACGGCAGGCGGCCGAGCGGGCGCTCACCTACATGGGCCTCGAGCCCGGCACCGCAATGCAGGACATCCCCGTCGACAGAGTCTTCATCGGCTCGTGCACGAACGCTCGGATCGAGGATCTGCGTGCCGCAGCGGCCGTGGTCGCCGGCAAGCAGGTCCATCCAAGCGTCCGGGCTCTCGTCGTGCCGGGCTCGGCGACGGTCAAGCGGCTCGCCGAAGAGGAGGGGCTCGATCGAGTCTTCGTCGACGCCGGGTTCGAGTGGCGCCGGGCGGGGTGCTCGATGTGCCTCGGCATGAACCCCGACGTGCTCGCTGAGGGCGAGCGTTGCGCATCGACCTCGAACCGCAACTTCGAGGGCCGGCAAGGACGCGGCGGCCGCACGCACCTGGTCAGCCCGCAGCTCGCCGCGGCGACGGCGATCGCCGGCCACTTCGTCGACCCACGCGAGCTAGTGGCATGAAACCCTTCCGCCGCGTCAGCGGGCCGGTCGCCGTGCTCGACCGCCCGGACGTCGACACGGACCAGATCATCCCCAAGCAGTTCCTGAAGCGGATCGAGCGCACCGGCTTCGGGCAGTTCCTCTTCTTCGACTGGCGGCTCGACGCGTCGGGTCAGCCACGGCCGGAATTCGAGCTGAACGACCCGGCGTGCGCGGGTGCGAAGATCCTGGTCGCCGGTGCGAACTTCGGGTGCGGCTCCTCGCGCGAGCACGCGGCCTGGGCGCTCCAGGACTACGGCTTCGAGGTCGTGATCGCGCCGTCGTTCGGGGACATCTTCGCCACGAACTGCCTCAAGATCGGCCTCGTCACGATCGTCCTTCCGCCCGCCGAGCTCCGCGTGCTGATCGACTCGATCGATGGAGGTGCCTTCGCTGAGGTCGATCTCGAGCGACAGCTGATCGTCGATCCGAGCGGCCGCGAGATCCCGTTCGAGTTCGATCCGTTCCAGCGCGAGTGCCTGCTGAACGGGCTCGACGACATCGCTCGTTCGCTCGCCCACGAGGACGCGCTGCAGGAGTACGAGTCGTCGCACCCGGCGCGCGTGAACACGACGGCGCTGGCGGCTCGCTAAGACGCCGCGAGGACGCGCTCCATCTGCTGGAGCACGAACTCGGAGAACTCCGCCGTCGTCGCGCGGCCGCCTGCGTCGGGCGTCGGCGTCTTGGCTAGGGCCTGCCCGACCGCGTCCTCGAGCGAGGCGGCCAGCTCGGGCTCGCCGGCTGCGTGCCGGAGCATCAGGGCGATCGAGCGGAGCATCCCCGCGGGGTTGGCGATTCCCCGGCCGGCGATGTCGGGGGCGGAGCCGTGCACCGGCTCGAAGATGCCGGGACGTCCGTCGCCCAGGCTCGCGGACGCTGCGAGACCTAGACCGCCGCAGACACCCGCCACGACGTCGGAGAGGATGTCGCCGAACGTGTTCTCGGTCAGAAGCACGTCGAACCGCTCGGGATGCTGGACGAGCTGCAGCCCCGCCGTGTCGACGAGCATGTGCTGGAGCTCCACATCCGGATAGTCCGCGGCGACGCGCGTCACCACCTCGCGCCAGAGCCGGGAGGTCTCGAGCACGTTGACCTTGTCCACGGAGGTGAGGTGTGACCGTCGCCCGCCGGCAAGCTCGAACGCGCGCCGCGCAACTCTCTCGATCGCGTCGGGTGCGTAGTGGCACGTGTCGTAGGCCGACCCGTCGGGAAGCCGGCCGCTGGCGCCGTAGTAGAGGCCGCCGACGAGCTCGCGGACGATCAGCAGGTCGACGCCGGGCCGGGTGGCGGGACGGAGGTTCGCGTAGACATCCAGAGCGCGACGGAGGGCGATCAACCCTTGCTCCGGCCGCACGGACGCACCCTCGAACCGAGGCAGGCCGACCGCACCGAGCACGACTGCGTCGGCGCCCTTGCACGCCGCCAGCGTCCGAGCGGGGAGCGGCATGCCCTCCTCGAGAATCGCGCCCCCGCCGAAGCTGTGCTCCTCGATCTCGATCTCGAGCGGAAGCGCACGAAGGACGTCGATCGCGACCGCAGTCACCTCCGGTCCGATTCCGTCTCCGGGCAGGCAGACGATGCGCAGCATCAGCGAAGCATAAGGGCGCCCGGGTCGACGGCAGCTGCGGCTGCTCCTGCCGTCGTCCCGAGCTGGGTGCTGTTTCTCGGAGGGGAGAGGTTATGCACCGTGATTCGAGCGTATCGTTCTCGGTGTAGAAAGTAAAGTTGCCAACCGTCTCAAGCGGCAACTCCGAGCTGTTCGAGGAGCGCATCGGCGTCCGCTTCGATCTCGACCGACGCAAACCGGTCTGCGACGGGGCCGGGCGTCTTCAGGCCGTCGCCGGTGACGCAGAGGACGACGCAATCGTCCGGGGTAACGGTGCCCTCGCGCAGTGCCTCGCGGAGCGCACCGACGCAGATTCCCGCAGCAGCCTCGCCGAAGACGCCCGAGTTCTCGGCCAGCAGGAGCATGTTCTGGCCGATCTCGTCCTCACGCACCGAGTGGATCGAGCCGCCGGAGGCGCGCGCCAGAGCCAACGCGTGGTCGCCGTCGGCCGGGTTGCCGATTGCGAGCGAGCTGGCCGTCGTCTGCGGGCGGACCGGTGTAACAGGCCGCTCCTCGCGGTAGGCGGCGGCGACCGGGTCGCAACCCTGCGCCTGGGCACCAATGAGCCGCGGCGGCGCTCCCTCGACCAGACCAAGATCGATGAACTCGCCGAAGCCCCTGCCGATCTTCGAGAACAGGGCACCCGAAGCGACTGGGCAGACGACGGCGTCCGGGAGGCGCCACCCGAGCTGCTCGGCGATCTCGAAGGCAACCGTCTTGGAGCCCTCCGCGTAGTAGGAGCGCAGGTTCACGTTCACGAACGCCCAGGGCAGCTCGAACGAGAGCTCGACCGTCAAGCGGCTGCAGTCGTCGTAGCTTCCACGGACCTCGTAGATCGTCGCCCCGTACGCCGCCGTGGAGAGCAGCTTCTCGCGCTCCAGGCCGGCCGGGCAGAACACCGCGGCCTCGAGCCCTTCGACGGCGGCCCGCGCCGCGACTGCACCCGCTAGGTTCCCGGTCGACGAGCAGGCCAGCGTCCGCAGCCCGAGCTCCTGCGCCTTCGCGCAGGCAACGGCCACGACGCGGTCCTTGAACGAGTGCGTGGGGTTCGCCGTGTCCAGCTTGAGATAGAGCTCGCGCAGGCCGAGCACCTCGGCGAGCCGGGGCGCCTTGACGAGTGGAGTCAGGCCCGGGGGGAGCCTGGGATCCACCGGAGTCTCGACCGGCAGCAGCGCTCCGTAGCGCCACAGAGACGGCGGTCCGGTGGCGATCTTCTCGCGGGTCAGATGTGGACGGAGCTCGTCGAGGTCGTAGACAGGCTCGAGCGGACCCCAGCATTTCTCGCAGGCACCGACCCCATCGAGGCCGACCTCGTGACCGCAGCTGCGGCAGCGGAGGCTGTTGGCGGGCATTGATTCTCTCCTTCGTCTCGTCGCTCTACATCGATCCGAGCTGGCTGCTCGGCCGGTTGGCACCTTGCTGGGAAGCAGGTTGCCGAGGCGTCGTCGGGCCGGATCCCTCGACCTCTCTTGATGCGGAGCGGGACTCATCCCGCCCTCTTTGTGCTGTTCGGAGTGTACAAAGTAAAGCATGATGCGGGAACTCGTCGAGCGCGAGGCTGTTTCAGCGGCCGCCGCGCTGCCGTCGCTCAACGATGCGGCGGTCGGACCGGCTCTCCTGCGGGCCGCCGGGTTGCTCGAGGAGCGGGTGGGCGACATGATCGCGGCGAACGAACGAGACGTGGAGGCGGCCGCCTCGACGCTCGACGAAGGGGCTCTGGACAGGCTCCGTCTCGACGAACAGCGCGTGGCGACGCTCGCGCGCCAGCTCGAGACGACGGCGGCGCTCGAGCCGCTCGAGCGGGAGATCTCGAATCGCACGCTCGCGAACGGTCTCGAGGTGCGCGAGCTGCGTATTCCCGTCGGCACGATCGGGGCCAACTTCGAGGCGAGGCCCGGAGTGGCGCTGGACATTGCAGCCCAGGTCCTGAAGAGCCTGAACACGATCGTGCTCCGCACAGGCGGCGCTGCTCTCGCGACGGTCGAAGCCCTGGTCGACCAGGTGGTGCGACCTGCCCTCGAGGCGGAAGGCATCGACGGCGGGGCGGTCGGGCTCGTGCGCTCGGCCGATCGCGGCGGAGCCGAGGCGCTCGTCTCCGTTCCTCGCTGGATTCCGCTTGTGATCCTGCGCGGCAGTGGTGCCTCGACGGCGGCTCTCGCCCGCCTCGCGTCCGACAACGGCGTTCGCACGCTCGCCCACGCCGAGGGCGGCGGCGTCCTCTACGTCCACCGCTCGGCCAGAGCCGACCGCGTGACGGCGATCGTCGACTCCAGCCTCGACCGGCTCGGAGTCTGCAACCGGCTCAACCTCGCTCTCGTCGACCGGGAGGCGGCCGGCCTCGCGGCCGAGCTCGTCGCCGCATGCGAGGGACGCGGTGTCGACGTCGTCGGGACTGCCCGCGCAGCCGCCCTCCTGCCGGTGCGGAAACTGGACGAGCGGATCGGCCACGAGTGGGCGAGCGACCCGGAGCGGGTCTCCACTGTGACGCTCGACATCGTCGACGACCTCGCGGAGGCCGCGCAGATCGCGAACACCGAGACCTCTGCGCTCGCCGCGGGCATCGTCGCCGAGGACGTCGCCGCGGTCGAGAGCTTCTTCTCGCTCTACCGGGGCACCGCCGCGTTCTGGCACGCGAGTACGCGGTTCGCGGACGGGTTCGAGCTGACCGGTACGCCCGAGACAGGGATCAACGTCGAGTGGGCGCCGGGCCCACGGGGGCCTGTGACCTACCGCGATCTGTGGTTGCGCCAGTACCGCGTCGTCGGCGACGGCACGCAGCATCGATGAGGATCGTCGTCAAGCTCGGCTCGAGCCTCGTCGCGACGTCGAAGGGAACTGTACGACGCAGCCTGCTCGCGGCGAGAGCGACGGAGGTCGCAGCCCTCGTCGCCGGCGGTCACTCCGTCTGCATCGTCTCCTCCGGCGCGATCGCGCTCGGTGCGCCGCGGCTCGGCTTTGCGCGGAGGCCGTCGACGATGCGTCAGCTCCAGGCGGCGTCGGCCGTCGGCCAGGCACAGCTCCAGCAGGCCTGGGAGCGGGCTTTCAGCCGCGTCGGCCTCCAGGCGGCGCAGATCCTGCTCTCACCCGCCGACGTCGCAGACCGGCAGACCTACGTCAACGTCTGCAACACCTTCGGCGCGCTGTTCCGGCTCGGGGCGGTCCCCGTGGTGAACGAGAACGATGCGACGGCGACCGACGAGATCACCTTCGGCGACAACGACGCCCTGGCGGCGCAGGTCGCAGTCCTGACGAACGCCCGGCTGCTCGTGCTGCTCACCGAGGTCGACGGCGTCTACTCGCGGGCGCCAGGAACGCCGGGGGCGGAGCTGCTCGATGACGGCTCGCTCACGGCCGCCGTCCGGCTGGGCCGCGGGACCGGGCTCGGTCGAGGCGGCATGGGAAGCAAGATCGCGGCTGCGGAGCTCGCCGCCGGCGCCGGCATTCCGACCGTGATCGCGTCCGGCCAGGCTGCGACGGTGCTCGGTCCGATCGTCGCCGGCGAACGCAGAGGCACCCGCTTCGAGGGTGGCGCCGCTCCGAGTGAGCCGGCATTCAAGCTCTGGATCAGATACGGCAAGCGGCCTCGTGGAACCGTGGTGCTCGATGCGGGTGCCGAGCGTGCGCTGCGCGCTGCGGGAGCGAGTGTCCTCGCCGTCGGCGTCACCTCCTGCGACGGCGGCTTCGGGCCGGGCGATGCGATCGAGCTCGTGTCGGCGAGCGGCGTCCCGATCGGCAAGGGAATCGCTTCGATCACCGCAGCCGAGGTCGGCTCGCGGGAACGGGGGCTCGAGGTCGTCAACCGCGACCGGCTCGTCCTCTACTAGAGCGGCGCGCGGCTGCGGTTCAGGATCGGAGTACGTTGTGCGAGTGCACGACCTGATCAAGGACCGTCGACTGTTCGTGTCAATCGCGTGCTGCGCCGTGCTGACTTTCACCCTCGGCTGTGGGAGCAACGGGGAGGAGCCGGCCCGTGAGGTCGCGATTGACCAGATCGAGGACGCGGGCGGCGACCCGACCCAGGCTCGCCCAATCGCGTACTTCTTGATCTTCCCCTCACCCGAGAAGGCGGAGCGAGCGGCGAGCGATCTTCGAGCACGCGACTTCCGTGTCGACGCCGACTTCTCTGCGCAGATGGGCGAAGCATGGCTCGTCGTTGAGCGAATCGGTGTCGTGTCTCGCGATCTCGGCGCGAACGAGGCGCTCCTCGCGGATGTGGCTGCTCAGTACGGTGGCACGTACGACGGGTGGGAAGCAGCGACCGCGCCGTAACGAGCTATTCGTCCGACCGGGCAAACTAGGGGCGTGTAACAGCTCCCTCCGAGGCGGAGGAGACGAGCTTCGCGTACTTGGCGAGGACGCCCGTCTTGTAGCGCGGCTCGGGCGGCGACCAGGCTTCGAGCCGGGCTTCGAGCTCGTCGTCCGAGAGCTCGACCCGCAGCTCGCGTGCCTCGACGTCGAGCACGACCGTATCGCCCTCCTCGAGTGCCGCGAGCGGCCCGCCGTGGAACGCCTCGGGCGTGACGTGGGCGACCATGAACCCGTGCGTCGCACCCGAGAATCGCCCATCGGTGACGAGCGCGACCGAGTCCGAGAGCCCTTCGCCGACGATCGCTGCGGTCACGTGCAGCATCTCCCGCATACCCGGGCCGCCGGCAGGTCCCTCGTAGCGGATGACAACGACGTCACCGGGCTGGATGGTGCGCGCCTTGACCGCTGCGAAGCAGTCCTCCTCCGAATCGAAGACCCGTGCCGGACCCCGGTGGACGAGCCGCTCGTGCCCGGCGAGCTTCACGATCGCGCCGTCGGGTGCGAGGTTGCCGTAGATCACTCGCAGGCCTCCGGTCGATTTCAACGGGGTCTCGAGCGGGACGACAACCTCTTGACCCGAGGTCTCCTCGACCTCTTCCGCGATCTGGGCGAGCGAGCGCCCGTCGACGTTGGGCGCCGTTCCGGTGAGGAGGTCCTCTCGTTTCAGCAGCTCCCGGGCGACGAGCGCGACGCCGCCCGCGGCATGCATGTCCGTCGCCACGAAGCGGCCGCCGGGCTTGAGGCTCGCGATCAGCGGCGTCCGTGCCGCCACGGCGTCGAAGTCCTCGAGCGTGTACGGGATGCCGAGCTCCCGCGCGATTGCGAGCAGGTGGAGCAGGCCGTTCGTCGAGCCGCCGCTGGCCGCGATCGACGCCGCGGCGTTGTCCAGAGCCTGGCGCGTGATGATGTGCGACGGCCGGATGTCGTGGCGGACGAGCCGCATCGCGAGCACGCCGGCGTCGAACGCGGCCTCGTCCTTCGACGGGTGCAGCGCCGGAATCCCGTTCAGTCCGGCCGGGGAGATGCCGAGAAAGTCGAGCGCGGTGGACATCGTGTTCGCCGTGAACTGCCCGCCGCACGCGCCCGCGCCCGGGCAGGCGACACTCTCGAGCGCGTGCACCTCGGCGCCGCTCATCGTGCCCGCGGCGTGTGCGCCGACCGCTTCGAAGACGTCCTGGATCGTGACATCGGCACCCTTGTAGCGGCCGGGCGCGATCGAGCCGTTGTAGAGCGCCAGACCGGGCAGGTCGAGCCGCGCGAGCGCCATCACGGCCGCCGGAATCGTCTTGTCGCAGCCGACGAGGCAGACGAGGCCGTCGAACATGTGCCCCCGCGCAACCAGCTCGATCGAGTCGGCGATCACCTCGCGCGACACGAGCGATGCGCGCATGCCCTCGGTCCCCATCGAGACACCGTCGGACACGGCGATCGTGTTGAACTCCATCGGCGTTCCGCCCGCGTCGCGGATGCCGCGCTTGACGTGCTGGGCGAGCGCGCGCTGGTTCAGGTTGCAGGGCATCGTCTCGATCCAGCTCGTCGCGACCCCGATCAGAGGGCGAGCCAGGTCTTCGTCGGTGAAGCCGGTGCCCTTCAGCATCGCGCGCGCCGGGGCGCGGTCTGCCCCATCGGTCAGGGCCGCGCTCTGGCGCTTGGCCGGATCGGAGGGACGGTCGTATGGGTTCTCGCTCATGGCGGGCCGGCTCCTGTCTGGGAGATCGTCAGCGGCAGGACTTGCTCGTTCGGGAAGCGGGAGCGAAGCTCGTTCGTGCAGTGTGCCTCTTCGCCTGGGCGCGCCCAGACGATCACCGTCGGCCCGGCCCCGGAGAGGGTCGCGCCGAGGGCAGCGGCGGGGAGGCTCTCGCGGATCACGCCGAGGAGCGGCGAAGACTCCGCCCGGTACGGCTCGTGCAGGCGGTCTGCCAGGGACGCCTCGAAGAGATCGGCCGATCGGCTCGCGAGCGCTGCTCCGAGGAGCGCCGCCCGCCCAGCGGAGAAGGCGGCGTCGGCGTGCGGCACGGTCGCCGGCAGGGCAGCTCTCGATTCCGCCGTCAGGCCGCGCGTGGCCGGGATCACTGCGACCGGCGTGGCCGGGGTCGTGTCCGCGATCCGGGCGATTCGCGTCCCCCACGTGAGGCAGACGCCGCCCACGAGCGCCGCGGCGAGATTGTCGCCGTGTCCTTCGAGCTCGAGCCCGAGTGCGAGCAACTCGTCCGCCGTGGGCTCCAGTTCTCCGACGATCGCCCCCGCGACGAGCCCAAGCGCGATCACGGACGCGCTGGAGCCGAGCCCGCGAGCCTG
>JAXIPI010000206.1:0-2441 GCA_045403015.1 Gaiellaceae bacterium | reverse complement strand
GCCGGCGAGTCCGAGACGCGCGTTACGGTGAAGCCCCATCCGGGCCCTCCTTCGGTTGTGAGCCTTGGCAGACCCACAGCCTCGAAGGAGGCCCGGATGACCTACTCAGCCGTCCACAACCTATTGAGGCACGTCACCTAGACGGGCTGCTCTGCCTCGGCGAGCGCGGCCTCGGCGTCCTGGACGAGGCCCTTGACGATCTGCCCGGCCGGCTTGATCTCCATCACGACCCCGCAGGACTCTCCCGTCAGCATCGGCACGCGTTCGAGATCGCCCTCGAAGGTTGGAGGAATGAGGCCGACCGCGTAGCGCGGCCAGTCCTGGACGTCTCCCGATGCCGAGCGGCGCGTCCCGATTGGGGTCCCTTCGCCGGGTCGCTTGCCCGGCGGCGGCCGGCCGGCCGCTTCCCATTCGTCGAACGTCCTGTTGCGAAGGGTGCGGTGCGGGGCGCCCGGCCACCAGACGTCGTACAACTCGCCGTAGACGGTGTCCTCGGCGGTGCTCTCGACCACGCGCCGCTTGTGCGCCGGGTGGACCCAGGCCTCGTCGCTCGCGACGAATCGTGTCCCGAGCGAGACACCCTGTGCTCCAAGCCGGAGTGCGCGGGCGAGTCCTGCTCCATCTCCGATCCCGCCCGATGCGAGCACGGGTAGCGGTGTGACGGCCTCGACCGCCGGCGGCAGGAGGTCCCAGATGGGCGCTGTTCCGCGCACGTGCCCGCCGGCCTCGAGACCTTGCACGATCACTGCGTCGACGCCTGCGTCTGCCGCCGACTTCGCCTCCTCGACGGAGCCAACCTGCACCAGGACCTTGACGCCGTTCCCGTGCGCGTCCTCGACGAAGGGCGCCGGGTCGCCCCAGAAGAGGACGACAGCGGCGACACCCTCTTCGATCGCCGTCGCGACCTGCAGCCGAACCTCCGCTTTATCCTCTTCCGCTGCCGCCGTGTCTTCGAGCTCGGCGACGATGAAGTTGATGCCGAACGGCCCGTCGGTCAGCTCTCTTGTCCGCCCGATCGTCGACGCGACCTGCTCCGGTGGGAGGCTGACTCCCCCGAGCACACCGAAGCCGCCGGCGTTCGAGACGGCGGCCGCCAGCTCCGGACCGGCCCCCATGCCGAACCCGACCGAGAACACTGGATACTCGATCCCGAGCTCTCGGCAAATCGCCGTTCGGAGCGAGACCATCGAGGGAAGGCTAACGCGGAAGCGTTAAGCGATCGTCTCGACGGGCATCGCCTCGGGCTGAGGGGCACGTGAGTCGATCTCCACGATCCGGTTCTCGGCCGCCGAGACGAGGATGCCGCGAGCGACGTCGACGACGTGCAGGCCGAGAGCTCCCGAGGCACGCTCCGGTCGCTCCGCCGCGATCGCTTCGACCAGCTCGTGCAGGCCGATGCCTCGCGCGTCGCGATCTCCGCGTGCGACGAAGGGGACGTCCTGCCAGCCCTCGCGACCTCGCCTCATGCGGACTGGCCCGTCGAAGCCGTTGGGGTCCGGGAGCGAAATCACGCCGTCGGTGCCGTGGATCTCCAGGTCGCAGACGTACTGGCCGTTCGTCTCGAAGCTCGCGACGAGATTGGCGGTGATGCCGTTCTCGAGCTCCATCGCGGCGGTCGTGTGCGACGGAGTCGCCACGGCGAACTGCTCTCCGGCCCGCGGCCCGATCTGGATCGTGCGCTCGCGCGTTCGGGTCGACGCGAATCCTGCGACGCGCGCCACGGGGCCGAGCAGCGAGACGATGGCGGTGAGGTAGTACGGGCCCATGTCCAGCAGCGGGCCGGCTCCGTCCGCGAAGAAGATGTCCGGGTTGGGGTGCCAGGTCTCCTGCCCACCGACGAGCACCGCGGCGCTCACCGACAACGGCTCGCCGATCGCGCCCGCGTCGAGCAGCGCCCGGCCGGCCTGGTAGGCGCTGCCGAGAAATGTGTCCGGAGCGCATCCAATTCGCAGCCCGAGCCGCCCCGCCTCGGCGACGAGCTTGGCGGCGTCGGCGGTCTCCGTCGCCAATGGCTTCTCCGTATAGACGTGTTTGCCCGCCGCGAGGCAGGCACGGATCACGTCCACGTGCGCGGCGGGTGGAGTCAGATTGAGGACGACGTCGATCGACGGGTCCGAGATGAGCTCGTCCACGGACGCGACCTTGAGGTCGTGGGCCTCGGCCAGCGCCCGCGCCTGCGAGGGATCGAGATCGGCACACGAAACGAGCTCGAAGGAGTCGAAGGCCCTCGCGCTCGCTGCATACTGGCGGCTGATCACACCGCAGCCGACGACGCCGACGACAGCTCGCGAGCTCACGCTGCTGCCCCGAGGACCATCGCGTTCAAAGCTTCGAAGGAACGCCGAGCGGCCTCGAGCGACGGTCCGTCCGTTTCGTCCTGCTCGACGAGCAGCCACTCGGCGCCCGCATCGACGGCGGCCGGCGCAACGCGCTCGTAGCCG
>JAXIPI010000473.1:0-10142 GCA_045403015.1 Gaiellaceae bacterium | reverse complement strand
CCTCGACCCTCGAGGATCCCGACTGGAACAACTCGACGGTACTCAAGGGCGACGCGGTAGACGCAGTCTCGAAGCTGAAGCAGGAGCTAGACGGGGAAATCGTCGTCCCCGCCAGCTTCCAGCTCGTACGCACGCTTATGGAGCACGACCTGGTCGACGAGCTGCGGCTGAAGATCTACCCGGTCGCGCTCGGCGCCGGCGAGCGCCTCTTCGGCGAGACCAGCGACAAGAAACCGATGCGCCTCGTCGACACCCAGACCGTCGAGGGCGACGTCGTCTTCCTCACCTACGAGGTCGTCCGGGAGCCCTAGCCGGCGTCGGACAGCTCCGGCGTTCGGAAACGCCTAGAAAGATCCCGCACCTATCCCGCATCGTTCGCTCAGCAGGCAACGCGCATCCCGCGCTGATCCCGCAGGAGGTCCCCGGAAGCTCCCGCGCCGCCCCGCGAATCCCCGCAGCCCTGGAGTCAGAAAGCCCTGCTCTCGCCGGAAATCCCCACCGATCCCCGCTCAGTCCGGAAGCGCCATGACCGGCCTGTCACGCCGGAGGTCGCGGGTTCGAGTCCCGTCGCTCCCGTCGAAAAGCCCTGGAAACAGCCCTATTTTGTTATCGCGCCCCGAGAACACAATCGAGGCTCGGGCAGCAAACGGTCAAGAGCGGGACGAGCGCGGAGCCGTTGTCGGCGCCGAAGCGGACGCAAGCCTGCCCGGATCGTGAGGCTTCGCCGGACGCCAGAGAAGTTTGTCGATGGGTTCGTCGCTTGATCTCCGGCGTGTCATGGGGCACGTCCGTCAGCTGCTTAGGGGAGGAACAACACCAGAGAGCGACTTCGAGGATTGCGCCGGCTGCCGCCAGAGCGCGGGCCTGTCTCGCCTCCGATCCCGGAGGAGCCGCATGTGCTCGAGATGCGTTCGGACAGTCGCCGGCGAGATGAAGAGCCGCCTGCTTGCGGTCACGGCCCCGGCTCCGGCGGCCCGGCCGCGCTCGACGCGGAACGCTACGTGGGTCACCGGGACTGACCGGCTCCGGACGCCCGCCCCACGTGCCTATTCGACCTGCTTGCGCCAGAAGGCGAGGAAGGTTCCGATGACCGGGACGATCACGGCGATCTTGTAGAGCAAGACAAGCGTCCCTGTGTCCGTGCCCGTGTAGACGAACGGAGGCTTCCAGCGGAGAGTCTCGTTGATGTCGAGCAGCGGGACGGACTTGCAGAACTGCCAGATGTACAGCTGCGCGATTTCCTCGAACGACGGCTGGTCAAAGCCGCCGGCCGTGAGACTGATGAGATCCTTGTCGGCCGCGATCAGCGTGACCGAGGCGAACACAGAGGTCATGATCGCGAACATGACGGCAAGCAGGCCGAACGGGCCGATCAGCCCGGCCCGCTCGACGTGGCCCCGGCCTGGCTCTCCTATCCACGTCCTTCGAAACCTCGGCACGCTCAGCACGACCGCGAAGCCCACAGTGAGGGCCCAAACGGGCCAGGCGGCGACGACAAGGCCCCACTCTCCTCTGGTCGCGAGCAGCCGGCAGCCGAGGTAGTAGAAGAGCACGAAGTCGACCCCGAGCAACGTCGCGACGAGAACCCCCAGTGGCGTGAGCGACTCCCGGTCTACCTCGGATATCTTGGTTGCGGCAAGGAGCGCTGCGAAGAGCACGCCCGTGGCAACCCACGTCCAGATGGAAGCGGGAATGACCCCGGCGACCAGCAACCCGAAGACGGCGAGGACCACGGCCGGGGCAAGCGCTTGCCCAGCGCCAACTAGCACTTCTGGGCTCTCCCACGGACTCGTGGTTTCGGTGCGGCTCACGGTCTCGCCTCCTGGGGTACAGGGACGAGTACGACGCTGACGAGCGGTCGCCTCTACGCGGATCTGTCCCAGCTGGAGATGGCGGTGGCGAGCGCTGCACGCGCTGTCGATGACGGCTTCACAGTCGGTCTCGACTCGCACCAGACATGTTCGCCTAGAGGGCAGCGCTCCGAATGTCGCCGTCGCCGGGATCGAATGTCAGCGTGTGATCGCGTAAAGGACGTAATCGGCGCGGCCGTCGCCGTCCGGCATGAACGCGCGCAGAACGCCTTCCTCCTCAAATCCGAGCTTGTCAAGCACACGTCGCATCGGCGCGTTTCGAACATCCGTGGTGACCTGCACGCGTGGGTAGTCATTCTCGAGTAGCCACTCAGTGATGAGCCGCACCGCTTCGGTGCCAAGGCCCTTCCCGCGCACTTCGTCGAACAGCTCGATTCCGAGTTCGCACACGCCAGGCGGAGAGAAGCCCGCCGCCGCACGTGCGCTGATCGTGCCGACCAACCGTCCGTCCGATTCGATCGCCAGGTCGAGCCGTCCCTCGAACCATTCACCCGACTGCGCCATCCGCTCTCTCAAGGCGTCCGAGTCGACGGAGCCGCGCCACGTCGCGCTCTGCACCCGCGCCTCGGACAGCCGGTCGAACTCTTGTGCCCGGATCGCACGCAGCAACACTCGGCCGCCGTGAAGCATCAAGGGCGCCACACACAAAATCGTAAGCGAACCGAGGGACTGCCGCCGCCGGTCGTCGAATCGGCGGAACAAGCCTGTCACGCCGGAGGTCGCGGGTTCGAGTCCCGTCGCTCCCGCTCTCTGAACCCCGTTGTCCGTGCGGACTCGCGGGGTCGGCGGACAGTAGCCGACTCGCCGTTCGTGCCCCAGTAGTGCCCCAGACGCGGCTCACGACCCTGCCTCGGCCGCTTCTAGCGTGGCCTCGAGCGCGTCTAGGAGACCGGCGATCCCGGCTGCGCCCCGTCGAGCAGGGCACCGTAGTGCCGCTCGATCATCCGCACCGATGTGCTGGCCTCAGGCGAGAGGACGCTCGCCCAGGCCAGTCTCCAACGCACGCTTCAGAGTCGTCGAAGCCAGTCGTCTCTGCAAAGGGTGTACACCGTCATCGGCTCGCCTGACCGCCCCCGTCCCGTACTGCGGACGGCGAATCCGAGCTTGGCCGCCACGCGGCGAGATGGTTCGTTCTGCCCGTCATCGATATAGGCCGTAATCGTCTGAACGTCGGTGCGGCTCCAGAGATCATCGATCGCCGCTTCCATCGCCTCAGTCGCTATCCCTTCGTTCCGCCGCTCCTCGGTCACCCACCAGCCCGCCTCGACTTCATCCGCCGCGATGCCCTCGATCCCCTCACCGGCAAACCGCAGCTCGGCGCAGCCGAGAAAGCTGTCGTCACGCTTGTCCCGGATTGCCCACGGCCCGAAGCCGTGCTCCTGCCACTGCGGCTCGGCGGCGCGAGTGTCACGCAAAGCGTCCTCGGCATTCCTCGATGCACGGGCATGCTCGGCTTCATCGAGCCCCGTCAGGGGGAGGAGGCTCAGTCGCCCTGTCCGGAGAACGATTCCGCCCTGCTCCGACTCCACCCGGCCACCCCCGTAGTCTCCCTGCACGCTCGCCAGTATGGCGGGCCGCTCAGGGGTCATTCCAGAACACTGGCCCAGGCGACAAATCTCGATTCTCGACCCGCCCTTCCTGCCGCGCTTACTGCTGAGTCAGTGTGCTGAGGAACTCTTCAGCTTCCCGTTTCGACCGAATCACGCGTAGCACCACGTGACTTCCGTGCTGCGAGATCATCGCGCGTGCGTGGTCGGTCTCTGCATGGCGGTCGCGCAAACTGACGCCAATCAGCCTCCACTCGTCCCGCAACCGCCGTATCGCGGAATCGTCGCAACCTTCGGGCATTTCGCCGACCGGTTTTCGAAGCCCGCGCAAGAACGCTCGGCCTGCGCAAATCCACCAAGGCGTTTCAAGCAGAACGACTGTCTCTGCTCGTCCGAGCCGAAGATCGAGTGTCTCTGGGTCGTTGCCGTCTGCGATCCAGGCGGGACCCGCGAGCAGGGCGCGTTGCTCATTGCGCCACTCGCGCTCGGAGGGTTTCACCCAGCCGGGTTTCCAATAATGAACGTCGAGATGAATCACGGGTAGGCCAGTCCTGGCCGAAAGTGCCCGCGAAAACGTGCTCTTCCCCGCCCCCGCCATCCCGATCACGAGGACGCGGCGGCCGATCGTCCAGACGATGCTTTCCACCGACCGAGTGTGCCACGGGTGCATACGCCTGCCCCGCATCTGTCGGGCGTCATTCCCGAACACTGGCCCAGGCTTCGGGGCTTCCGCCCGACGGGCGCGTACGTACTGCGCCGTCCGTGTTCCGCCAGCGACGCGTTAGTGTGCCCGACGCGTGGCGCCTGTCCCGTTCAAGCGAGAGCAGCGGCTGGCATTTGGGTCGGCTGCTGAGCTCTATGACGCCGTTCGGCCCTCGTATCCATCCGAAGCGGTGCGCTGGCTGGTCGGTGAGGCACCGCGGAGGATCCTTGAGCTCGGCGCCGGAACCGGGATCTTCACCCGCGTGCTCGAAGCATCGGGACATGAGGTCGTCGCGATCGAGCCGGATGCCGAAATGCGCACCCGACTTCTCGCTCGTAGCCCTGATGTGGAGACCTATCACGGCGAGGCCGAGGCGATTCCGCTCCCGGACGCTAGCGTCGACGCCGTCGTGTGTGCTCAGGCGCATTGGTGGTTCGATCCGGAGCGGGCCTACGGTGAGATCGCTCGGGTGATACGCCCCGGCGGCGTCTTCGGAGCGATCTGGAACACCCCCGACTCCCGCAACGCCCTGGCCGCAGACCTCAATGCGATCGGAGCGGAGATCCCCGAGCCGGTGCTGGGCGCCCGATTCTCTTCACTCGAAGCGATGTCATTCCCGCATGCGGTGACCTACACGCACGAGACGCTTCTCCTGCTGGTCAAGAGTCGCGCCTACTTCATCGCCGCCGCCCCCGAGATCCAACAGGAGATCGAGCAGGCGGTCGCCCGCTTGGCTGCTACCGCGCCCGACCCGTTCGAACTGCCCTATCTCGCGGTCGCTCGACGTGCGGTGCGTCTCGACTGACCAGCAATCCCAACCAACCACGTCAGGGTGTCTTCTGGAACGCTCGCGCAGGCCAGCGCACTTCCCTCGCAGCTTCGAGCGAGGCTGCCGCCCCGTCGGACCTGTCCCGATCGCGGGAATACGCAGTCCCTTTCCGGTGTCCTAGAGGCAAGGACATCAACGAAGGGGGAAGTCATGACCGGTAAGCAGCTGAAGACGAAGGCGCGGGGTCGCCTCGACGTGAGTGAAGGGCGGACCGTCGTGACGATGCTGGACTACCAGGGGTGCGCCGTCGTGACCTACAGCGTCGTTGACAAGCGTGCGAAGCCTTCGCGGGGCTCGTCATGATCCGCGCATTCACCATCGTCGCCTTCGTCGCCGCGTTCGCCGTCACAGCAGCGCCCGCCTCGGCACACCGGTACGAACCACCGCCCAGCAGTGTTCCGCTTGGCGAAGGCCTCGTAGGCCAGATGGAGCTGGTCAACCAGCGCAAGCTGGGCGCAGGTAAGGACAGGGGCTGGGTGAAGGCCCTACCCAAGCCGCCGCAGAGCGGTGCGAGCGCCTTCATTGGGAAGTACATCGACCTCGACGGGCGGTTCTGATGATCCGCGCACTCAGCATCCTCGCCGCCGTGGCGGCGCTCGCCGTCTCGGCAGCGCCTGTCGGTTCGGCGGGTACGTCGAAGAAACCGCCGCAACCCAGCTACAGCAAGGCGAAAGCCGCCGCGGGGGGTTACCGGGCGCACGCGATTCATGCGACTACGCAGCTCCAGATGTTCTCGGGCGACGCCTACGACAACGAGATGGGCTGAACAAGGCCACGCAGATGGACCGGGGGCCCCGCGTCGCCCCTGAGAGGAGACCGTCTGAACTGCCACACCCGCCCGACTCCGGTCGGGCGGGGCGAATCACCCACCGACACAAGGAGGTACATCATGTTCCGCGCACTCACCATCGTTACCGCCGTCGCCGCGCTCGCCGTCTCAGGAGCGCCCGCTTCGGCCTCCCAGAGCGAGATCGCTGTCGAGAACATGACACTCGCCGTTGGGGCAAAGCCCTCGACACAAGGCCGGTCAGCCGTGGCCAACCACACGCAAGGAACCGTCAACGTGATGTTCCTCCACGGCGACTTCTCCAGCTGACGAGGGTTCGGGGCGACCAACGGGTCACTCAGGCGCGCCCGCGCGTGGCCGGCTGGAGCGCCGCGGCTCGCACGCGACTCGCGTGAGGAGCCGCTCCGAGTTGCTCGTACGCCGTGAGCGCCTCGCGCCGGAGTTGCGACGCCTCCGCCGCCGACGTCACCGCAGCCAGCTGCTCCTTGGTGAGCGCCGCCTCAAAGACGACCCCGAGGCGCTCGAACGCGGCCAGCGCGCCCCGAAGCAGCTCTTCGCCGCGCAGCGGGTCCGCGGACGCGATGCGCGACAGCGCCTCTGCGTAATCACTGGCCGGCCCGACGAGCACGAGCGCGCCGGCGAACGAGCGCGCCCGCGGGAGGAAGGCAAGGAGCGCGTCCCAATCCTCGAGCGCGACGAGCGCCTCGAGCATCGCCAGGATCTCGAAAGCATTTTCCTCCGCGTAGACCGAGCGGCCCATGATCTGCTCCGCGAGCTCGCGACCGGCAAGCGCGTCGCCGCGGGCGACTTGGTAACGGGCGAGCCACGCGTCGGCGAGGCCGAGCTTGTCGGGATCGGGCTCGAACGTCGCCGCGACCTCCGCGGCGCGGTCGAGGCTGCCCTGATGCGAGAGCACGAGGGCGGCCAACGGAGCCCCGCTGCGAACGTACGCACAGCCGATCCCCGGCTCCTTTGCCAGCTCCTCGAGGTGCTCCGAGGCGGCGCGCTCCAGGTCTGCCCAGCGGCCGAGGTGGTACCTCGCGTTCATCACCGTGTACGTGCCGTGCATCCGCTCGTGCGGGGACAACGCCCGCGCGACCTCGAGCGAGCGCTCGGCGTGAGGCAGATGCTCGGCGAACTCGCCGGCGATCTCCATCAGGAAGAGCGCGTTCCAGAAGAGCGCGAACGCTTGCTCCGTCGGTTGTAGCTCGTCGGCGAGGGCGAGATCCCGCCGGGCAATTGCAGTCGTAACCTCCCACCCCCCCACGAACGACTGCAACAACCCGTATGTGCGGTACGCCTGGCTCAGGAGGTCGGGATGACCCAGGCGCTCCGCGATCTCAACTGCCTTCTCCGCGACGGCGATCCGCTCTGAGCGCGGAAGCGGATCCTCGAGCCCCAACCACACATAGCGCAGCCCCGCGTTGCCCTTCAGGACCGTCAGCCAGTTCCGGACTTCCTCGTTCTGGGCGACCGCCAGCCCTTCATCGAGGAAGCGCTCCATCAGCGCCGGCGATGGCTTCTGGCGGAAGCCGCCCCATTTGACCGCCGCCATCCGGCTCGCCGCGAAGTAGATCCGAGTCCGGAGCTCCTCGGTGCCGGGCCGGTCGCGGAGGAGGTCGAGCGCCGGCTGGTAGGCCGCCCACGCCTCGTCCCCGTGATATGCCGCTTCGTGGTCGTCGCCGATCGCCGCGAGCGCCCGGGCGCGCGTAACGTCGTCGGCGGCGAGCGAGAGCGCGTCCTCGTGCAGCTCGAGCGCCTTTGCGATCGCGAAGCGCCGCCGCGCCCCTTCCCCGGCCTCGAGCAGCGCCTCGAACGCGCGCTCCTGCAGCGCAGCGTACTCGGCCGGGCTGTCAGCCCAGGCTAGGTCTGTGTCGTCACCGACGATTGCGCTTCGGTAGTGGTGGGCGATCAGCTCGAGCAGCTCGTCCCGGCGGCCGAGCTGCTCGATCCAGGCAGCGTGGTCGGCGTGGGCGCGCGCGCGGCGCGTCTTCGGGAGAGCCGCGTAGGCGACGTCGCGAACGAGCGCATGCTTGAACTGGTACTCCGTGTGGCCGCGAAGCGACGAGCTCGGCCGTTCCACAACGAGCGCGCGTTCCTCGAGACGCGGTAGCGCAGCCTCGACATCGACGCCCGCGAGAGCGCGGGCAAGCGGCTCTGGCCAGAAGACGCGTCCGATCACCGCCGCCTCCTGGAGAACCCGCTTCTCGTCCGGAGGCAGCGCATCGATCCGCGCGGCGAGAACGCCGTGGACCGTGTCCGGAATCGTGATCCGGGCGGCGTCCGCTGTGGCGCGCCAGCCGTCGCCCGCCGCCACGATCGCGCCCGTATCGACGAGGCGCAGAATGATCTCCTCGAGAAAGAAGGGATTTCCCTCGGCCGTGCCGACGATGCTGCGCCGGAGGGCGTCCGGCACGTCTGCCGCGGGGAGCAGCCCGTCGACGAGCGCGACGGCCTCCGACTCCGTCAGGGCCTGGAGCGTGAGCGACGTCACGCCCTCGCGCCCCGCCCCGAAACCGGGATGAGCGTCGGCGAACTCCGGGCGGGCGGTCGCAACGACGACCAACGGCCCTGCCGAGCGCACGAGCAACCGGTCGAGCAGGGCGACCAGAGCGTCGCCGGCCCAGTGGAGATCCTCGATCACCAGGATCGTCGGCCGCTGGGTGGCAAGCGCCGCGGCGAACCGCGGCCAGGCCCGGGCGAGCTCGTCGGCGACCGTGCGCGGCTCCAGCTGGTCCAGCGGGTTTCCCGGTAGCGCGAAACCGGCCGTCGTCGTCAGCGCATACGCCGTCCGCTCGAGCTCGTCGTCGGCGAGGCCGAGCGGTGCGAGCAGGACGCGTGCTCCGCCGAGCACGGTCTCCCCGGCGCGATCGGCGGGCAGGTCCAGCGAGACGCCGAAGGCCTCGCGGAGAATCTCGGCGAGTGCCCAGAACGTGATTCCGCGCCCGGCCGCCACACAACGGCCCTTGTACACCGCGAGGTCTGGTTCCGCTTCACGTGCGGCAGTGAGGAACTCGGCGACGAGCCTGCTCTTGCCGATCCCGGCCGAGCCGAAGACGAGCGCGAAGCGTGGCGCTGCCGCCTGCACCGACTCGTCCAGGAGCTCCTGGAGACGCGCGAGGTCGCGCCCGCGCCCGACCAGCGGCGAGCGGCGCGCAGCGGGCATCTCCGGCTCGAGCCGCGTCCCGCCCAGCCGATGCCCGAGCACCGGTTTGCTCGCGCCCTTCAGGTCGAGTGTGAGCGCATCGTCAAAACGGAACAGCCGGCGCGTCGCGGCGAACGTCCGGTCGCCGGCGAGAACCGTGCCCGGCTCCGCCGCCTGCGCCAGCCGGGCGGCGACGTTGACCGCGTCGCCGGCGACGAGCCGCCGCTCGCCGGTGACGACCTCGCCCGTGTTGATCCCGATCCGAATCGCGAGAGTGATGCCGTAACGCTCGCGAAAGCTTCCGTTGAGCAGCTCAAGCCGCTCGACGAGCTCGAGCGACGTCCGCAGCGCACGTTCGGGATCGTTCTCGTGTGCGGCCGGGACGCCGAAGACGGCGACGATCGCGTCGCCGACGTACTTCTCGACCGTCCCGCCCCACGAGGCGACGACCTCAGACAGCGTCTCGAAGTAGACACCCAGGAGCGCGTCCAGCCGCTCGGGGTCGAGCCGCTCGCCGCGCTCCGTCGAGCCGACCACGTCGGCGAAGACGATCGTCGCGAGCTTGCGCTCGACGGCCACGCCTGGTTGCGGCTGCGTTTCATCGGCGCGACGGTCGACGTCGAGTGAGGGATCCTGGTTCAGAATCCGCCGCTCGAGCTCCTGGAGGGCAGGGCCGGGAGCGATCCCGAGCTCCTCGACCAGCCTGTGGCGCCCGCTCTGGAGGACGTGGAGCGCGTCCGCCTGCCGGCCGCAACGGTAGAGCGCGAGCATCAGCTGGCCGCGTAGGCGCTCGCGGAACGGATGCGCGGCGACGAGCGGTTCGAGCTCGGGGACGAGTGCATGGTCACGGCCGAGCGCAAGGTCGGACTCGATGCGCTCCTCGAGCGCGCTCAGGCGCAGCTCGTCGAGGCGAGCGGCCTCGGGCCGCGCGAACGGCTCGGAGACGAACTCGGCGAGCGCGGGGCCGCGCCAGAGCTCTAGCGCGGCGCGGAACCCCTCGGCCGCCCGGTCGGGATGCCCCGCGTCGAGCGCCGCGCGAGCAGCCGCGACGAGCTGCTCGAAGCGGTGGAGGTCGAGGGCCTCCGGCTCGACCACGAGCGCGTATCCCGGCGGGCGCGAGTGGAGCATCCCGGCCGGCAACGCCTTGCGTAGGCGCGAGACATGGATCTGCACCATCTTCTGGGCCGTCTCGGGTACGTCCTCGCCCCACAGCTCGTCGACGATCCGGTCGATCGCCAGCGTGCGGTTGGCATTGACGAG
>JAXIPI010000009.1:0-2764 GCA_045403015.1 Gaiellaceae bacterium | reverse complement strand
CGGCGCGACGAACCTCGGCGAGGCGCTCCGCCGGATCGCAGAAGGGGCGGCGATGATCCGGACGAAGGGCGAGGCGGGCACCGGCGACGTCGTCAACGCAGTCACGCACATGCGCGCTGTCTTCGGCGGCATCCGGCGGCTCGGTTCCCTTCGCGAGGAGGAGCTGTACGCCGAGGCGAAGGAGCTCCGTGCGCCGTACGAGCTCGTCAGGTGGGTCGCCGAGAACGGTCGCCTGCCGGTCGTCACCTTCACGGCCGGTGGGATCGCCACCCCGGCCGACGCCGCTCTCTGTATGCAACTCGGCGCGGTTGGTGTCTTCGTCGGCTCCGGCATCTTCAAGTCCGGCGACCCGGCGCTGCGCGCCAAGGCGATCGTCGAGGCGACGACGCACTACCGCGACGCCGAGATCCTGGCCCGCGTCTCTGCCGGGCTCGGCGAGCCGATGGTCGGCATCTCGACGGCTTCGCTCGAGCCGAGCGAGCTGCTCGAAACCCGCGGCTGGTAGCCCCGCCGCGTCCCTGACCGGGCGGCTCCCGGCCGGCGAAGCCGGCCTCCGCCGCCCTCGCGCGTCTGAGAGCACGCGGCTCTCCGGGTCTGTGCTCACGCACTATCCCCTCCCGGCCGCGCACTCTCAGCGACGCGTCAGGAACCCGGCGGTAGTCATCCCCCTTTTGGGGCAGTGGACGCCGCGGCGCCGAGCCGACGTTTACTCCATGCAACGCGGGCAACCCGTCATGCCGCCAGGGGTCTCCGCAGCGCTGCTCAACGTCGCGCTCGCCACGCTCTACGCGCTCTTCCTCCTTCGCCACGTCGACGCCTTCCTCGCGACCCACGAGCTCCCGATGCTCGTGATCGTGGTCCTGGAGTCGATGGTGGTGGTGATGTTCGTCGCGCGCCGTGAGGCGTCCGTGACGAACGTCTCGCCGATGGCGCTCGCAGCGACCGCCCTCGGGACGTTCGCGACGCTCTTCATGGCGCCGATTGAGAGCAGCAACGTGCCGAGCGCCATCACGGTGTCGATTCAACTCGTCGGGCTCGGAATGGCGGGCTTTGCGCTGGGCAGCCTGCGCCGTTCGTTCGGGCTCGCGCCCGCCAACCGAGGAGTCAAGACAGCCGGGATGTACCGGTACGTCCGCCACCCGCTCTACGCGGCGTACCTCGTGACCTCCGCCGGCTATGTGCTCGCCTATCCCGCACCGCGAAACTTCGTCGTGCTCGCCTGCTCCGTCGTCGGCCAGGTGCTGCGCATGGAGCTCGAGGAGCGCTTGCTTCTCCGTGATCAGCAATACGTGGACTACGCGGCCCAGACCCGGTTTCGGATCGTTCCCGGCGTGTACTGAGCCCGTTCGCCGTCCGGCGCCCTTGTCACGCTCGTGACGTGACGCTCGCGCGACTGCTGCCCGCCGACGCACTGCGGCCGCGTTGGTCAGCGAAAGCGCGCTCGTCTACATCGGCGCGGTCGTTGCGCTCCTGGCGACCACTTCGTTGCTCGGCATCCTGGGCGACGATCACGGCAGCGCGGCCCTCGTCGGCTTCGGCGCGCTCGCAACGGCCGTAGCGCTCGCCCTCGCCCTTGCGCTCGAGCAGGCACGCCGAGCCGTCGCCGCAGGCGTGCTCGCGACGCTCGCCGTCGTCTTCTTCGCGGTCTTCGTCGGTTCGCTGGAGGACGTCATCGGCATCCTCGACCAGGACGCGCCCGGCGACGACTGGCAGCCGGGGCTGCTGCTGCTCGAGCTGTTGACGATCGCCGCCTCGCTCGTGGCGCTCCGTCGTTTCCGGGCGCCACTTCTGGTCCTCCCGATCGCCCTCGTCTTCTGGTTCGCCCTCGTCGACTTCGGCGCCGAGGAGATCATGTCGATCATCGCCGGACTCGTCCTTGTCGCCACCGGTCACGCGGTCGACCGCTCCCGACGGGTCCCGTTTGGCTTCTGGCTGCACTTCGTCGGCGGCGCTGCGTTCGGAGGGGGCGTGCTGGCGCTCATTGACGGGGACGCGGGCTGGGTCCTCGTCGGTCTGCTCTCGGTTGCGTACGTCGCGGGCGCCTACGCGTTCGGCCGGTCGAGCTACGCCGTGCTCGGGGCGATCGGGATCCTCGCGACGACGACGTACTTCATCCAGGACGGCCTCTCGTTCGTCGGCTTCTTCGTCCCGGTCGAGATCGGCGATCCGCAAGGCGGTACCGACCCCTGGCAGATCGCGCTCTACTACGTTTTCGCCGGGCTCCTGATCCTCGGACTCGGGCTTCTGGGCGACCGGTTCGCGCGCTTGCACGGCGACACCGAAGCCTGAACCTACAATTCGGGCATGACGATCGGCGTCCTCGCTGTGCAGGGCAACTTCCGCGAGCACGCGGCGATGTTGCGTGCGCTCGGTGCCGAGGTGGTCGAGGTGCGCCTACCAGAGCAGCTCGACGGCCTCGACGGTCTCGTCATCCCGGGCGGCGAGTCGACGGCGATCATGCGCCTGATGCGGCTCTACGGCCTGGAGGAGGCGATCCGGAGGTTCCCTGCGCCCGTACTCGGCACCTGCGCGGGGATGATCCTGCTCGACCGGGCGCATCTCGCGCTCGTCGACGTCGAGGTCGAGCGGAACAGCTACGGCCGCCAGCTCGCGAGCTTCGAGGCCGATCTGGATCTCGCCGGCGAGACCGAGCCACTGCGAGGAGTCTTCATCCGAGCACCGCGCGTGGCCGATGTCGGGGACGATGTCGAGGTGCTTGCCAGTCACGACGGCGTGCCGGTGCTACTGCGCGACGGTCGCTTCC
>JAXIPI010000465.1:0-2604 GCA_045403015.1 Gaiellaceae bacterium | reverse complement strand
GATGACCTCGTCTCCCTCGCCGATCCCGAGCGCCAGCACGGCCAGGTGGAGCGCAGCGGTGCCGTTGGAGACCGCGACGGCGTGCTCGACTCCGCACGCAGCGGCGACGAGCTGTTCCAGCTCCTGCACCTTCGGGCCCATCGTCAGCGCACCCGACTCGAAGACGGCGCGCACCTCCGCCAGCTCCTCCTCCCCGAGCTCCGGAAAGGCTAGGCGGACGCGGGAATCTTCTCTCGATACCAAGCGATCGTCTTCTCGAGGCCCTCGTCGAGGTCGACCTTCGCCGCGAACCCGAGCACCTCTCGCGCCTTCTCGACATTCGGGATCCGCAACTCGACGTCGGCATAGTGGAGCGGCTGGAACGTGATGTCCACGTCCGCGCCGGTGAGTCGCTTGATCCGCTGGGCGAGGTCGTAGATCGTCACCGTCGAGCGCGTGTTGCCGATGTTGAAGGTCTGGCCGACGGCATCCGGGTGCTCCAGGCACGCAAGCGCGCCGGCGACCATGTCGTCGACGTAGCACCACGCGCGGATCTGGGAGCCGTCGCCGTGGATGACGAGGTCGCGTCCGGCGAGAGCGTTCTCGATGAAGGCGCGAATCGCGCCGCCGCCGATCTGCCCGGGGCCGTAGACGTTGAACGGATGAACCGTGACGGCCGGCAGGCCGAGCTCGTCGTGGTAGGCGTGCGACATGTGCTCGCCCGCGAGCTTGGAGACCGCGTACGTCCAGCGGGCCTCGCCGACGGAGCCGATCGTCGACACCTGGCCCTCCTCGACACGGAAGGCATGCGTACCGAAGACCTCGCTGGTCGAGAAGTCGATGAACCGCTCGACGGTGTCGAGCGTCCCGACCGCCGCCTCGAGCACGTTGTACGTGCCGATGACGTTCACTCGCATCGTCCGGACAGGGCTCTCGAGCACCGTGTCGACGCCGGCGATGGCCGCGCAGTGGACAACATGCGTCGAACCTCGCGCCAGCTCGTGCATGGCGTCGAGATCGAGCACGTCAGCCTGCTGGAACGTGAAGTTCGGGTGGTCGGCGAGCTTCGTGCCGCTGAGAGCGTCCCGATGGAGGTTGTCGGCGGCCACGATCTCGTTTTCGTCGACAAGGCGCCGCGCGAGCGTGGTTCCGATGAATCCGGCACCGCCGGTGATGAAGATCCGCTTGCCCTGAAGCACGACGGCGAGTGTATCGACGCGCTACCCTATGGCCCGCAATGCGAATTGCAATTGCTATTGCCGCTCTGATCGCCGTGGTCGGCTGCGGCGTCGGGTCAGCCGCACAGTCGGCTTCGCCCGCTTCGACCGACCTCAAGATCACCGTTTGGCCGGCTGGCCGTACGGAGGGTGACGCCAAGACGTACACGCTTCGCTGCGGCCCTGCGGCGGGCACGCTGCCCAAGGTTGCGACCGCGTGCAGCAAGCTCGTACCACTGCCCCGCCCCTTCGGACCGGTGTCCCGAGATGCGGTCTGCACCGAGCAGTACGGCGGTCCGCAACAGGCTCTCATCACCGGGAAGTACCAGGGGCGCTCCGTCTGGGCGATGTTCTCGGCGACCAACGGCTGTCAGATCTCGCGCGCGAAGCGGATCGCGTTCCTCCTCCCGGGGTTCAACACCAACAGCAACGCGTGATCGCGGCGTCGCGGGTCTTTCCCACCGGGTTCTGACCACCCGGATAGCATCGCGCGCGACGTGAAGACGGTTCTCTTCGTGGGCGCGGGGCGCCATCAACGGCGCGCCATCCTGCGCGCGACGGAGCTCGGCCTCCGCGTCGTCGCCGTTGACCGGAACCCGGACGCGCCGGGACTTGCAGCCGCAGATGCAGGCGAGGCGGTCGACTTCACCGACATCGCCGCGGTCACGGCCGTCGCGAGGCGTCATGAAGTCGACGGAGTGCTGACCGTCTCTGCCGACAGGGCTGTGCCGGTCGTCGCCGCCGTCGCCGAGGCGCTGGGACTTCCCGGGATCGGGACCGAGACCGCCCATCTGATGACGCACAAGATCGCGATGCGGCGCACACTCGCCGACGCCGGCGTTCCGCAACCGCGCTTCGCGGGCGCACGCGACATGCTGAGCGCGCGGGCCGCCCTCGACGTGGTCGGAGTGCCGGCGGTGCTAAAGCCGGCCGACTCCGGCGGCCAGCGAGGGATCTTCTACATCGAGTCGCAGGACGAGCTCGACGCCCACGTGCATGCCGCGCTCGTCGAGTCGCCGACGGAGGAGGCGATCGTCGAAGGCTTCCACGACGGACTCGAGCTGAACGGGATCGTCATCGCGCGCGGCGGCGAGGCCTTTCCGCTCACGCTGTCCGACCGGCTGCGCCCGCCTGGGATCGGCTTCGGCGTCGGTTGGATCCATGTCTATCCCGCGTCGATCTACGCGGATGTTCTCGCCGAGGCGGAGCGAGTCGCCGTGCATTCCGTTCATGCCCTGGGGTTGCGCGACGGCATCGCCTTCCCGCAGCTGATCGTCTCGGACGACGGGTCGGTGCGCGTCGTCGAGGTCGCGGCGCGCATCCCGGGCGGCCAGATGGCCGACCTCGTTCGCCACGCCGTCGGCGTCGATCTCGTCGAGGTCGCGCTGCGCCAGGCGCTCGGGGAAGA
>JAXIPI010000097.1:0-6876 GCA_045403015.1 Gaiellaceae bacterium | reverse complement strand
AGCTGACGCGGCGCAGCGTCCGCGCCGCGCTGGCGACTCCGATCGTCGCCTTCGATCGGGTGATCGGGGTGCTGGGCCTGCACCGCAAAGAGCCGGGAAGCTGGACGCGTCAGCTCATCGACGTCCCCGAGGGTTGGGTCGTTGAGCTCGTCGGCCTGAAGCACGTCGCCGATGGCGACTGTTCTGCGCTCGCGCACCGAGAGGTTCACGACGGGGAGGCGACTCGCGTCGCCCAGCGCCGGGACGCCTGGCGCCGCCCACTCCGCCAGCACCGGCGTCGGCTCGCCGGGCTCTCCGAGTCGGATGAAGCAGCGCTCGACGTGCGCTGCCTTCGCCGTCTCCTGGACCGCGACCTGGAGCAACTCGTCGAGGTCACGGCGCGACCGAACGGCGCGGGAGATCCTCGCGATCAGACGTTCCCGCTCGAGCGCGTCCGCGATTGCATCCGCGGAGCGCATCCGCTCGAGTGCGAGACCCGCCTCGGACGCGAGCGTCTCCATCAGCGCGAGCTCGTCGAGGTCGAAAAGCCGCGGACGACGGACGGCAGCGAAGACGACGCCGATCACGTCGCCGCGAGCGCGCACCGGAACGAAAGCGCAGCTCTTGATCTGCGCGATGTCGTTCAACCGCTTGTTTACGATCGGAGAGCTCTCGGCGTCGTACACCGCGAAGGCGGCACCTTCGCGGACGACGGTGCAGATGCCGGACACCTCCTCGCTCAGCGAGACCGACTTCCCGAGCAGCTGCTCGTTGTCCTCGCCGCCCTCCCGCGCGGAGATGATGGTGGCTCGCCCGCCGTCGTCCTCGACGAGCGCGAGATTGGCGACCTCGAGCTCGAAGAGCCCGGTCAACTCGTCCAGCAGAACACGCGCGATCCCGTTCGGGCCGTCGGCGTCTAGCAACTGGTGCGACAACCGGCCGACCCCTGCGAGCTCGCGCTCCCGGCGAGACGCCTCCCGCTCAGGCTCGCCCCGGTTCCCGATCACGAGCTGCCCGAGATCGCGCCAGTTGTGGGCGATGGCAAGGAGCGGCAGGACGGCAAGAAGGATGACGGCCAGGGCAATCAGTGCATTGCCGGTCGGCGCCTCGCGGGTGACCAGCGTCTCGACGCCCACGATGGCTAGGGCGAGACTCGCGCACAGGAAGATGAGCGCCGTCGCGAGCCCGATCTCGTGCGCCTGCCCACGCTCTCGCCACAGTGCCGTGGCCACCACCAAGCCCACGGCCAGGTAGAGCGCCGCGAGAATGAGCAACGGCACCGCATTGAACAGCACCGCCTGCGTCTCTGCGTTCACTGGGCGACCCCGATGATAGAGCTACCAACCTCGCTTTGAAAGATGGGCCGTCCGGCCTATTGGAAGGGACGCGAGCGAGGACTAGCGTGGCTCTACTGGGCGATGCGATCCGTGCTTGCGCGGAACGCATTGGAAATGGGTCCTGTCGCGGCGACCCCCCGACGCGACAGGGCTCGTTTCCGGATGCGCGGGTCCCAGGCCGAGCAGACGAAGCTACGATCCTCCGGATGGTCGAGCGTGTCCTCCTCGCGTCGCCACGCGGCTACTGCGCCGGGGTCGAGCGCGCCGTCGAGACGGTCGAGCTCGCGCTCGAGCACTACGGGCCGCCCGTGTACGTCCGCAAGCAGATCGTCCACAACATCCATGTCGTGCGCGACCTCGAGATGCGCGGCGCGATCTTCGTCGACTCCGAGGATGAGGCGCCGAAGGGCGCGACGATCGTCTACTCGGCACACGGCGTTGCCCCATCGGTGAACGCCGCCTCAGCCGGCCTCGGGCACAACGTGATCGACGCGACGTGCCCGCTCGTGACGAAGGTGCACGTGCAGGCCCGGCGCTATGCCGCAGACGGCTACACCGTGATCCTGATCGGCCACGCAGGTCACGAGGAGGTCGTCGGGACGATGGGCGAGGCGCCCGAGTCGACCGTGCTCGTACAGGACGTGGCCGAAGCCGAGGCGCTCGAGCTTCCACCGGATGCGAGGGTCGCCTACATCACGCAGACCACGCTGTCCGTCGACGAGACCTTCGAGATCATCGGTGTCCTCCGCCGGCGCTTTCCCGCGATCCACGCGCCGAAGAAGGAGGACATCTGTTACGCGACCTCCAACCGGCAGTGGGCGGTGAAGGAGATGCTCGCCGAAGTCGACCTGCTCCTCGTGATCGGCTCGCACAACTCGTCGAACTCGAACCGCCTGGTCGACGTCGCCCGCGCCGGTGGCGTCGCGTCACACCTGATCGACGACGAGACAGAGATTGAGACGGCGTGGCTGGACGGCGTCACGACCGTCGGCGTGACCTCGGGCGCGTCCGCGCCGGAGAAGCTAGTCAACCGGGTCTGCGACTGGTTCCGCGACCGCGGTGTCGAGCGAATCGAGCCGTTCCGGATGGTGGACGAAGATGTCACCTTCCGCCTGCCGGTCGAGCTGCGCCGCGAGCTCGCGCTCGCCGAATCACAGGGCTAAGCGCGTAGGCGGTCGAGCAACGAGCCGAGGCGCTCGCGCACGCCGAGAAACGCGGCGAGCCGGCGCGCTTCCTCGTCGTCGATCGAGACCGCCGCCTCCGCGACGCCGCTCTCGTCCCAGACACTGAAGCGAACGTGACCCTCGTCGGTATAGCGCGAGACGCGCAGCGCCTTGCCGGCCTCGGCACCCGTGCCGATGAAGAACTCGACGAGCTTCGCCCGCTGCGGCGCGGCGCACCACGGGCAGTACCGGAAAGCCTGACCGATCGACCCGCCGCACTGCTTGCACGCGTGCATCGCGCCTCCTCGCCGGAGAGCGTAGTACCCGTTCGGCAGCGAGGCAATTCCGGCCGTGTCCGGACGTCAACGAGACCGACGGGGTCAGACCCCGTCCGTGCGCTTGACGAAAGGACGATGGCGGGCGTACGCCGCCTGACGGCTGATCCCGAGCGCATCACCGATCTCCGCCCACGTCAGCCGGTTGCGTCTGGCCGCGATCACGAACTCACGCTCGAGCCGGTTCAGCGCCTGACGCAACTCCGTCACCTCCCGCAGTCCTCGCAGCGGGAAATCGAACGAACGGGCGACTTCTTCCCAGGACCGACCCCACAAGGGTGCGTCGAACACTCGCCGATCGTCCGCCGCCGCCGTCGATCGCGCAAGGTGGCCGGATGAGCCGTGTCCGCGTGTCCAACCGGCGAGCGGGGACTGTCCCCGTCTGCGCGGTTGACGAGCGGAGACGTCCCTATTGGTCGCTGCGGCGGCGCTGGTGCGTGACCTTCTCGATCTGCGGCTCGGCAACGCCGTCGGTCTCGAGCGAGACCGCGAGCACTTCGGCCTTGATCCAGTCGGCGTGGAGCTCGATCAGGTCGGCGTCCGCCTGCGGCAGCGTCACCGTGATCCGGTCCGTCAACTCGAGCCCTTGCTCCTTCCGCATCCCGTTCAGCGTGTGAATCAGGTCGTAAGCGCGCCCCTCGAGCTCGAGCTCGGCGTCGACGGTCGTATCGAGCGCCACCGTGACGCCCTCCTCCGAGGCGATGGCCCAGCCTTCCTTGCCGGAGCGCTCGACGAGGACCTCGTCAGGGCCGAGATCGTGGCCGAGGACCCGGAAGCCGCCGCTCTCGAGCTGCTCGAAGTTGCCCGCGGCCAGTGCCTCCCGGACAGCCCCGAGCTCCTTGCCGAGTCTCGGGCCTAGTGCCGGCAGATGCGGCTTTACGTGCAGCTCCGTCGCCTCGACAGGGGCGAAATCGACCTCCTTGACGCGCAGCTCCTCCCGCAGCTCGTCGGCATGGGCCGCGGCGAGCGGCGCGCCCTCGACGACGAGCCGTCGCAGCGGCTGCCGTAGCTTCAGTCGCGACGCAGCCCGAACCTGATGGCCCAGACCGACGACGCGCCGAACCTCGGCGACCTCTGCGAGCAGGTTCTCGTCGGGCAGCGGCGCGTCCGGCCAGCCGGCCAGGTGGACCGAGGACGGCGGCTTCCCCTCCACGCCGCGAACGATGACCTGCCACACGTGTTCGCTGAGGAACGGCATCACAGGCGCGATGACCCGCAACGACTGGACGAGAGCCAGCCAGAGCACGTGCAGCGCGACGCGGTCGCCTTCCCAGAAGCGCCGTCGCGAGCGACGGATGTACCAGTTGGAGAGATCGTCGACGAACTCCTCGTAGGCCCGGATCACATCGACGGTGAGGAAGGACTCGTACGCGGCCGTTGCGTCACGGACCAGGGCGTTCGTCCGGTCGATGAGCCACCGGTCGAGAGGTCGTAGATCGCTTGCCTTCGGCCGGTCGTCCCACACCGGCTGGAAGGCGTCCACGTTCGCGTAGTCGACGAAGAACTTGACCGAGTTCCAGAGCGTGAGCAGCTTGCGCTGGATCTCGCGGCCGGGGCCGAAGCCGAAGAGGAGATTCTGGTTCGGCGGCTGCGCGCAGTATTGCCAGCGCATCACGTCGGCCCCCATGCGCTCGAAGGCCTCGCCGGCCTCGATGGCGTTGCCCCACGACTTGTGCATCTCGCGGCCGCTCTCGTCGAGCATCTTCTCGTAGCCGAGCACTTGCCGGTACGGCGCACGACCGGTGAGTGCGACCGACATGAAGTGCTGCGAGTAGAACCAGAGCCGGATCTGCTCGCGCATCTCCGAGACCCAGTCCGCCGGAAACCACTGCTCCCAGTAGGCGCCGTCGTGGAGATCGGCCTTCGTCAGGCCGTTGGCTGCACCGGTCGCGTAGCCCTCCGGAACGAACGTCGGGTTCTCCCAGCCCAGCGTCGAGAAGGGGACGATCCCCGCGTCGAGCCAGACGTCGCCGACCTCCGGGATCCGGCGCACCTCGGCGCCGCACTGCTCGCACGTGATCGGCACCTCGTCGATCCACGGACGTCGCAGCTCCTCCAGCTGGTCGAGCCCGCCGACTGCCCGCTCCTCCAGCTCGGCTTTCGAGCCGATCACGTTCAGGTGCCCGCATTCGCACGGGTAGAAGGGCAGCGGCAGGCCGTAGTAGCGGCGCCGGGAGATGTTCCAGTCGCCCATGTTCCGCAGCCAGTCGTCCATCCGCTTGCCCATGTAGGCGGGCGTCCACTCGACGTCCTGGTTCGCTTCGAGCAGTTGGGGGCGGAGCTCGTCGACCCCGATCAGCCAGTCGTCGGTGACGCGCCAGATGAGCGGTGTGTCACAGCGCCAGCAGTGCGGATAGCGGTGCTCGTACAGCCCGGCCTCGACCAGGACGCCGTGCTCCCCGAGCCAGCCGACGATCTGGTCGGCGGCCTCGACCGTCGAGAGCCCGTGCAGCCAGCCGTACGTGTCGAAGAACCGGCCGGCTTCGTCCACCGGCATCAACACCGGCAAGTCGTGGATCTGGCCGAGCTCGAAGTCCTCTTGCCCGGCGCCGGGCGCGATGTGGACGATCCCAGTCCCTTCGTCGAGCGAGACCTCGTCCCACGGGATCACGCGATGCTCCACCTCCGCGCCTGGCCCGAGCTCGTCGAACGGGCCCGAGTAGCGCCAGCCGACGAGCTCTTCACCGCGCTTCAGCTCCATGAATTCCTCGTCGGGATACCGAGTCCGAGCCACCCACTCACCGTTGTCGCGCCGGCCGTATTCGGCGTCCGGCTTGACCGCCGCGGCAACGTTCGCCGGCAGCGTCCACGGCGTCGTCGTCCAGATCACGAGCGACTCGTGGTGCCGGTCGAGCAGCGGGAACCGGACGAACAGCGACGGGTCGGCGCGGTCCTGGTAGACGCCCGAGAGTGAGAGCTCGTGCTGGGAGAGCGACGTGCCGCAGCGTGGGCACCACTCCGTCGAGCGGTGGCCGAGGTAGAGCCAGCCGCGCTCGTGGACGCGCTTGAGGAAGCGCCAGACGTATTCGATGTTCGTGTCACTGAACGTGAAGTAGTCCCGGCCCCAGTCCATCCACTGCCCGAGCCGCTTCGACCCTTGTGTGATGTCCGCCGACGACTCGACGACGACCTCACGGCACCGGCGCGCGAACTCGGCGAGGCCGAACTCCTCGATCTCGCGCTTGGAGTTCAGACCCAGCTGGCGTTCGACACCGACCTCGATCCAGAGGCCCTGACAGTCGAAGCCGTTCTGGTAGCGCTGGTGGTGGCCGCGCAAGGCTTTGTAGCGCTGGAAGACGTCCTTCAGCGTCCGGCCCCACGCATGGTGCACGCCCATCGATCCGTTCGCCGTGATCGGGCCGTCGATGAAGCTGAACCTCGGGCCGCGGCGGTTCTGATCGCGGAGCCGCTCGAACGTCTGCTCGCGCTCCCACAGATCGAGGATCTCGAGCTCGAGCGCGGGATGGTCGGGCTTGTCCGGCAGAGGTGCGAACATGCGCCGATTCTAGGGAACAGTCCGCCTGGCTCTGTCGTTTTCAATAGGTGAGCGCGGGTAACCGCCTCCTAACAAGCGAAAGGAACCACCTAAATGACAACCGCAGTCAAGGAAGACACCTTCACGCAGGAAGTACTCGAGAGCGAGACGCCGGTGATCGTGGACTTCTGGGCCGAGTGGTGCGGCCCGTGCCACGCCGTGGCGCCGGTCCTCGACAGGATCGTCGAGGAGCGCAGCGGCGAGGTGAAGCTCGTGAAGGTCAACATCGACGAGGAGCGTGCGCTCGCCGAGCGCTACGGGATCGTCTCGATCCCGACGATGGTCCTCTTCAAGGACGGCGAGCCGGCCGCCACCGCGATCGGCGCACAGCCCAAGGGCGCGCTCGAGCGCTCGCTCGGTCTCACGACCGAATAGCTACTTCTCGACGGCTTCTTCTTGTGGTTCGGGACCGGTGACACCGCTCGGTGCGCCGGTTCCTCGACCAGGTTCAGCCCCGCGAACGCGATCAGGGTGAGCAGGAAGGCACCGTCACCGACGTCCATGCCGCTGCTGTATCCGGCACCGAT
>JAXIPI010000231.1:0-3518 GCA_045403015.1 Gaiellaceae bacterium | reverse complement strand
TCGCGGACGAGCTCTCGCTCCCGGAAGGGACGACGCTGATCACCGAGGGCAAGCAGGGCCACGAGTTCTTCCTGCTGGTCGACGGCGAGGTCGACGTCCGGATGAAGGGACGGAAGGTCAAGAGCCTGGCCAATGGCACGTTCTTCGGCGAGATGGCACTCGTCTCGTCGCTGCCGCGCAACGCCACCGTGACGGCCTTGAGCCCGGTTCGCGTGCTCGTCGTCCACGAGCAGGCCTTCAGAGGGCTGTTGCGGGACTCGCCGGGGATCCAGCTGAAGGTGCTGCAGACGCTCGCCGACCGCGCCGTCGAAAACGCCCTCGCCGAAAACGCGCTCGCGTAGAGACCGTGCCGCGCGCCGTCGGCATCAACCACATCGCGCTCGAGGTCGGCTCGATCGACGAGGCGCTCGACTTCTACGGCCACCTGTTCGAGCTGGAGCTGCGCGGCCGGATGCACAGGATGGCCTTCGTCGACATGGGCGATCAGTTCCTCGCGTTCGCCGAAGGGCGGACACAAGGCCCTGACGCGAGCCGCCACTTCGGGCTCGTCGTCGACGATCAGGCGGCGGTGCTCGCAGCGGCACGCGACGCAGGCGTGGAGATCTTCGGCGGCAACTCGTTCCTCGACCCGTGGGGAAACCACGTGCAGGTCGTCGCCTACTCGGAGATCCAGTTCACGAAGACGCCCGAGATCCTCCGCGGGATGGGCCTCGAGCTCGAGAAGAGCGAGTCGGCGCTGCGTGAGTTGAAAGACAAGGGGCTCGGCTGATCGATCTGAGCCACCAGGATCTTCTCGATCTCCTGGTGCTCCTGGCAGCGGGCGCGGCGATGCTGGTGCTCGTCCCGAAGCTGCGGATCCCGTATCCGATCCTGCTCGTGCTCGGCGGGCTCGCACTCGGCTTCGTCCCCGGCCTGCCTGAAATCGACCTGCCACCCGACCTCGTGCTCGTCGGCGTCCTGCCGCCGCTCCTCTACGGAGCCGCATTCTTCACTTCGCTGCGCGATCTGCGCGCGAACCTCCGGCCGGTCGGGCTGCTCGCGGTCGGCCTCGTGCTCCTGACGATGGTCGTCGTCGCGGTCGTCGCGCACGAAATCGTCCCGGGTCTGCCGTGGGCGGCGGCGTTCGTGCTCGGCGCCGTCGTCTCGCCGACCGACCCGATCGCGGCGACGGCGATCATGCATCGCCTCGGCGTGCCACGGCGGCTCGTCTCGATCGTCGAAGGCGAGAGCCTGGTCAATGACGGAACGGCGCTCGTCGCGTACCGCTTCGCGGTCGTTGCGGCCGTCAGCGGCGCGTTCTCGCTCTGGGAGGCGGGAATCTCGTTCTTTCTCAACGTCCTCGGCGGCGTGGCGGTCGGCGTCGCCGTCGGGTGGATCGTGCGCCAGGTGCGCCGGCGGCTCGACTTCCCGCCCGCAGAGGTGACGATTTCCCTGCTCACGGGCTACTTCGCCTATATCCCGGCCGAGCTGATCGGCGTCTCGGCGGTGATCGCGGCGGTGACGGTGGGGATCTATATGGGCTGGTACACACCCGAGCTGACGACGCCCGAGGTTCGGCTGATGGGGGAATCGGCGTGGGAGATCGTCACGTTCACGCTGAACGCGATCCTCTTCACGCTGATTGGACTACAGCTCCCCGGGATCCTCGACGAGCTCGACGCCTACTCGGCCACCGACCTCCTCTGGTGGGCGGTAGCCATCTGGCTCACCGTGCTCGCCGCCCGCGCCCTCTGGGTCTACCCCGCCGCCAAGCTCCCGCGGGTGCTGATCCGGCGGATCCGCGCGCGGGATCCGATGCCCTCCGGCTCCGCGCTCGTGCTGATCACGTGGTCGGGAATGCGCGGCGCCGTCTCACTCGCGGCGGCGCTCGCGATCCCGCTCACGACCGAAGCCGGCCAGCCGTTCCCCGGCCGTAGCCTGATTCTCTTCCTCACCTTCGCCGTCATCTTCGGGACGCTCGTCGTCCAGGGCCTGACGCTGCCGGCGGTGATCCGCTTCCTTCACTTCGATGACGACGGCGAGGACGCCGCACGCGAGTTGGCGCAAGCACGGATCCAGGCGGCGAGTGCCGCGCTGATCCGGCTCGACGAGCTCGCCGAGGAGGATTGGGTGCGTCAGGACACGGCCGGGCGAGTTCGCGCCGGCTACGACTTCAGGCGCACCCGCTTCTCGGCGTGGCTCGACGGCGGCGACGACGGCTCGATCGAGGCGCGCTCGCAGGACTTCCAGCGGCTCCGGCGTGAGTTGCTCAACGCCGAGCGTGCCGCGGTGCACGAGCTGCGCCGGAGCGGCGAGATCTCGGACGAGGTCGCCCGCCGCGTCGAGCGGGACCTCGACCTCGAGGACGCCAGGCTGGAGATTTGACGAGCCGCGCTGCGATCACCGTTCGCGACCTGCGTGTCCGCCGCGGCGGCAGCCTCGTCCTACCGGGACTTTCTTGCGAGGTCGCACCGGGGACGGTGACCGGCTTGCTGGGGCCGAGCGGCTCCGGCAAGACGACGTTGATGCGCTCGATCGTCGGCGTGCAGCTCGTCGAGTCGGGCGAGGTCACCGTGGGTGGGCTGCCCGCAGGCATGCCGGCCCTGCGGCGGCGGATCGGCTACGTCACGCAGGCGCCGTCCGTCTACACCGACTTGACCGTGCGCGAGAACCTCCGCTACTTCGCGCGGATCCTCGGTGCTCCCGCAGCCCGGATCGAAGAAACGATCGAGACCGTGGCGCTCGGCGGGCAGGCGGGCCAGGTCGTTCGCACGCTCTCGGGCGGCGAGCGATCGCGGGTGTCGCTGGCGACCGCGCTGCTCGGCGCGCCCGACGTGCTCGTCCTCGACGAGCCGACGGTCGGGCTCGACCCCGTCCTGCGCCGCGACCTCTGGCGAACCTTTCATGGGCTCGCCGAGGACGGGACGACGCTCCTCGTCTCCAGCCACGTGCTGGACGAGGCGTCCCGCTGCGACGAGCTCCTGTTGCTGCGCGACGGCCGCATCGTCTTCACCGGCACCCCGGACGAGCTCCTCAGGCGCACCCGCGCTGACAATCTCGAGGATGCGTTCCTCGCGCTCGCCGAGGCGACGTGAGCCCCGCGATCACACTCGCGACCGCCGAACGCGTTCTCCGCCAGCTGCGGCGCGACCCGCGCACGCTCGTGCTCGTGCTCGTGGTGCCACCGATCCTGATGACCCTCTTCCGCTACGTCTTCGACGGCCAGCCCGAGACGTTCGACCGTGTCGGCGGGCCGCTCGTCGGGATGTTCCCCTTCATCTCAATGTTCCTCGTCACCTCGATCGCGATGCTGCGAGAGCGGACGACGGGAACGCTCGAGCGGCTGATGTCGATGCCGATCGGCAAGCTCGACCTGCTGCTCGGCTACGCGATCTCGTTCGCACTCGTTGCGGCCGTGCAGGCGACGATCGCGTCGCTCGTTGCGTTCGGACTGCTCGGACTCGACACCGCGGGCTCGGTCGGCCTCGTCGTCGCAATCGCAATCGCGACCGCCCTGCTCGGGATGTCACTCGGCCTCC
>JAXIPI010000190.1:0-13743 GCA_045403015.1 Gaiellaceae bacterium | reverse complement strand
CCTCGCCGTCGCCGTACATCTCGTCGGTGTCGGCGTCGCCGTCCATGACGTCGTTGTCCGGGCCGCCGCGCATGACGTCGTTGTTCGCGTTCCCGTGCATGACGTCTTCGCCGGCCTCGCCGAACATCTCGTCGTCGCCGTCGTTGCCGTTCATCGTGTCGACGGCTGTCCCGCCGCGCATCTCGTCCTCGTTCTCGTTGCCGTTCATCGCGTCGGTGCCACCCTGGCCCCACATGAAGTCGTCACCGGCATCGCCGTTCATCGAGTCGTTTCCGAGGGGGTCGGCCCCGCGGAGGACGGGGACCGTACCGCCGGCACGGGTCAGCGTGCCTTCGTCACCGAGCATGTAGTCGCGGCCCGGGCCACCGTGGAGGACGTCGCCGCCGGGCGGAGAGCCGGCCGACGTGTTGTCGGTACCGCCGACGATGTTGTCGTCGTCGCTGCCGCCCTCGACGGTGTCCCTGTTGGCGCCGCCGACGATCTCGTCGTTGCCGCCGCCGCCACACATCAGGTCGTTGCCGTTGCCTCCGTCGAGCTGGTCGTTCTCCTCGCCGCCGTACATCTCGTCGTCGCCGTCGGAGCCGATCAGCGAGTCGGAGTTGTCGCCGGCGTCAGGCGTCGAGTCGGCACCGTCGGCAGTGCAGTCCGTCAGGATCTCGTCGCCGTACAGCTTGTCGTTGCCGCCGTCGGCGGTCAGCGTGTCGCTGCCGTCCTCGCCTCGGAGTTCGTCGACAGAGGTCGCAGCCGGATTGTCCGGACCGGCGGAGATGACGTCGTTGCCACCCTCGCCCTCGAGGATGTCGGCGCCCTTGCCGCCGTTGATGTTGTCGTGGTCGCCGTCGCCGTGAACGTTGACGTCGTCGCCTTCGCCCACGTCGATCTTGTCGTTGCCGGCGCCGCCGTTGACGATGTCGGCGCCCTTGCCGGTGATGAGCCGGTCGTCGCCGGCATCGCCGTCGACCTCGTCGTTGGCGTCACCGGTCGTGATCTCGTCGTTCTCGGTGCCCGCCGAGATGTCGCCCTTCGCCGTGAACGGCACGGGCGGGTTCTGCTTCCCCGGCTCGGACTTCGTGCCCGAGTTACCGCCGGGCAGCAGCGACAGCACGTCCTCACCGTCGTCGGCATTCGCGACGACCGTCGCCGTGCCGCCGTTAACTGCGGACGAGACCAGGAAGTAGTCCTGCTGCAGACCGAATGCCTGCACCGAGAATCGGGTCTCACCGTTGTGCTCGGGCGACTCGGGACCGTACGACTCCATCTGTCGCACGGTGAACTTCTCGTTGATCTCCTCCTCTTGGATGTTGCGTTTCTGTCGCTCCGTGAGCGATCCCATATGGAGTGTCAGCGTCGTCTTCGCCGCGTTCACCCGCGCGAGCACCGGCGGTTCGGGTTCGCACTCGAACTTGAATTCGAGCAGGGTGATGCGGACGATCTCGATCGAGAACTCGACCGAGGTTATGAAGAGGTCTATCTCTACGAAGGCGGATAGCGCCGCCTCGATCTTGCCGCTCACGTCGAAGAGACAGATCGGGTTGTTCAGTCTCGAGATGATCTCCTCGATTCTCAGCTTGCCGTCTGTCGGTGCATCCTCGTGGAGGTCGAGCGCGGTGGTGAAGATGATCTCGCCCCGAATGCCGACCTTGAAGATGTAGACGCTGACGGCGCCCTCGGCGTAGACGGTGCCGATGAACTTGACCTCCGGCACCTCCTGCCCGGTGGCGTCGTAGTCGTCGAGGAAGATGCCGTCGAGCAGATGCGTGCCGGTACCGCCGTCCAGGACCTTGCGCAGGCCTGACGTGTCGTAACCGATCGCGAAGCGGCCCTGGACCTCGAAGGAGCCGCCGATGCAAATCTGCACCGGGACCGGCCCGATCAGGATCGGCGGGAAGCAGAAGCCGAAGCCCGCGCCTGCCTTGAACGTCCCCGCGTCGTAGCGAACGAGGGTGGCGTCCTTGCCCATCAGCACGCCGAAGATCTCGCCGGCGTTGCCGAGGAACGGGAACGTCAGGCCGCAGACGCCGAACGTCGAGCCGCGGCCCGCCTCGCACTCGTCCGCCGGGTCGTCGGCGGCGCCGTACGGCGTCCCGGGCTTGGTGGCGAGGTCGCTGAGCAGGTTCGTCGAGGTGCCGCCGCCCGGCGTGATGCCGTCGCCTGCATCCTCCGGCAGCGGCTGGTCCTCTCCGGCCCGGTCGCCGAGCACTGTGAACGAGCCTCCGCCGGCCCCGCTGCCGAGCGGGATCAGCAGGTTGCCTTCGGACGGGATGCTGTTCACGAACTTGACGAACTGGAGAACCGATCGCAGCATCGAGAGGTCGTTCTCGCTGATCGCCTCGAGCACGTCGAGGACCGTGACCGGGCCTTCGCCGACCAGCTTCGACAGGTCGCTGATGATCGGTATCTCGCCCTGGAGCAGCTCCACCACGGGCATCAACGGCGACGTGATCTTCTTGACGTCCTTGACGATCGGGCCGAGGAACTCGCTGATGAACTTGCCCGCGTCGAGGTTGAGCGCGTTGAACGAGATGTTGAGCGCGCCGAAGTCGAGCCCGTTGTCGGGGCTGGCGGAGAACTGCCAGAAGAGATGGAACTTCCCGAGCACACTCGGGAAGCCGGCACTTTGGCCGAAGTTCAGGCCGGTCCGGAAGCGGACGTCGACGTTCGCCTTGCCGCCGAACGTCGGCTCGAGCTCGAACTCGCCCGAGATCAGGTCGGAGAGCGTGACGCGGTCGCTGCCCGACTTCCTGAAGTCGAGAGAGGCCTCGAGGCAGAGAGCCGTCGGCTCCTCGCCGTCGGGCGTCAGCGAGCCACAGGCAACCAGGCCGTCCTTGTCGCGGATCGTGACGGCGAGGAACGCGAGCTCGCCGGCCAGGCACCGATCCTCCGAGAAGCCGGTCAGCTGTACGGGTTCACCGGGCGATGCGTAATCGTGGCGATCGTCGGTGCACGTGAAGCCGGCGTCGTCTGCGGGTAGGTCGCCCATCGAGACGGTGCCGGTGAGCGTCAGCTCCGACGCACCACCGTCGCCCGGGGACGCACCGGTGGTGTCGGGGGCGTGGAGCGTCCGGATTTCGTACTGGTCGGCGGTGATCGACGCCGGCGTGTTGTCGGTTGCCGTGATGTGCCACTCGACCGTCCCGGCCGTGCCTGTCCCGAAGTCGTCGCAGTAGAGCTTGGTCGCTTCCTTCTTCGTGATCCGGCAGCCTTCGTTGGTCGTGACGTTCTGCAGCCACATGCCGAGCTCGACGGTGTTCGTGAAGTTCGCGTCCTTGTCCTCGAGGAAGGTCCGCGTGTTCCACACCGGCGGCGTGTCGTCCTCGACTCCGGGTCCGTTGTCGGCACCGGGTGTGTCGGGATCCCAGTTGGCCTTCGTGTCGTCCGAGGCGGCGATCGACTTCTTGCCGTTCGCCATGATGTAGGCGCCGGAGTCGGCCGCCAGGCCGAAGTCGACGAGAACGCTCCAGGAGCCGCCGCCGTGGACGCCGCCGGTGAGCCGGATCGGCAGGCCGCGCAGGCCGATGTCGAACGGCACGTCGCCGTCGATTGCCTGCCCGAGCCTGAACGTGACGCGGAAGTCCTTGATCAGGTTGAGGCCGGTGACGCCTTCGCCGTCGGCGCAGACGTCCGGACCGCTGCCGCACAGCGGCGTCACGACGATGTCGTCGATGTCGCCGTCGGCGTTCGGGTCCGCAGGTATCCCGTTGGTATTGCGCAGCAGGTCGGCCCCGCCTGCGCCGGGACCGAGCTCGTCGAGGATGAACTGTTTCGTGATCTTCGCCAGGTCGTACGCGTCGACGTCTCCGTCGCCGTCCACGTTGCCGGCGGTCTTCAGGTCGGCAACGAGGTCTGCAAACGGCGTGACGACGTTGTCGTTGAAGACGCCGACGACGTTCGCGCCCGCATCGAGCGTGTCGCCGATGAGCGGTATGTGGACGTCTTGCGCAGCGCCGTCAAGGCTCTCCTCGAGGTTCGCGAGGATCTGCGGGAGGACCGCGATCAGCTGCGTCCAGTCGAGCGGCTGTCCCGCGAGCAGGCTTTCGAGGTCGACCGGGCTCGTCGGCAGGGTCGCGTCGCAGAGCGGGTCGGTGCCGATGTTGCACTCGATCGTGATCGGGTCGTCGAACACGACGCCGACGGCCTCGACGCTCAGCAGCGCACAAGCGTGCCCGCTCGCCTCGACTGGTGCGCCGGCGGGCGCGTCGCAGTCCTGCGAGTCGCCCGCGAAATCGACGGTCAGGTTCGAGGGGGTGAAGAAATCGGTGAAGGTCTTCGTCTCGTTGTTCGGCACGGCATCGATGCCGTCCTCGTCGAGCGACAGGTGCGCGCCGACCTTGCCGACGCCGACGCCGGTTGCGACTGCCGTTCCGAGCTTGACGCCGATCGGGCCGATCGACGCCTCGAGGCCGATGTCGTTGGCACTGAGGTTCGCCTCGATCGACGCCGAAGTGGTGTCGAGGACGACGACGTCCGGGGTCAGGTCGAGCTTGATCGGAACGCCGATGTCGAGCTGGGCCGACGCGTCGTAGTTGAGCTCGATGTCGCCCTGCGTCTCGACCGCGATGATGTCGGCGAAGTCGTCCGAGACGTTCAGCGGCGCTTGTACGGCAGGCGCCGTGGTGTCCGTCGGCTCGCAGAGCCCGCCGCCTGAGCAGTAGCCCACATTGAGGCTGACGACGAGATCCTTCGTGCCGTTGCCGACGATCTCGTAGTCGTCGCCGGCGCCCCAGTCCATGTCGACGCCGGCGGCGCCGCACTCGAGGCTGTTGTCCTGGACCAGCGTGATCGTGCAGTGGCGTGCTCCGCCGGCCGCATCCTTGTTGATCAGAAGATTTCCGGTGACGGGATCGGCGGTGCCGTTTGCGAAGTCCTCGGTGCTCTGCAGGGTGTTCGCGTCGCTCGTGCCGAGTGCGGTGCCCGTCGTGATCGGACCGGCTCCCGCTGCGGGCAGGTCGAGCAGGTCGAGCTTGACGACGTTGTTCACGCCCAGCTTCTCGTTGATCGTGTCTGCCAGGTCCTGGAGCGACTGAGGCGGGGTGGTCGACGGGAACTCGACGGTGTGCTCGCCGGCCGCGTCCGTGAAACGCGCCTGAATCTGCCACTCGTCGATGGTCGTGTCGTCAGGCGCGATGGCGCTCCCGTCGCTGACGGTGAGCTTCACGCGTGCGTCGTTTGCAAACCCGACGGGGTCGGGGCCAACCGTGCCGCGCACGTCGCTCGTCGGATCGGCCGGATCGAGGAGCGGTGCGGGATCGGGCTCGGTCCCCGCGTCGGCGCCGTCCGGGATGAAGGCGTCGTCGGGGGTCACTACGACGGTGCCCTTGAGACCCTTCCACAGGACCGAATCCGGCTCGATCGTCGAGACCGCGCGGCACCAGAGCGTCGTGCCGTCGGGCAGGTTCTCGAAGTCGAACGGACGCCCGAGGCTGTCGAGCGTCGGCTGGCCGACCGGGTCGCCGTCGGCCACGGTGTCCTGCGTGTCGTTGATGTCGGCGATGCAGTCGATCTCGGCGAGCGGCTGGCCGCGCAGCTCGTCGATCGTCTGTTTGACCGACTGAATCTTGCCGACGATCTCCTTCGTGGAGACGCCGACGAGCGGGATCTCCTTCTCGGTCAAGGTCGGATCGACCTGGTCGATCAGGTCGACGAGCTCGTCGAGGTGGTCGAGGATGACCCCGATCAGCGCGAGCGCGTTTCCCTCCACCTCGTACTCGTCGCCGTCGTTCCAGCTGTTGTTCGTGGTGCCGTTGCGCGTCCCACCAGTGAGCGTGCAGTTCAGGTGGGTGGCGTCGATCGTCGTGATCGTGCAGCTGCCGCCAGTGGTCTTGTTGCGAAGCGTCAGGTTCAGGAACGTGTTCTTCGTCGGGTCGCCGCCCTCCGACTGGCTGTCGAAGTGCGCGCCCGTGTCCTCGAGGTTCGCCTCGCCGTTGCCGCCGTTGTGCGTGCCGCTCGCCGACGGGAACGGGTCGAACTGCTTGAGGTTCGCGTTGAAGTCCGTGTCGGCCGCGATGTCCAGCTCGTCGAGGTCGGGCTCGCAACTCGCTGGCTTGAAGACCGTCGGCCAGTCGACGGCGATGCCGCCGGATGCGATGTCGGTGCCGTTGACCTCCGCGCTGATCCCGAGCCCTGCCGTTGCTTTGAGGCTGCAGACGGCTGAGAGGTGGTCGCTGTCGAGGTGGAAGAGCAGCTCGCCTACGCCGATGGCGTCCGGAATCGTCGTGAGCGAGCCCGTGTCGATCTGCAGGGGGTCGGGCGTCTTGATGTCGATGCGCAGCACGGAGTCCGCGCCGTCGTCCTTCGCCACCTGGAACGCCGTGCCTGGATGGAAGGTGTTCGCCGTCCCGCTGCCGCCCGCGGTCACGCCGAGGATGCCGACCTTGCCGGTCAGCGACAGCGAACCGGTGACGTTGATGTCGCCGACGGCGAGCTCGGGCTGGTCGGCCGCATTGTCGACCTTCATGAAGAAGCGGTCGATCAGGCCACCGTCGACGTCATAGGCGTCGCCCGTCGACCACGTCACGGTGCCACCGGGGGCGCACGTGAGCGCGGTCTGCGTGATCGCGGCGATCGTGCACTGGCCCGCGGGCGCGTTGGTCTTCCGGACGACCTGGGCCAGACGCGGGTCGTTGTCGCCGTCCGTGAAGTTCGCGCCGGTGTCCGTGAGGACGAGGCCGGCACCGGCAGTTGCAGTGCCGCGCAGCGGGCTGATGTCAGTCGTATCCGGCAGCAGCAGCACACCGAACGTGACGTCGAAGTCGATGTCCGAGACGCCCGCCTGGAAGCTCGCCGAGGCCGACCCTTCGAGCAGGTCCTTGAGACCCGAGAGGTTCGTGTCGCTGCGAAGCAGGTCGCCGAGGTTGGCGTTCACGCCGACGGGCGCCGGGCTGAAGTTCTCCTTCTGCAGCCGGAACGTCAGCGCCTTCGTCGACGAGGCGTAGGCGAGCCTGACACCGGTGGTGTCGAGCCCGGCCGCGGCGGCCAACTTGGTGAAGAGCTCCTGGGCGGTGCCGGGCCGCGGGATCGCCTTCTTTGCGTCGATCTCGGACGGCAGTTCGGCCGGAAGGGTGTGAGCGGGGTTGGCGTCCCAGGTCAACTCGATCGCGAAGTTGCCGTCCGCGGTCATCTCGAAGACGGCGTCCGCAGTCGGGTTGCCGCCGCCGACCGTGGCGTTCCCGAGCGTCGCGTCGGCGGTCCCGTTCGCCGTGATCGAAACGGGTGCACCGGCCGGCACGACCCACTGGACGCTGTCGTCGTCGAGGCCACCCTGCGTCCGCGCACGGCAGTAGACGGGCGTGCCGTCCGTGAGGTTGTCGGTGAATCCGGTCGGGAAGCTGTCCGCGTCGCCGGGCTCCGTGCCGCAGCCGACCTGGGCGTTTGTGAGCAGCGCTGTGTAGTCCGTCAGCGGCTTCACCGCGTCGAACGTCTCCGTCAGGCTCTTCTTGAGGAACGGCAGCGGGGCGTCGCCCTGGTTTTGCGAGCCGGCGAGGGAGGCGACGAACTGCGTGAGCCCGTTCGCGACATCACCGGCTGTGACGTTCTGCCAGTCGCCGAGCGCGCCGAGCGTGGGGTCCGGTGTTGCATCGAAGCCGTTCGAGAGGTCGGGGTCCGAGAACGCGATCGAGGCATCGGCAGTCCCGTTGGTCGCGAAGGCGTCGCCGTTGACGAGCGATGCGTCGACATAGAAGGTCGCGCTCAGGTCGGCGCCCGGGTCGCCGTCGATGTTGTGTGCCGTCGCGAGCTCCGTCAGGGCGCTCGCCGTCCACTCGTCACGGGTGATCCCGCCCGCCGAGTCCGGATCCTGGAAGTCGACGTCGTTGCAGAGATGCACCGTCGCGGCCTCTGTCGTCCCGCTCGTGGCCGGGTTGTCGGTCGAGACGTTAACGTCGGTGAAGCCGAAGCGTGCGGTGAAGAGGCCGACGGAGCCGGTCGCGACGGCGCAGAGGGCGATCGAAGGAGGCACGAGCGAGACGGCGGTCGTGGGAGCAGAGTCGCCGGTCGTGATCGCGCTCGAATCGACGTTGAAGGTCAGAGTCGTGTCGAGGTCGAAGTCGAGGTCGAGGCTGCCGCCCTTGATCTCAACGGCGTTCGTGCCGGGCACGAAGGTGAAGTCGAGTGGCTGGGAGACGGCGCGCTCCGCATGGATCGGGATCGTGATCGAGGTGGCCGTCTGGCTCACAGCCGCTTGACCCGGCGCGAGCGTCCCGGAGCCGAACTGGATGTCGATGTCGACGCCGTCCTGGTCGTCGAGAGCTTCGATGTCGCCCGCGAGATCGGCCATGCTCGTGAACGGACCCGGGAAAGTCCCGGCGGGGAGGTACGTCTTCAGGAGCTCGCTGAGGTCGAGCGCGTCGGGGTCCCCCGGCGCCAGGTCGACCAGCGGTATGTCTTTGGCAAGATCCTGGTACTCGCCGAGGGCGTCACTCGGGGCGGAAAGGCGGTCGGCGAAGTTCTCGATCGCGTTGCCGATCGCTTCCGCATCCTGGCTCTCCGGCGTAGCCTGAGCCGAGCTGATCACGCCGACGAGCGCGATCGACATCGCCAGCAGGACGGCGAAACGCGACAGGTTGCGTCGACGTCGTCGCTGCACGGTCCACGGTGACATGCGCCAGCGCCCCCTCTACGTCAGCTGCACGGAAATGTGCGCGCGAGGGATACCGGCAGGGGCGGCGACCAACCCGTGACGGCGTTACGTCGCCGTCCGGCTGAGATCCATATACCCGTGGTGCCCGCCACGTTGCTGCGTATCCCTCGTTTGAACAAGGCCGCAGGCCGACGCCGACGCTAGCACCGTGGACGAGCGAATTCAACGGACTTGAAACACGTTCTTGGGCCACTTGCAAGTCTTGGGCCGTGTGCGCGGGAGGCGGCCGGCTCGCTCCGCCATACTAGGACCGCTGCGGTCATTCACACCTAGCATGACAACGGTTGCGAAACGTGCCGGTGACTCCGGGCGTTTTGGAATCGTGCGAAACGCGGGCGCGCCCAGCGGCCGTCGCTGCCCGAGCGTCCATGCCCGTGGGCCTCGTGGTCGACGATCGCGTTCGAGGAGGTTTCCCCTCCTCGGGGCGCGCCCACCTGAGTAGATGCGCGAGCGAGCGATTCTTGCGCGGTTTCCGAGAAGACTTACAGCTCGCGGATTTTTCGACGGTGTCGCTCTCGGCTCGATTCCGGCTCGTCCGATCGCGGACGCGCGATGGTCCTGCCGATCGTTCGCCCGGCCGATGCCCTGTCCGAGGTGCGCGCGCGATGCTGGCGAGGTGGTAACTCGATCATGGACGAGCGCGCACAGCTGCCGTCGGAGGCCGACAAGTATGGACGCTCTCGGACGAGTCTCTTTCGGTAGCTTGGATCGATGGCCGTCGCAGCGATAGAGGCTGAGGGTCTTCGCAAGCGCTATGGCACGGTGGAGGCCCTCCGAGGCGTCGACCTGACCGTCGAGACGGGCACGGTGTTCGGCCTGCTCGGGCCCAACGGAGCCGGCAAGACGACGGCGTTGCGGATCCTGACCACCCTCCTTCGGCCCGACAGCGGTAGTGCTCGGGTGGACGGCATCGACGTCCTCACGGATGCCGCCCGGCTCCGCACACGGATCGGCGTTGCGGGCCAGAACGCCGCCGTCGACGAGAACATGACCGGCCTCGAGAATCTCGAGATGGTCGGGCAGCTCTACCACCTGGGTAGGCGCGCCGCCCGCGAACGCGCGAGCGAGCTGCTCGAGGAGTTCGACCTGGCGGAAGCCGGCGAGCGCGTCGTGAAGACGTACTCCGGCGGTATGCGCAGACGGCTCGATCTCGGCGGCGCGCTCGTTGCGCGGCCGCCCGTGCTGTTCCTCGACGAGCCGACGACCGGCCTCGACCCCCGGAGCCGAATCGGCCTCTGGGAGCTCATCGAGAGACTCGTGGCCGAGGGGACCACAGTTCTCCTTACGACCCAGTACCTGGACGAGGCCGACCGCCTGTGCGACCGCATCGCCGTGATCGACCACGGGCTGGTGATCGCCGAGGGCTCGCCTGACGAGCTCAAGCGGCAGGTCGGCGGCGAGAGGATCGACATCCGCCTCTGCAACGGGACTGAGCGCGATCGGGCGATCGAGGCGTTGGCCGGCTTCGGGGACACAACGCCGTACGCGGAGGACGGCTCGATCCGCGTACCGCTCCGCGAGCGCCAGGGAGCGATCGCCAGAGCCGTCCGTGAGCTCGACGGCGCAGGTGTCGCAATCGACGACATCGCGATCGTCACACCGACGTTGGACGACGTCTTTCTCCAGCTCACAGGTCACGCGGCCGAGGAGGAGGAGAGCGCGTGACAGCGACGGCGTATGCGTTCTCGGACATGCTCGTCCTCGCCAAGCGGAGCCTCCTCCGCGTCCGGCGGCAACCGGATCTGCTGGTGAGTTACACGGTCCAGCCGATCATGTTCGTGCTCCTGTTCCTGTACGTCTTCGGAGGCGCGATCCAGGTTCCGGGGCTCGACTACGTCGACTTCCTGATGCCGGGGATCATCGTGCAGTCGATGATCTTCGGCGGCTTCGTCACAGCGCTCGGGCTTTCGGAGGACCTGAAGAAGGGGCTGATCGACCGCTTCCGCTCGCTTCCGATGTGGGGGCCCGCGGTCGTCGCTGGTCGGATTCTCGGAGACGTCGGGCTGAACGTCCTCCAGCTGGTCATCATGTTCGGAGTCGGGATCCTTGCCGGCTTTCGCTTCTCGACCAGCCTGGGCGACGTTCTCCTGGGGCTCATCCTCGTGCTGTTCCTCGGCTACGCGTTTTCCTGGGTCTTCGCGTTCCTCGGACTCACCGCCTCATCCCCGGAAGCAGCGAACGCCTACGGCTTCACGATCCTCTTCCCGGTCACGTTCGTCTCGTCGGCCTTCGTCCCGGTCGAGTCCATGCCGAGCTGGTTGCAGCCCTTCGCCGAGAACAATCCGTTCACGACCATGGTGGATGCGGCGAGAGCGCTCTTTGTCGGAACGCCGGCCGGCAACGACGTGTGGCTTGCGTTCGTGTGGGGCGTTGGGATCACCGTCGTGTTCGCAGCGCTCTCGATCTGGCGCTACCGCCGGGCTGTCGCACGTTAGATGCCTAGCGGCCGACCGTTGTGAGCTGACGCAAACCCGTGCCGTCAGGCCGCACGACCCAGACGTCGGCTTCGTTCTCGCCATCGGTGAAGGCGATCCACTCGCCATCGGGCGACCACTCGGGCGAGAAGGCCACGGGCGTGTCGAGCGGCTCGACCGGAGGCTGGCCTTCCTCGGCGAGTCCGAGGCCCTGGCCGCCCGCGAGGACCAGCGCCTCGCTGTCCGGTGACCAGCTCGGGTCGCCGTACTCGCCCTCGAGGAGCACGCGACGGTCACTGCCGTCGACACCGAGCTCGACCACGCTGGAATCCGCGTCCGTGACGAGGCGCTGCCCGTCGGGCGACCAGTCCGCCGAGCCGTGCCACCGCCCGTCGGTTACCTGGCGAAGACCTGAGCCGTCGGAGTTGGCGACCCAGACGTTGCGGTTCGCGTACGCCGGCGAGGGGTCGTCGTCCGTGGGTTCGGCGTAGCCGCCGCGCACGAAGGCGATCCGAGTGCCCTCGGGCGACCACTCCGGCAAGCGATCGGGTCCGTCCGTCACGCGGCGGAGGCGACCGCCGTCGGCGGCCATCGTGTAGATGCCCTCCTGGGTCCCGCCCGCTGCCGTCCCGTCGAAGGCGAGGAGATACGCCGACGACCAGTCCACAGCCCCCGCGTTCACGTCGGCGCGCGGACCGAGTTGCTCGACCGTGCAGTCGGCCACGTCGACCGCGTAGATCCTGGTCTGCCTGCCGTTCCAGGCCGAGAAGGCGATGCGGCGGCCGTCCGGGGACCACGTGGCCCCGCGCAGCTCGGGCTTGGGACCGATCGCTCGGGCCAGGTCGGCGGTGCACGCATCGGTGCCCTCTGAACGCTGCTCGGGCTCACCGGCTCCACAGGCCGACGAGACAAGAACGACCAGCGTCACGGCCAGCGTGTGCCGCACGACCGGACGGTAGCAGCGGACGACGTCGCCGAGCTCAAGCGGGAAGAAGACACCGCCGACTTCCGTCCGGTGAAGAAAGGCTGGCTGGAGGAGGACCTGATGGGCGTTGGCCCACTTCGAGGAGTGCTCACGGATGCGACCGCGAGGCGTGCGGCTCGCCTGCAGGTGTTCACGAGCGCAGGCGCGGTGCTTGCGGTGGTCGTAGTCGTCGCCGGCGCCGCCTCGGCCGTGGGTCCGGCGGCATCGCGCCACGGAGCCAGGGTCCCGTCGACTGTCGACTGCCAGAGACTGCTAACCCGCTCGCCGGCGCCGGCGGGGCGACCGGTGCAATTGCCGCCCCAGACGCGATTGATCGGCGAGGTCACCGACTTCGTCGAGTCGGCGCCGAGCGGCCAGCGGTACGTCTTTCCGACTGCGGCCGAGCGCGCGCGGTTCCAGTGTGGATTCCAGTACGCCGCGGCTCGTCAGCTTGCCAACGCCGCGCGCCTCTTGCAGCCGCTGCAGTACGACGTGAAGCAACTGGGCGATGCGAGCACCCCTGTCGGGAAGCGGTTCGTCCTGCTCGAGGAGCGGACGTCGAAGGGCCGGGACGGCGTCGAGCGCTACCGGCGTGCCTGGGGACTGTACGTGATCGCCACGAGGACGAGGGTCCCGGTGTTGGCGGTCGAGGTTCCGCATCCTTGCAAGTCGACCGCCCGGTGCAACGCGGTCGGAGGGGACCGCCGAACGCACACCATGGCAGTGACGACGTTCGAGCGCGCCGGTGCGAAGTACCTGTTCGTTGCCGGCACCGACCGCGGGGCGACGGCCGTGGGTTGCCCGCAGCGTCCCTGCTCGGCGGACGTCGCCCACGAGGGCGCGAGCATGTTCGAGGCCGTGCACGAGATGGCCCTTGTGTCGAGGCTCTCCTTGCCGGCCGCCAGGGTCTATCAGCCGCACGGCTTCGTGACGACGAGCCACCCACCGAGCTGTCAGGAGGTCGTGGTCTCGGCCGGAATCGCGCAAGACGCATCGCCGGGGATCGAGACGACGCGTCTGGCGCGCCGAATCGCGGCGGCCCTGAGCGCCGACGCGAGCGACGTGTACGGGGGAAAGGTGCTGCTCTACGGCCGGGACGTCGCCCCACCGCGCCGGCGCGACGGCCTCGTCGACTGCTCGCCTCAGGACGACCCAGCGGGTGGGTTAGGTGCGACCACGAACGTCCAGGGCCGGTTCGCAGCCCTGCTCACCCCGGCTCGTGACTTCGTCTCGGTCGAGGCGAGCGAGCACGTGCGGAACGTCACCGCTGAGCGTGACGCCATGTCCGAGACGATCGGCGCTGTCATCAGCGCACCGTAGCCTCCTCCTGCTACGGCGGTCCGCCGTATTCACCCTGGAAACAGAAGGTCCGCTCAGCGCGACCCTCTCCTAGTGATGATGCTGGATGGGCGCACCTGGGATTGAACCAGGGAAAGATCCCAGGTGCGGCCGCCGCAAAGACGCTTTACGGTTCGTCTGTTGCCCGGGGGCTTCGAGGAGTTGCAGGAGCTAGAGCAGTCGTGTCTTGACGACGGTTTGCTCGCGCCTGCTTTCGGCCGTGGGAACCTCAGAATCACGAAGAAGGGTCAGAAATTCGTGAAGCTCGCCGCGATCACGGATGAGGAAGTGGCTTCCGCGCTCCAAGACGCGCTTCGGACACCCTGGCTGGATAGGAGAGAGGCGTTCGTCACGCTGGTCCTGTTCGCTCGGGAGCGGGCGTCAGAAACGGC
>JAXIPI010000359.1:0-3535 GCA_045403015.1 Gaiellaceae bacterium | reverse complement strand
CGCTCTTCGTGTTCTACCTCGTCGCGCTGCTGTGGATCATGGACAAGCTCCCTCACCGAAGCACCTCGTGGCGCGACCTGCTACCGGGTGCGCTGCTCGCGGCGGTCGGCACGCAGGTGGTTCACCTCGTCGTCGTGCTCTACCTCGTGCCGAGGCTCGGCCACTCGTCGGAGCTCTACGGCGGGCTCGGGACAGCGACCGTGATCCTGCTCTGGCTCTACCTGCTGGCGAGGCTCCTCGTCGCAGCGGCGTTTCTCAACGCCGCTCTCTGGGACCACCGCACTCAGGGCGGCTCCTGACCGATCAGGTCGCGAACACCGTCGCCCAGTCGTTCTTGATGCTGACGACCGTCCAGCCCTGCTCTTGCGCGCGCTCGAGCGAGCCCTCCGCGCCGGTCGTGTAGTCGAACTCCCGGTCTGCGTCGTCGTGGAGGACGAGCAGGCGGAGGAACGGCTTGTCAGCGTGCTGCGCGAAGTCGAGCATCGGGATGTCGCCGTTCGAGTTGCCGGCGGCAAGGAGCGGCCGCCGGCCGATGCGGCTCCAGATCCGGATCGGCTTCTGCGGGCCGTCGTCGAGGACGTCGGCCTCCGGCTTGCGCATGATCGTGCCGCCCCGGTCGTCGCTCGCGTAGTCGAGCGCGGTCGAGCTTCCGATGACCCGGTCGCGCGGGATGCCGTACATCTCGTCGCTGATCGGTCGCATGAAGTCGCGGCCGCCGCCCGAGGCGATGTAGTTCGCGAACCCGTTCGCCTCCAGGTACTGCAGTAGCTCGACCATCGGTGCGTACGCACACTCCAGATAGGCCCGTTCGAGAGTCGGATGCCGGCCGTCATGCAGGAACGAGTGCGCCTGCGCCTCGAAGTCGTCGACGCTGATGCCGGCGTGGGCGGCGATCACGCCCCCCAGGAGTGTTCGCACGTTGGTGTCGTTGCCGGCGTAATGCTCCTCCAGCACCGTTCCGAACCAGCCGAAGTCCCGCTCGTATGCCGCCTGCCACGGCTGCTTCGCGCGGAGCGCCGGGTCGGCTTCCGCCATCTCGTGGAGGCGGCGCAGGATGAAGTCGGCCTGAATCGGCATCGGCTTCTCGCACCAGAGCGTGCCGTCGTTGTCGAAGACCGCGACGCGCTCCTCGAGCGGCACCCCGTCCGCGGACACGCGCTCGACGAAGCCGAGCACCGCGTCCTTCGTCGCCCCGTCGTTCCAGGAGGCGAGCACCTCGGCCATGCTCAGCGTCCCGACGCGAGCGCCGCCTCGAGCTTCTCGACCGCGTGGTCGATCGTGAAGCTCGCCGCCTCCTGCCGCGGCGGGAACTCCCTGAACGTCTCGAGGAACTGGGTGACGACGGCCGTCGCGGCCAGCGCGATGTAGTCGTTGTCGATGAACCAGTCGTAGTAGGTGTTCGAGGTCACGTCGGCGCGCTCGAACGGGTCGGTGCGCAGGTTGAAGAGCTTCGGGACGCGCAAGGCCACGAACGGCTCGGCCCAGATCTGCAGCGTCCCCTGCGCCCGCTGCTCCATGAAGACGACCTTCCAGTTGTCGAACCGGAGCGCGAGCACGTCGCCGTCGTCGGAGTAGTAGATGAGACCCGGACGGGGGCTCTTGTCCGCCTCACCGGTCAGGTAGGGCACCAGGTTGTAGCCGTCGATGTGCACCTTGAAGGTCGTGTCGCCGATCTGATGGCCCGCCTTCAGCTTCTCGACGATGTCCGGCTCGCCGGCCGCGGCGAGGAACGTCGGCAGCCAGTCGTGGTGCTGGACGATCTCGTTCGAGACCACGCCGGCCGGGATCTTCCCGGGCCAGCGGATCAATTCCGGGATGCGGAACGCGCCTTCCCAGTTCGTGTTCTTTTCGCTCCGGAACGGGGTCATGCCGGCATCCGGCCACGTGTTCATGTGCGGCCCGTTGTCGGTCGAGTACACGACGATCGTGTTCTCGGCGATCCCGAGCTCGTCGAGCTTGTCGAGCACCGCGCCGACCAGCTTGTCGTGGTCGATCATCGTGTCGTGGTAGGGCGACTGCCAGCGGCCCGCCTGCCCGAGGCTCTCCGGCTTCGTGTGCGTCCGTAGGTGCATGTGCGTCGTGTTGAGCCAGACGAAGAACGGCGTCCCCGCGGTGGCCTGGCGCTCGATGAAGTCGAGTCCGTGCTCGAGCACCTCGTCGTCGATCGTCTCCATCCGCTTCTTGGTCAGCGGGCCCGTGTCCTCGATCCGCTGTCTGCCGACACGGCCGAAGCGCGGCTCCTCGGTGTCGTCGTCCTCGTCCGTCGCCCAGGAGTGGATGACGCCGCGTGGCCCGAAGCGGTCCCGGAAGTGCGGGAAGTCCTCGGCGGGAGGCCAGTTCGGCAGCTCCGGCTCCTCCTCCGCGTTCAGGTGGTAGAGGTTGCCGAAGAACTCGTCGAAGCCGTGCACGGTCGGCAGGTACTTGTTCAGGTCGCCGAGGTGGTTTTTCCCGAACTGCCCGGTCGCGTAGCCGACCGGCTTCAGCAGCTCAGCGATCGTCACGTCCTCCGCCTGGAGCCCGATGTCCATGCCCGGGACGCCGACTTTGCTCAGGCCGGTTCGGTAGACGCTCTGGCCGGTGATGAACGACGAGCGGCCGGCGGTGCAGCTCTGTTCGCCGTACGAGTCGGTGAATCGCATTCCCTCGTCGGCGATGCGGTCGATGTTCGGCGTCCGGTAGCCCATCAGCCCGTCGCTGTAGCAGCTGAGGTTCGTGATCCCGATGTCGTCGCCCCAGATCACGAGGATGTTCGGCTTGTCCGCCATCAGGTCGCTTCTCCTTTCGTGGCTGAGGTCGTCGTGCGGACGACGCAGCGAAAGCCGAGATGGGCCATCGAGGTGTCGATCATCTGCGCCTGACGCGCGGCCGGCCGGTAGCGGAGGCAGTAGTTGGGCGCGCACAGGTGCGAGCCGCCCTTGATCACCCGGCGCGGGAACTGCTCGCCCGGCTGACCGAGCAGGTAGCTGCTGTCAGGCGAGGCAACACGCGGGTTGTGCGGCACGCAGCAGGGGCTCGAGACGTCGTCGGGGTGACGAGGGGTGTACCAGTCCGACGTCCACTCCCAGACGTTCCCCGTCATGTCGTAGAGCCCATAGCCGTTCGGAGGGAAGCTGCCGACGGGCGACGTTCCCTCGAACCCGTCGAGCTTCAGGTTCTGCCAGGGGAACTCGCCCTGCCACGTGTTGGCCATCGGCGAGCCGCCCGGCATGTGCTCGTCGCCCCAGGCGAAGGCCGCGCCGTCGAGCCCGCCCCGTGCCGCGAGCTCCCACTCGGCCTCGGTCGGCAGCTCCTTCCCGGCCCACGAGGCGTACGCTTCGACGTCCTCGGACGCAACCTGGACGACGGGGTGGCGATCGCGGCCGTTGATCGTCGTGCCCCGCCCCCCGGGATGCTTCCAGCTCGCGCCCGGCACGTACTCCCACCAGTTGCGGTAGTCGTCGAGGTTGACCGGGCCGCTCGTCTTCCGGGGGGCGGGGCACGACGATCAACGGCCGCGATCGCCACCCCGTCGTCCAGGTTGCGTCCGAGGACGTCG
>JAXIPI010000284.1:0-11412 GCA_045403015.1 Gaiellaceae bacterium | reverse complement strand
CGCCGGGCCGCTATCGACTCGCGTTCGACCTCGTCGAGGAGCTGCGGTTCTGGTTCGACGAGGTCGTCTCCTCTCCGCTCGAGGTGGACGTCGAGGTGGCGCCGCGGATCTCCGCGCGCCGCTTGGCCGTGACGGTCCTCGGCGGCGGCGTCGACGAGACCACAGCGGCGCTTGCTGCGCAGGAGGAGCCGTTCGTCGACGAGGACGCGGTCGCAACCGCCCACCTTGTCACCGGCGCCCTGCCTGAGCCGGACTGGGCGACGCGGGTGCTCGACGCCCACGCCGAAGGCTTCGCGGCGGTCGGCGGCTCGATCGAGACCCGCGACCGGTCTCTACGTCCGTGGGCGCCCGGCGGCGGCCGCAACCCGGGCTTCACGCACCCACTCTTGCTTCCCTCACTGCTCGCCGGAATCGAGCCGAGTGAGCACGAAGGGCTGCCGGCCTACGCGGGGAACGGAGAGCCGTCGATCTTCGACGGCCGGATCAGACTTCGACTGCCACGCGGTCGTCCACGCGGCTGAAGACGAGCGCGCCGAGAGCGAGCGCGACCACCGCCGACACGGCGAGGTAGATCGCGTCGACCGCCGCGGGCGGCTCGCCGAAGAACAGTGGAGCGCGTACGGCCTCGATCGCCGGCGTCAGCGGATTGCCGTAGTGAATGAGGTCGACGAGGCGGGGGTGGTCGCTGACACCCGGAATGCTCTCGAGCGAGTAGAGCACCGGCGTCAGGAAGAACCACGGCAGCAGGAGCGCGGCGACGAGATGCTCGACGTCGCGGTAGAGCGCATTGACGGACGCGACGGCGAGCGAGAGCCCCGCGACGAGGCAGACGACCAGCGCGGAAAGTGGAATCGCCAGCCAAACCGTGTCACGCGCGCCGGGCACGTAGACGAGGCTGAGGACCATGACGATCGCGAGCATCACGGCGAAGCCGACGAGCTGGGTCGCAACGATCGAGAGTGGCACGAGCTGGCGCGGAAAGCGGACCTTCCGGATCAGATTCGCGTTCTCGATCAGGCTCCGGGAGGCCGACTGGAGCGAGGTCGCGAAGAAGACCCAGACCGGCAGGCCGGCCAGCAGGAAGAGCCAGTAGTGCTCGTAATCCGCAGTCTGGATCTTCAGCATCACGCTGAAGACGAGCAGGTAGACGAGCATCAGCACGACCGGGTGGGCGAGCGACCACACGAGGCCGAGCACGGAGCCCTTGTACTTCGCGCGCAGGTCGCGGCGGAAGAGGCTGCCGAAGAGCTCGTGATAGCGGAAGAGATCGGCGTAGACCGTCACAGGTGCCGACTAGTGTAGGCCGCGTGCCTGCTCATACAGCCCTAACAGGGCTGCTCTACGCTTTCCGCTCGTGAGCGCGCTCGTCACGCTAGCGGCCTTTCCGGTTGCTGCACTCGTCCTCTGGGCGCTCTTACGGTCCCACCTCGGCGAGCGGCTCGTGGCGAAGCCGACAGGAGAGCGCTGGCGCGAAGGCGCGACGCCGCTCTTCGGCGGTGTCGGCATCTTCGCCGGCTTCGTCGCGGGTGTGCTGCTCGCCGTCGCCGTCGGTGCCGTCGAACCCTCGTCGGAGCTGTTCGGGATCCTGGCCGGCTGCACGCTCCTCTTCCTGGCTGGGCTCGCGGACGACCTCTACTCGCTCCGACCATGGATGAAGCTCGCCGCCCAGTTCGGCGCCGCGGGGATCGTGCTGGCGAGTGGGCTCTCGGTGGAGATCGTGGCCAACGACGTCCTCGCGGTCGTGCTCGCACTCGTCTGGCTCGTCGGGATCACGAATGCGTTCAACCTGCTGGACAACATGGACGGCCTCGCGGCGACGCTCGCCGCCGTCTCCTGCGGCGTCTTCGCAGTGCACGCGGTCTCGCTCGAGAACCAGAGCGATATCGTGCTCCCACTCGCGCTCGCGCTCGGCTGCGCTTGCCTCGCCTTCCTGCCGTTCAATCTCCGAGCCGACCGGCCGGCCGCGGTCTTCATGGGCGACTCCGGCAGCCAGGTGATCGGGTTCGGTCTCGCATGTCTGGGACTCGCGTCGAGTTGGACGGTCGCCGGGGCGACGCTGACCGGCATGTTGCTGCCACTGCTCGTGCTCGCGATTCCGATCCTCGACACCACGCTCGTCACGATCCGCCGCACGCGCGAGCGGCGTCCGGTGACGCAGGGCGGCCGTGACCATTCATCGCACCGGCTTGTCTACTACGGCCTCTCCGAGCGGCAGGCGGTTGCCGTGCTGGCGCTGCTCGCGGCGCTGCTCGGCCTGACCGGGCTTGCGTACAACGTGCTCAACAACGCGAGGGTGACCGCTTTCGGCGTGCTCGTCTCGTTCGTCGTCCTCGTCCAGTTCGCGAGCTTCCTCGGCGATCTCGAGGAACGCTCGCGCCGTCCCGATCCAGGCGAACCGCCGTCACTCCTCCGCGCACTCATCTCGCAGCCCCGCCGGCTCGTCGAGGTGATCGTCGACTTCGCGATCATCTGCACCTCGTTCCTCGTCTCGTACCTGCTCTTCATCGACGGCAAGGGCACTGAGGTCGAGCGTGCGATCTTCCTCACAACGCTGCCCGTGCTGCTCGGCGTCCGCTACGTGTGCTTCGTCTTGTTCGGGATCTACCGGCGTGTCTGGCGGTTCGCTGCGCCGCGCGACCTGATCGCGATCGCGGCAGCGACCTTCCTCTCCGCACCGGTGGCTTTGGCGATTGTCGCCAGGATGCGAACGCTCGCCGGCTTCCCGCTCGAGATCTTCCTCGTCGACGCGCTCCTCTGCAGCGTGCTCGTCGCCGGCTCGCGCCTCGCGCTGAGGATGGCGCCCGACGTACTCGCTGCAGCTCGCCGCGGGCCTCGGGAGCGAACGCTGATCGTCGGGGCCGGTCGCTCTGGGCGGCGGCTTGCCCGCGAGCTCCGTGAGACGCCGAGCACGCGCGTCGTCGGTTTCCTGGACGACAACCCGAGTGTTCGCAGACGGCGTGTCCTCGGGGTCAAGGTCCTGGGCGGCCTCGACGAGACTGAAGCCCTGCTTGCGGTCGCGCGGCCGGACGAGGTACTCGTAACGATTCCGGACGTACCGCCTGAGCGGCTTGCCGCGGTGCTGCAAGCGTGTGCGGCCGCGGGCACTCCCTGTCGGCTTGTCCGCAGCCACACAGAGATCACGCACTCCCCCCTGGTCGAAGTCCCCGCAGAATGATCCCGCGCCTACGGATGCTCTGGCCCGTGCTCGGCGCCTACCTGGGGCTGGCCGCGCTCTATATCTGGCAGGCGTCGGAACGGAAAACGCCGACGCTCTTCAGCGACGAGATCGAGTTCACTCAGCTCTCGCGCTCGATCGCCGAGACCGGCCGGGCAGCTCTTCGCGGTGGCGAGCCCGCATCGGGCGTCTCGCTCTACGAGTACCTGGCCGCACCCGCGTGGTGGCTCGACGATGTCGGCAGCGCCTACGGCGCGATCAAGGTTCTCGGCGTTCTGCTGATGACCGCCACGATCTTCCCTGCGTACGCGCTGGCGCGGCTCGTAGTCTCCCGGCCGTACGCCCTCTTCGCCGCGATCGGAGCGGCGGCCGCACCGGCTCTCGCGTACTCGCCGTTCCTCGTCGACGAACCACTCGCCTACCCGGTTTCGACGCTCGCGCTGCTGATGATTGCGCGCGCCGGCATCCGGCCGTCGAGGATGTCGATCGGGCTCGCGCTCGCTGCCTGCGTCCTGGGCGTGCTCGTCCGGGCGCAGCTGGCGATCCTGCTGCCTGTGCTCGGGCTCGTCCTGCTCGGCCGCGCTTGGCGGAGCGAGCAGGTGCGGCGGTGGCGCGCGACCTGGACTGCCTGGGATTGGGCCGGAGCGGCGACGCTGGTCGTCGGCCTGGCCGTCGGCGTGTCCGCGGTGCTCGGGCACCGCTCCGCAAGCTGGTACACCGCGACCGGATTCTTCAAGTCACGCATGCTGGAGTACGGGATCTGGGCAATCGGCTCGCTCGCGATCGGAGTCGGCGTGATCCCGCTGATCGCAGGGCTGGCCGGGCTGGTTGGCCGGCGCGGCGAACGGCGGGACGAACCGCGAGCGACCCTGGCGACATTGACCGCATCGGCTATCGCCGTCTTCTGCCTCTACACGGCGGTGAAGGCCGCATACCTCTCCACGAGACTGGCGATCGTGATCGCCGAGCGAAACCTGATCTACCTCGTGCCGCTCCTCTTCGTCGGCACGGCGCTCGTGCTCGAACGGCGGCGACCGTCGCTGCTCGCGACCGCGGCGGCAACGGCCATCACGGTCTACCTCGTCACGGCGACGCCGCATTCGCTCAGCAGCTATCCGAATTACGAGGCGCACGGGCTCGCGATCGCCGCGTTCGCGAACCGGATTCCCAAGTGGCCGGCCGACACGATCGAGACGGCACTCGTCCTCGTGGCTCTGGGCTCCGGCTTAGCTCTCGTTGCCCTGCGTCTCGCGCGCTCGGCACGAGTCGGGCTTGCCCTCGGCGCCGTGATCGCCGCCTTCGCGCTCACGTGGACCCTCACGACCGAGATCTACGCCGCGAACGGGGAGCGGTACGCGTCCGACCAGCAGTACGGCGTCCTCCCGCTGCCGCCGAGTTGGGTCGACAACCTGACCGGGGGTCAGCGGACCGCCCTCGTCGGCCAGGGAATCAGCGACCCGAACCCGATCTGGCAACTCGAGTTCTGGAACCGCTCGATCGAGTACTTCATGGGCATCGACAGCAGCGCCCCGGGCCCCGGCCAGGCCGCGACCCCGAACCTCGACAACCCCAACGGCACGCTCGCCCCGCACGATCTCGGGGCCGAGTATGCGGTCGCAGTGGGCGGCGTCGCGATCGCCGCGCCGAAGGTGACCACGGTCGGCGGCATGGATCTCTACCGCCTCGGCGGCAAGCCGGTGCGCTTGCGCGAGACGAAGAGCGGCGTCGCCGTCGACGGTTGGATGGGTGAGAGTGCGTCGTACACGCGCTACGACATCTCCGGGCTGCCTCGCGGCTACGTCAAGGTGTTCCTCTCCCGAGAGGCCGCGTGCTTCCCGAATTTGCCACCTGCGGCTGCGACGGTGAGAATCGGCCCCGTCGCGATCGACCGCGACGAGCAGCCCTCGATCGGCCGCGTGACGGAGAGCCGCACCGTCAAGGTTTTTGCCTGTCAGCCGAACCCCGTCATCCTGCGCATGCCGCGCGTCCCCTGGCGGGTCGAGGTGAAGGTCGACCCGCCGTTCGTCCCACGGGAGCTCGACCCCAACCAGCCAGACGCTCGGCGCCTCGGCGCGAAGGTCGCCTTCGCATTCGTGCCCTTCGAGGAGCTAGCGGAGGACGAGTAGCCGTTCCGGGTGCTTGCGCACGAAGCGCGCCATCCCGCGCAGGTGCCAGAGCGTGTGGCGGCTGAGAAAGCGCTTGTCGATCACGGCGGCATACGCATGGTGGACGATCGCCTCGGGGACGAGCCAGCGCTCCCAGCCTGCGTTCGCCGCGCGGTAGGCGACGTCGATGTCCTCGACGTAGTGGCGGAAGGCGGCGTCCCAGCCGCCGATCTCCTCCAGCATCGAGCGGCGCATCAGCAGGCAGGCGCCCCCGAGCAGCCAGTCGCCCTGCACCGGTTCCGCCGGGCGCGTGCCGTAGTGCGCCGTCTGGTGCTCGTACGGACGACGCAGGAGCCGGAGCGGCGTTCGGCGCCAGATCGTGCCCAGCACGTCCGGGAAGCGGCGGAGCGACGGCTGCCAGGTGCCGTCCGGCCAGAAGACGAGCGGGCCGACGAGGCCGGCGCGCGGGTGGGCGTCTGCGAAGCGCGCAAGCGTGTCGATCGCGCCCGGCTCGGGCACCGCATCCGGATTGGACACGAGCACATACTCCGCGGTCGTTGCCGCCACCCCGGCGTTCACGTTCGCAGCGAACGTGCGCGGGCGCGGGCTCTCGAGCACGCGCGCTCCGGCAGGCAGCGTCCCGACGCTGCCCGGAACGTTCGCGATCACGACGAGCTCGTCGACCTGGGGGGCCAGCGCGGGCAGCGACTCCTCGAGCTCGCGTGCGTGGCCGTGCGAGACGACGACCGCGGAGACGGTCACGCGAGCGCCTCCCGGTAGACGTCGAGCGTCCGCTCTGCGGTCACGCGCCAACTGAACGCCCGCGCCCGCTCGAGCCCTGCTGCGGCCAACTCGTCGCGCTCGTCAATCGCCCGACGCATGCCATCGGCAAGGTGCTCCTCCTCGACGAAGACGGCGGCGTCACCGCCTACTTCGCGCAGCGCGGGCTCATCCAGAGCGACCACGGGCGTACCGCTCGCCATTGCCTCGAGCATCGGAAGCCCAAAACCTTCGAACAGCGACGCCTGCACGAGGCAGGCCGCACCGCGGTAGAGCTCGGCCAGCTCCTCCTGGGAGACGTACCCGCGCAGATCGGCGCCGGCATCGCGCAGCTGCGCCGCGAGCGCCTCGTCCTTCACCGGGCCCGCCACGACGAGCGGTAGCGGGACCGCCTCGGCGGCGGCAAGTGCCGCCAGGTGGTTCTTGCGCGGCTGCACCGCCCCGACGGCGAGCACATAGGTGGCGAGCCGCAGGGTGTTTCCGGGCGCAAAGGCGGGATCGACGCCGTTCGGGGTCACGACGACCTTCTCCTCGGGGAGGCCGTAGAGCCTGACGAGGTCGGCGCGCGTGCGCTCGGAGACCGTCAGCACGCGGCGGGCCGCTCGGGCCGCACGCGGGACGACGCGACGGAAGACGAGCCTGTCCTTCAGCGCCATGTGGGCCGAGCCGTGCTCGAAGGAGAGGTCGTGGATCGTGACCACCGCGGGACAGGGAAGGCGAACGGGGACGGCGTACTGGGTGTGCACGAGCGCGGCTCCTGTTCGACGGAGCAGGCGCGGCAAGGTCCGGAGCATCCGCAGCTCCTGGAGCGGCGTCCGCAGTACGAGCGGCTCGATCCCGGCGGGCACGAGCTCAGGATGCCGCGTTGCCGCGGCGATTCGGACGCCGGAGCCCTCTGCCAGCGAGCCCAGCTCGCGCAGCAGGTTCCGCACGTACGTCTCGTCGCCGGTCCGGCGCCTGCCAAGCACGTCAGCGTCGACGACCACAAGCGGCTCTGTCACGCGAGCGCCCGTCGGTAGGAGGCAACGGCCGCGCCGACGGCGTGCTCCCATGTGTAGTGGTCGGCACGCTCCAGGCCGAGCGGGACGAGCTCGTCGCGCTGCCGGTCGGCCGCTTCGATCCCGGCGGCGATCGACTCGACGTCGAACGGATCGACGAGGACGCCAGCTTCACCGACGACCTCCTCCATCGCGCTGCCGGCACTCGTCACGACGGGTGTGCCGCAGGCCATCGCCTCGAGCGCGGGACTGCCGAAGCCCTCGTAGAGCGAGGGGAAGACGAGGCTGCGCGCGCCACGGTAGGCAGCGGCAAGCTCCTCGTCGTCGATCCTGCCGAGCCAGGTGACGTGCTTCCCCCCGGCGCCTGCATCTCCCCACCCCGGTGCGCCGACGAGCCGCAGCTCCACACCGGCGCGTGCGGTCGCCGCGACGACGCGCGCCAGATTCTTGCGAGGCTCGAGCGTCCCGACCGCGAGCACGTACTCGCCCGCGGCGGCGTCGCCGTCCGAATGGAAGACCGGCTCGAGTGCGTTCGGCACGACGTCGACCCGGTCGGGATCGACGCCGGCGAGCTCGACGACCTCCCGCTTCGAGAACTCCGAGACCGCGATGACCCGGTCAGCCGCCCGGATCGTCGGACGGAGCGCGGTGCGGCCGTAGAGCCGCGTCCAGAGAGGGAACACTTCGGGATGCCGCAGGACTGCGAGGTCGTGCACGGTGAGGATCGTTCGGACGCGTGCGCGCGGCGGCGCGCGGAAGATCGTGCAGTGCAGGACGTCGACGTGGGCTTTCGCGGCCTGGCGCGGAAGCAGGGCGGGATACCAGAGCACGTCGCGGGCGACGGCGTTCCACCTGCCCGCCCCGCCCCAGCTGAGCGGCGTGAGCTCCACGTCGGGACGCGCGGCGAGACCGCGCTGCAGTCCACGCACCCAGCGCGCGGTGCCGGCGCGGGTCTGCAAGAGCGGAGCGACGTCGAGTCCGACCTTCATCCCGCGGCCTCCTCGAGGGCTTGCAGGTGGATCTCGCCGCAACGGCGCCAGGTGAACTGCGCTGCGTGCGCGATCCCGGCTGCGCGCAGCTCCTCACGCCGCTCGAGCGCAGTCCGGATGCCGGCTGCGATCGCGTCGGGGTCGTCTGGGTCGACGCGGACTGCGGCGTCGCCGCAGGCTTCGTCCATCGACGGGTGCGAGGAGACGACGACGGGGACGCCGCACGCCATCGCCTCCACGATCGGCATCCCGAATCCCTCGAAGCGCGACGGATAGACGAACGCCGCCGCGCCACGCATCAGCCGCGGCACCTCGCCCTCTGCGACGAAGCCGAGCTTGAGAATCGCGGCGTCGTCGAGCAGCGGCTGATCGCCCCAGCCGGCGGCGCCCGCCACCGCCAGCGCCAGCTCTCCGCGCAGCGGCCGCCACGCCTCGACCAGCGACTCGAGATTCTTGCGCGGCTCGAGCGTGGCGAGGCTGAGCACGTACGGCCGGCCGAGCTCGGCGCGCTCGCCGTCCACGGTGTACCCGGCGGCGACCCCGGGCGGTGCGACGCGGACCCGCTCGCGCGGCACGCTCAAGTGCTCCTCCACATCGCGCCCGGTGTACGCAGAGTTGACAAAGACGAGATCGCATTCTGCGGTGCGCGAGAACTTGTAGCCGTGCATCGAGCGAGTGCGCGGTGTCACCCACTCGGGATGCAGGAGCGGCACGAGGTCGTGCACCATCGTCGACCGGATCCCGCGCCGCTGCGGCGGCACCATCCAATCGCTGAAGTGGAGGACGTCGACCGCGCCGAGGAAACGCTCGACGGATGGCCGGCCGAGGCGGCTCCATCCCATCCGGAAGGCGTGCGACCACGGCAGGACGAGCGTTCGGACCTCGACCGGTACGTCTGCCAGCGCCTCGCGGATCAACCTGCGACCCCTCAGGCGCGTCGGGGCGAACGCGATCAGCTCGTGGTTTCCGGCAGCCGCCTCCGCGAGGCCGGCGAGCGAGCCCCGGACGTAGTTGCCGATCCCCGTCCGCGCGTGGGAAAGCGGGCTGACGTCGAACGCGACTCTCACGGACGGTAGTCGAAGGTGTTGAAGTGGGCGCCGAGCTCGCGGTCGTCGCCACCGCCCGGGACCTTTGTCCGAGCGACCCGGAAGACGACCCGGCACGTGCCGCGCTTCGGCGTCGGCCGTACACGCAGTCGCGCGGTTCCCATGGGAGCGATCCGCGCCCGGCCCACGACCTCTCCTGCCACCGATGCCGTCACGATCTGATCGTCGTCGAACAGCTGCGGGTCGCTCGAGAGCGAGACGGTGAGCGTGCCGCCACGACAGCGCTCGCGCGTCCAGGTGACGGTCCTGCCGGACCATGTGTCCCCCGGGTACCGACCTTCGATCCGGGTCGCCGTCGCCACGAGAGGGCTCGCCACGCGCCAGAGCGTCAGGCCGATGCCGGGGTCGCGGGCCAGCACGACGCCGTCGGGCGAAACCGCATCCTCTGCGAGGAGGTACCGCGGGTTGATGCGCCGCCCGGCCTTCGTGCGGAGCTCCCCGGTCGCCTCGTCGATCGTCACCTCCGTCTCCGCGAGCCCGCCCGGGGTCGGCCCGCCGATGAAGTAGACCGGCCCGACGCTGCGATTGAAGAACTCGTTCTGGTTGACCGAAAACCGGTCTGTCACCCCCTTCCATACGACTGCCACGCTTGCACCGGGCGGAACGGCCTCGTCGATCCAGTTCCTGTCGCCGACGCGAATCCCCTGGAAGAGCGCCCCCACCGACGCCCGCCGAAAGCCGTGCTCGCCGAACCAGACGTTGTGCGAGATCGCTGCGAAAAAGAGCAGAGTCACTGCGGGGAGAGCGAGTGCGTAGCGAGGTGGCACGAACACGAAGAGCGCGGCGGCGAGGATGCCCCCGGCGAGCACCGTGGCGTCGATCGAGTCGAACAGGAGCGATCCGTAGGCACTCCAGATCGGGAGCAGCGCCAGCGTGTCCGAGATCGCGCCCGTCTCGATGAACCGCTCGAACGGGATTGCAAGCGGGAGCAGCGCGCACGCGGCGGCAACGGTGGGCGCCACCCAGCGCGGTCGCGGGAGCCCACGGTCGACCCACACGAGCAGTGCGATCAGGAAGAACGGCGCCACGACGAACGTGTTCCGCTCCTGGATCCGGTTCGCAAACTCCGAGGCGAACGCGGCGACGACGAGAAGCAGTGAGAGCGTCAGCGCGGTTCCCGCCGCGAGGAAGGGGGCCAGCCCGGGCGCCGAACGCCGAGCGATCACCGCGAGCAGCACGAACGCCGCAAAGGGGAGGACACCGAGGTACAGGTCGAGCTCGGCGAGGTGATAGAGGAAGAAGCGGGCAACGGTCTCGGGGTCGTAGGAACGGTCGCCGACGACCGAGTAGGCACCGAGCAGATCCCCGGGCGACCGACCGCGCAGGAGCTGCGCCGCGACCACGAGGATCGCGCCGCCGACAAGCAGCTCATACAGCACGCGGAAGCGGATCAGCGTCGCGCGCAGCGGCCGTCCTCCGAACAGCGCGAGCAGAAAGGGCGCGACGACGATCGCGGGCGCAAACGCGACGGCTTGCACGCGGGTCGCGAAGAGGAACCCGAGCAGTGCGAGGAGCGTCAGCTGGCGTCCCCACGTCGGACGTTCGAGCACCAGGACGAGCACGAGTGACCCGGTGAGAAAGAGCGGGTAGAAGACGTTCTCCGTCATCACAGTGCCCGTGTAGGCGAGGGACGGGAGCGAAACCGCGAGGACAGCGGCGGCCAGGGACAGCGGCACGGTCAACAGCCGCCGTGCGAGCAGGTACGCCGGCACGGCCGCGAGCGACATGAACAACGCGTTGAGCGTCTTCACAGCAGCGTAGGCATCCGGAAGCGAGTCGAAGAGCCGGTAGGCCGGGCTGATCAGAATCGGGTAGACGAGGCTGAAGCCGGTCGCCGGCACGTCGCGCACCTGGAAGCCGTCGCCCGCCGCGAAGCTCCGCGCAAGCTCCGAGTAGATCAGCTCGTCGACCATGATGAACGGGCCGAGCATCTCCCGCACGAGCCAGGCCCGAAGTGCGAAGGAACAGATGACGATCGCAGCGAGCCACGCCCACACGGGGACGCGGCGCAAGCTGCTACCCACCAAGCTGGCGACCAAGCTCGACCTCGGCGAGGCGCCGCGCGAGCTCAGCCGCTTCCGGCGACTGCGGCTCGATGCCAACGTCCGCCGCCGCGCGCGCGACATCGCGGAGGACGTCGTTCGCAACCGCCTCACCGCCAGCTGCCTGCTCGAGCGCCGAAGCGTAGAGGTCGGCCGCGCGGCCGAGGTCGTGCTCGCGCCGGACGAGCTCGAGCGCCGCCGAGGACATCGACCGGCA
>JAXIPI010000145.1:0-9595 GCA_045403015.1 Gaiellaceae bacterium | reverse complement strand
GGATCGGCGGCAGGTTCTGGGCTGCGACCACGACCTCGCCGTGGCGCAGCGCATAGACGTGACCGCTCTGGGCGCCGGCGTAGACCGCCTCGTCGTCCTGGCTCATTCCCTCGCGCAGCACCGCGACCCAGGCTGGTTGGGCCGCCACGATGAGCTCCCAGCTGGCGCCCGCGTCCGCGGTCGTGTAGATCCCGAGTCGTCCATCGCACGTCACGCGGTTCTCGGCGCCCTCCTCGGGAATGACGAACGCGCGGTCGGGATCGCTTGGATCGAGCGCGAGACCGAACCCGAATCCCGACGGAAGCCCGTTCCCATCGAGGCGTTCCCAGCTTGCCCCGTGGTCGTCCGAGCGGTAGACGCCGCAGTGGTTCTGCTGCCACAGCCGCCCAGGCTTGCCGGGGTGCGCCAGAAGCTTGTGGACGCACTGCCCCACCTCGGGGAAGCGATCCTCCGGCAGGAAGCACGCCTCTGTCCCCACGTTCGCCGGCTGCCAGGTTGCGCCACCGTCCTCGGTCCGGAAGACGCCTGCCGCCGAGATGCCGATCCACAGACGCTTGGCGTCATCGGGATCCAACGTGATCGAGTGCGTGATCAACCCGCCGGCCCCGGGTGTCCACTTCTCGCGGGTCTCATGGCTGAGCACGGCGTCGTTCACCTGCCAGGTCGCGCCGGAGTCGTCGGAGCGGAAGAGCGCCGCCGGCTCGCCTCCAAGCCAGAGCGTGCCGGGCTCGGATGCGTGGCCGGGCTCGAGGTGCCAGGTCGAGGCGAGCTTCAGCCCGCTCTCTTCCGGCAGGCCGAGACCCTCCGACCGCGTCCACGTCTTCCCGAGGTCGGTCGAGCGCTGCACCGTCCCGCCGTAGACCCAGCTGTTCGCGCAGGCGTAGAGGGCGCCGTCACGCGGATCGAGGACGGCATGGTTGATCTGCCAGCCGGGGAGGAGCGGCCCTTCGAGCTCGAACGAGCGCCGTTCGTCGTCCCCGCGGACGAGAAAGAGCCCCTTCCGCGTTCCGACCAGCAGCAGTACACCCACGGGACGACCCTACTTGAGATCGGCCAGGATCTCCGCCGCTGCGCGCTGCCCGGTGTCGACCGCTCCGTTCAGATAGCCCTGGAAGTCGATCGACGTGTGCTCGCCCGCGAAGAGGCAGTTGCCCTGCCGCCTGGCCTCCATGCCCGCGAACCGCTGGTACTGCCCCACCTTCCAGTACGAATACGAGCCCTTCGTCCACCGATAGCCGGGCCAGAAGTCGATCGCCGCCTTTCCGTTCCAGGCCTTCGTCGCGCCGGGGAGCACGGGCTCGATTTGCCCGAGGAACTGTGCCGCCCTCGACGCCGGCGTGCCGGACCCGAAGCTCGCGCCGATCGTCCCGCCCGTGTAGTTGACGAGGATCCCGCTCTGGCCGGCCTGGGCGCGCGAGACCTCCCAGGTGTTCTGGTAGCCAGTGTCCGAGAAGGTCTCGCCGTTCAATCCCTGCGGACGCCAGAAACGGCTCGAGAACTGCACGTGGAGCTTGGAGTTCGTGCCCATGCCCTGCTCGCTGATCGCGACGAGCTTGAGCGGCTCGAATCCCGCCTTCGAGAGATCGACAGAGGAGCGGAGGATCGAGAAGGGGAGTGCGAGCACGACCTTGTCCGCGATCACGGTCTTCGTCGCCGAGCCCTGCCCGAAGGTCAGGGTGTAGCTCCCGGCCGGGTTGCGCTTGACGGCGACGAGCTCCGAGCCGATTGTGATCTGACCCGCCAGCCTCGCGGCGAGCCTGTCCGTGATCTGGTCGTTGCCGCCGACGACGTGGTACTTCTCGTTCGACTCGCCGAAGACGCGAAACTGGCCCTGGCCGCGGTAGCCCAGCAGGTAGACCAGGTTGAGCGAGCTCTGCTGCGCGGACTCGGCGCCGTACTCGATGTTGTAGGCGATGTCGAGCAGCTGGCCGATCCGGGAGCTCATGCCGCCCTCGAAGGTCTCCTCGATCCAGTCGGTGATCGACATGTTGTCGAGCTCGCGGCCACGCTCTGTAGAGATCTCGAACGTCGTCGGATAGCTGGCGGCCGAGACGTCGGCGTGAATCTTCTGCCACGCGGCCTTGATGTCGTCGGTCATCTCGGCGTAGCGGTACGGCGCCCCGTCGAAGTACCCGACCACCTCCGTGCCGCTCTGCTCGGCCTGGAGCAGGTTGTCCAGCTTCAGACCGAGACCCGATGCGAGTTGCCGGATCGCCGTGTGGCCCTGGTCGATCAACTCGCCGCCGTGCTCGGCGATCTGGCCGTCCGAGAAGGCGCCGCGCAGCGTCCAGCAACGGCCGCCGACGCGAGCCGAAGCCTCGTGGACCTCCGCGACGTGCCCTGCGTTGCGGAGCGCGTCGGCAGCGCTGAGCCCGGCGAGGCCGGCGCCGACGATGACGATCTTCGGCGTCGTGGCGCCGCGTGCAGGTGCGGCGAGCCTGCCAAGGGCGGTGAGCCCGAGCGCGGCGACCCCGGCCTGCTCGACGAAGCGCCGCCTCGTCGTTGGCCGTTCCGCCGTGGCCGCTGCCTGCACCGCGCTTGCGAGGGGAGTACGCGCCATCTCCGCGGACGATGCACACGATCGCACCTCCCCGCAATGTCCCGATCGGCTGATTGCAGGCCCGCGGTGTGGACACTCCGGCCAACAAATCGTGCAGCCACAGCGTCGAACTTGTCCACGCGGTCGAATGCGAGCTAGGCTCGCGGCGAGATCCCCCAAACGGAGGCAGCAGCGTGAGCGTGTCGGTGACCAAGCACAAGAACTTCGTCGGCGGCGAGTGGACCGATTCCTCCTCCGGCGAAACCATGGAAGTCCTCAACCCGTCGACCGGCGAGACGATCGCCGAGGTGCCCAAGTCGACCGCGGAGGACGTCGAACGCGCCGTCCAGGCGGCAATGAAGGCGCTTCCGGACTGGCTCGACAAGACGCCGAAGGACCGCATGGAGCTGTTGCTCAAGCTGGCGGACGTGATCGACGAGAATGCCGACGAGCTGACGCAGCTCGAGTCGCAGAACGTCGGCAAGCCGATGTCGATCGCCGGCGACGAGATGCCGTTCTCGGCCGACAACCTCCGTTTCTTCGCCGGCGCGGCCCGGACCCTGGAGGGCAAGGCTGCGGGCGAGTACGTCGAGGGCTACACCTCGATCACCCGCCGTGAGCCGCTCGGGATCGTGGCCGGGATCACACCCTGGAACTACCCGTTCATGATGGCGGTGTGGAAGCTGGGGCCTGCGCTCGCCGCCGGCAACGTCCAGATCCTGAAGCCGGCCGAGCAGACGCCGCTGACCACGCTCCGCTTCGCCGAGCTCGCGCAGGAGTTCCTGCCGCCGGGCGTGCTCCAGGTGATCACGGGGGACGGCGTCCCCGCGGGCGAGGCGCTCGTTCGCCACGACGAAATCAGACTGATCTCGCTCACGGGCTCGGTGGAGACGGGGAGGTTGATCGCGGCAGGCGCCGCGCAGAGCAATCTCAAGCGCGTCCACCTCGAGCTCGGCGGCAAGGCGCCGATGGTGGTTCTCGACGACGCCGACCCGGCCACGGTCGCCGAGGCGATCAAGATCGGCGGCTACTGGAACTCGGGCCAGGACTGCACTGCGTCCTCGCGCATCCTCGTGCACAAGAAGATCTACGACGAGGTGATGTCCGAGACGGTCAAGGCGCTCGAGGCGATGAAGGTTGCGGACCCGGCTGAGGGCGACGACGTCGACATGGGCCCGGTGATCTCCCGGGAGCAGCAAGAGCGCGTCCTCGGGTTCCTCGAGCGCGCCGTCGATGCGAAGGCGACGGTGGTCACCGGTGGGGAGGCGATCGGCGAGCGCGGCTTCTTCGTCAAGCCGACCGTGGTCGCCGATGTGAAGCAGGACTCGGAGATCGTGCAGAACGAGGTGTTCGGCCCGGTCGTGACCATGCAGAGCTTCGGCTCGGACGACGAGGCGATCGCGATGGCCAACGGCGTGCGGTACGGCCTCGCCGCGTCCGTCTTCAGCCAAGACGTCGGCCGCGCGCTGTCGGCGGCCAGGAAGCTCGAGTTCGGCACCGTGTGGGTGAACGAGCACCTCTTCCCGCTCGCCTCGGAGATGCCGCACGGGGGCTTCAAGGAGTCCGGCTACGGCAAGGACATGTCGCTCTACTCCATGGAGGAGTACACCCGCATCAAGCATGTCGCGGTGAAGCTCTCCTGATCGTGGACTCGTCTGCGGCGATCCGCTCGGCTTCGGCTCTCGACCGATCCCGGCTCGAGGCGTTGCTGGCGCGCGAGCTCGAGCACTTCGCCGAGTCGAATCCTCAGTCGCGGCAGCTCTTCGAGCGGGGAAAGGGCTCTCTGCTCGGCGGCGTGCCGATGAGCTGGATGGCGAAGTGGGCCGGAGGCTTCCCGCTCTTCCTGCGCGAGGCGACCGGCGCCCGGGTCGTCGACGCCGACGGTCACGAGTACGTGGACTTCTGCCTCGGCGACACCGGTGCGATGGCTGGGCATGCCCCGCCGGCGACCGTCGCGGCCGTCGCTGCTCAAGCGGCTCGCGGCGCCACGGCGATGCTTCCGAGCGAGGACGCGATCGGCACGGCCGAGGAGCTGTCGCGCCGCTTCGGGCTCACGGCGTGGCCGTTCACTCTCTCGGCGACGGACGCCAATCGGTTCGCGCTCCGGCTGGCGCGCGAGATCACGCAGCGTCCGAAGATCCTCGTCTTCGACTACTGCTACCACGGCACGGTGGACGAGACGTTCGCGACCCTGGACGGCGACCGGGTCGTGGCGCGTCCCGGCAACGTCGGCCCGCCTGTCGACCCGGCGCTGACCACGAAAGTCGTCCAGTGGAACGACGTCGACGCACTCGAGCAGGCACTCGCGCCCGAGGACGTCGCGTGCGTGCTCGCCGAGCCGGCCCTGACGAACATCGGCATCGTGCTGCCGGAGCCCGGATTCCATGACGCCCTGCGCGATCTGACGCGCCGGACCGGGACGCTCCTGATCATCGACGAGACGCACACGTTCAGCGCCGGACCCGGTGGCTGCACAGCCGTTTGGGGACTCGAGCCGGATCTGCTCACGATCGGGAAGGCAATCGGCGGCGGCGTCCCGGCGGGCGCGTACGGCGTCTCGGACGATGTGGCCGAACGGATCGAGGCGCGCGAGGAGGCCGACTACGAGGACGTCGGCGGCATCGGCGGCACCCTCGCCGGCAACGCGCTCTCGCTCGCGGCCGTTCGCGCCACGCTGGCGGAGGTGCTCACCGAAGAAGCATTCGCGCGGATGATCCACCTCGCGGCGCGGTTCGCCGCCGGCGTCGCCGACGTGGTCGAGGAGGCGGGGCTTCCCTGGCACGTGACCGAGCTCGGCTGCCGCGCCGAATACCGCTTCTCTGCCGCGCCGCCGCGGAACGGCGCGGAGTCTGCGGCGGCAGGCGACGACGAGCTGGAGCGCTTCCTGCATCTCTACGCTCTGAACCGCGGCATTCTGATGACGCCCTTCCACAATATGGCTCTCATGTCTCCTGCCACCAGCGAGGCCGACGTCGACCTGCACACTCGCGTGTTCACCGAGGCGGTGGCCGATGTCGTCGGCTAGCGACGTCCAGCTCGAGTCGGTCGTCAAGTCGTTCGACGGCCTCAGGGCCGTGGACGGTATCTCGCTCGAGATTCCGGCCGGCTCGTTCTTCGCGCTGCTCGGCCCATCCGGGTGTGGCAAGACGACCACGCTGCGGATGATCGGGGGCTTCGAAGAGCCCGATACCGGCTCGATCCTGCTCGGCGGCAAGGACGTCGTCGGGCTTCCACCGCACAAACGCGACGTGAACACCGTCTTCCAGAGCTACGCCCTGTTTCCGCACCTGTCGATCCACGAGAACGTCGCGTTCGGGCTGCGGCGAAAGGGGATCAAGGGCTCCGAGCTGCAGGGACGCGTCGCGGAGATCCTGCGTCGCGTCGGTCTCGAGGACTTCGGGTCGCGCAAGCCACGCCAGCTTTCCGGAGGGCAGCAGCAGCGGGTCGCGCTCGCGCGGGCGCTCGTCAACGGCCCGCAGGTGCTCCTCCTCGACGAGCCGCTCGGCGCGCTTGACCTGAAGCTGCGCAAGCAGCTCCAGCTCGAGCTGAAAGCCCTGCAGCACGATCTGGGGATCACGTTCGTGCACGTCACGCACGATCAGGAAGAGGCGATGACGATGGCCGACACGATTGCGGTGATGAACCGTGGCCAGGTCGAGCAGCTGGGTGAGCCGGCCGAGCTCTACGACCGGCCCCGCACGGAGTTCGTCGCGGGCTTCCTCGGCGTTTCGAACCTGCTCCGCGGCACCGTCACCGGTCCCGATCGCGTCCGGATCGAAGCGGGCGACGAGCTGACCGTCCCGCTCGCCGGCCGCACCGGCGACGTCGCCATCGGCGTTCGGCCGGAGAAGTTCCGCCTCGGCCCGCCGCTGGAAGGCGAGAACGCGCTCTCGGGCACGGTCAAGGAGACCGCGTACGTGGGCGTCGCAACCCAGTACATCATCACGACCGGGGCCGGCGACGTCGTCGTCTACGCCCAGAACCGCGACGGTGGCCGGCCGCTTCCGCTGGGATCCGTTGCGTTGCTCAGCTGGAGCCCGGAATCGACGTTCGTCCTCGACCCTCAGCAAAAGGAGACTGCGGCATGAACCGTTCTCTGACCCGCAAGCAGTTGCTCGAGCGCGCATCGCTCGGCGCAGCCGCCTTGACCCTGCCCGGCTTCCTCGCCGCCTGCGGCGGCGGAGAAGGCGAAACGGCCGGGGCGACCACCGCGGACGGGACGGGGAAGCTCGCCGACCGCCTCCGGTTCTCGAATTGGCAGCTCTACATCGACGTCGACGAGAAGACGAAGAAGCGGCCGACGCTCGAGCAGTTCACGAAGCTGACGGGCGTCCAGGTCGACTACTTCGAGGACATCAACGACAACGCCTCGTACTTCGGCAAGATCCAGCGCCCGCTGTCGCAGGGCCAGTCGATCGACCGCGACATCATCGTCCTCACCGACAACTCGCGCTTCCCGGGGCTCCTGATCGACAAGGGCTGGGCCGAGCCGCTCGACAAGAGCGCGATCCCGAACATCACGAACCTGCAGGACTCGCTCGCGCACCCAAGCTTCGACCCCGACCGCAAGTACAGCCTGCCGTGGCAGTCCGGCATGACTGGAATCGCAACGAACACGAAGCTGACCGGCGGCAAGCCGGTGAGGACGATCGACCAGCTGCTCGAGGACTCCTCCTTGAAGGGGAAGGTGACCCTGCTCACCGAGATGGCCGACTCGATTGCGCTCGTGATGCGTGCGAACGGCGACGATCCCACCAAGGTCGACGACGCCTCGTTCACACGCGCGATCGACCGGATTCAGAAGGCGGTCGATTCCGGACAGATCCGGCAGTTCACGGGCAACGACTACTCGGGTCCGCTGACGAAGGGCGATCTCTCCGCGGCGATGTCCTGGTCGGGCGACGTCGTGCAGTTGACGCTCGACAACAAGAACCTCCAGTGGCATCTGCCCGAGTCGGGCGGCGCCATCTGGACGGACAACATGCTGATCCCGAAGGGCGGGGATGTGTTCACCGCCTCGACGTACATGAACTACGTCTACCGGCCGGAAGTCGCGGCCAAGATCGCGGCGTACATCAACTACGTCTCGCCGGTGAAGGGGGCGAAGGAAGCGATGGAGCAGATCGATCCGGACATCGCCGCCAACCCGCTCGTCTTCCCCACGGCGGAGACGCTCGCAAACGTCTCGATCTTTGACTCCGAGGCGCTCCAGAACCAGGACTACAACGAGCGGTGGCAGGCGCTGATCGGGAGCTAGGTCCTTGGCATTCCTGCACCGTCACCGAGGGCTCGTTCCCTATCTGCTGCTCGCCCCGGGCTTGCTGTGGCTCGCGATCTTCTTCGTCGCGCCGCTCGGGTTCCTCGGCTACCAGTCGCTCCAGAGCGGCTCGTTCGACTTCGGCTACGTCTTCGACTGGAGCTTCGGCAACTACTGGGATGCGATCGAGCGCTACCACCAGCACCTGATCCGCTCGCTGGTCTACGCCGGGCTCGCCACACTCATCGCCCTCGTCGTCAGCTACCCGCTCGTGTACTGGATCGCGTTCCGGGGCGGCCGCTGGAAGAACCTCTATCTGCTGGCGATCATCGCTCCGTTCTTCGTCACCTACCTGATTCGCACGCTCGCCTGGCAGTCGATCCTCTCCGATTCGGGGTTCGTGCTCGACGTCCTGCGCACGCTCGGGATCGTCGAGGAGGGCGGCCGCCTCCTCGCGACCCCGGTGGCCGTGGTCGCGGGGCTGACCTACAACTTCCTGCCGTTCATGGCGCTGCCGCTCTACGTCGCCCTCGAAGGGATCGACCCGCGGCTGCTGGAGGCGGCACAGGACCTCTACGCGAGCAAGGTACGCGCCTTCCTGAAGGTGACCCTGCCGCTCTCACTCCCCGGCGTCTTCGCCGGCACGCTGCTCACGTTCATTCCGGCTGCGGGTGACTTCATCAACGCGCAGCTACTGGGCACGCCGCGCGAGCACATGATCGGCAACGTGATCCAGTCGAAGTTCCTCGAGCTCATCGACTATCCGGCCGCGGCCTCGCTCTCCTTCGTCCTGATGGCGGCGATCATCGTCCTCGTCGCGATCTACGCCAGGTCGCTCGGCACGGAGAAGCTGACCGGATGACCGCCGCGATCCGCCGCCATGCGCTGACGGTCTACGCGCTGCTTGCCTTCACGTACCTGCTGCTCCCGATCGCAGTCGTGATCGCGTTCTCGTTCAACAACCCCGTGGGGCGCTTCAACTACACGTGGCAGGGCTTCACCCTCGACAACTGGATCAACTGGAACTCCGTGCCCGGGCTGGCGGACTCGATGGTGCTCTCGGTCGAGATCGCCGCCATCTCGAGCATCGTGGCGACGGCTCTTGGGACGCTGATCGCGCTCGCGCTCGTCCGCCACAGCTTCCGCGGCCGGGGCTCGACGAACCTGCTCGTCTTCCTGCCGATGACCACGCCCGAGATCGTGCTCGGCGCCGCGCTGCTGACGCTCTTTCTGCAACTGAAGATCCCGACCGGCTTCCTGACGATCGCGATCGCGCACGTGATGTTCATCACCAGCTACGCCGTGGTGACCGTGAAGGCCCGGTTGATCAGCTTCGACCGGCACCTCGAGGAGGCGGCGATGGACCTCGGCGCCGATGAGTGGACGACGTTCCGGAAGGTGACGCTGCCGTTGATCGCGCCGGCGATTTTCTCGGCGCTCCTGCTCGGGTTCGCGCTCTCGATCGACGACTTCGTGATCACGTACTTCAACTCGGGGGCGGAGACCACGTTCCCCCTGTTTGTCTGGGGTGCGGCGCGTGTCGGCGCGCCCCCGCAGGTCAATGTCCTCGCGACCGCGATCTTCGTGCTCGCGTTCACCGTCGCGGTCACGAACATCGTCGTCCAGAACCGCCGAGGGAAGGGAGCCGCATGACCGTCGACCTCCAGCAGGCCGCGAGAGACCACCTGTGGCTGCACTTCACCCGCATGGGTGGCTACCGCGATGCGGAGATCCCGGTGATCGTCAGCGGCGACGGCTGCTATCTGACCGACTCGAACGGCAAGCGCTACCTCGACGCG
>JAXIPI010000128.1:0-6103 GCA_045403015.1 Gaiellaceae bacterium | reverse complement strand
CGGTCCTAGGATTCATACCCTCGACGATCCCCTGGGTCAAAGCGTTCTTATGACCGAGGGGGACGGTTTGTTCCGATCCTCCCGAGCGTCGTGCCCGATCTGCTCGCCCGCGGTCAGCACGCCGCCGGCGACCGCACGCTCGAGGAGCTGGCGCAGCTGGTAGTAGAACGGGACCGGGGATGCCTTGTCGATCGTGCCCGCGATCCCGGTGGCGCCCTGGGCCGCGGCGGCTGTCTCGTTCACGAGGATATTGTAATTACAACATGCTTGCATTACAACATCGGCCGAGATAACGTCGGCCGATGTTCGAGACGACCGTCCTCGGGCCTGGCTCGCTGATCGGAATCGTGCGCTTCCACGAGGGCGGTGACGTTTCGGGCGCGATGGCTGCGCTTGTCCGCGGCGGGATCGAGCAGGTCGAGGTGACGATCGACACGCCCGGCGCTCTCGAGGCGGTCGCGGTGGCGGCGGGGGAGGGAAGGACGGTCGGCGTCGGCACGATCGTGGACTCGGAGCAGGTACGTGCGGCCGCCGCGGCGGGAGCACGCTTCGTCGTCAGCCCGGGCCTCGTCCCGGAGGTGATCGAGACCGCACTCACGCTGGGCCTCGAGCCGATGCCCGGCGTCTTCACCGCGACCGAGATCCTGACTGCGGCCGCGACCGGCGCGCGCGTGATGAAGCTTTTCCCGGCGTCATCCGGCGGGCCGGCCTACCTGAGCGCGCTGCGCGGGCCGTTCCCCACGCTCGCGCTCATCCCGACGGGTGGTGTCCGGATCGAGGAAGTCCAGGCCTATCTCCACGCGGGTGCGACGGCGATCGCGCTCGGCAGCGATCTCGTCGGGCGTGTCGCGCCCCAGTCGGACGCCGACCTGGACTGGATCGCGGCTCAGGCCGCCCGTGCGACGGCAGCCGTGCGCGACGGCGTGCTGTCCACCCAGGCGAGCTCCTGATGCGGCTCTCCGAGCTCGAGACGCCCGTCCTGACCGGCGATCTCGATGCGATCGAACGGAACGTCTTCCGGATGCAGGCCTATTGCGACGAGCATGGGGTGGCGCTGAGGCCGCACATCAAGACCCACAAGCTGCCCCAGCTCGCCCGTCTGCAGGTGAAGGCCGGAGCGGTTGGGATCACCTGCCAGAAGCTCGGCGAGGCCGAGGTGATGGCCGATGCGGGCTTCGACGACATCCTGCTCTCGTTTCCGCTCGTCGGCGAGGCGAAGGCCGAACGGCTCGCAGCGCTGGCGGAGCGGGTGAAGATGACCATCGTCGGCGACTCGGCGGAGGTGGCCCTGGGTCTCGCGCCTGTGCTCGCCCGGCACGTGCTCGAGGTCGACTTCCTGGTGGAGTGCGACACGGGGCTGGGGCGGACGGGCGTCCAGACCCCGCAGGAGGCCGCCGAGCTGGCCGAGCTCGTCGATGGGCTCCCGGGGCTGCGCTTCGCCGGGCTGATGACGTATCCGTCGCTGCCCGAGACCGCCGCGTGGCTGCTCGCAGCGCGCGATGCCGTCGTGGCGCGCGGGCTCTCGGTCGACCGGGTCAGCGGCGGCGGCACGCCGACGGCCGAGCGCACGCACGAGCTCGGCGTCATCGACGAGCTCCGCGTCGGCACCTACATCTACGGTGATCGTGCCTGCATCGCCAACGGCTCGGTGCCGCTCGAGGACTGTGCACTGCGGGTGATCGCGACCGTCGTCAGCCGGCCGACGCGCGAGCGGGCGATCATCGACGCCGGCTCGAAGACGCTGACGTCGGATCAAGCCATCGGCGCCACTGGCCACGGCCTGCTGGTCGAGTTGCCGGACGCGGAGGTGTACGCGCTCAACGAGGAGCACGGCTACGTCGACGTGAGCCGGTGCGAGCCGCCGCCGAAGATCGGAGACCGTGTCACGATCGTCCCCAACCATGCTTGCACGACCGCGAACATGCACGACGAGATCGTGATGCACCGCGGCGGCGAGGTCGTCCAGACGCTGCCGACTGCGGCGCGTGGAAAGGTGAGGTGAGAGATGAAGGAAGCGATTCAGCCGGAGGGCGTTGCCCGCCCCGCCGCGCCCTATTCACCGGTCGTCGTCAGCGGCGACCTCGTCTACACGGCGGGCCAGGTCGGATTCGACGAGTCCGGACAGCTCACGGCCGAGGACATCACGGGCCAGACGACGCAGGCGTTCGAGAACCTACTCGCGTGTCTCGGGGCTGCCGGCTGCGGGTCGGCCGACGTGATCAAGGTCAACGCGTATCTCACCGACCTCGGCAATTTCGCCGCCTTCAACGAGGTCTACAAGACGATCTTCCAGGAGCCGTACCCAGCCCGGACCACGGTCGGCGTCAGTCTTCCGGGCGGCATCCTCGTGGAGGTCGAGGCAGTGGCGCGCAAGCCGGCGTAAGCGGGTACTGGGTCGTCTGTCGTCCAAGGCCGCGGCGACCTAGGCTGCATCGCTCCCGCGACTCTGTCGAAATGCCTGGACACCTGAGCGACCGAAAGCGGCCGCGATGACGAGCACGCCGATCGTGTACCACGCGCGCCCCCCCTCGGCCTCGACTCTGCCGGTCCATGCCCCAATCAACACGGCGCCGCAGAACGCAACGACGAGTACGGAAGCCCGGAGGCGCTTCTTCGGGTCCAGGCTGTTCCACGACCTTCGGCCATCGAGCGCCCGCAGCAGCGCTTGTAGCCGGTTGTAAGAATCGCGCCGCCTCATTCCTGGCACGGCATGCTACGCAGGCTGCACACAGTTTCCTGACATGTAGTTGCTACCGTGACAACACGGATGGCCTTCCGGCCCCGTGGAGATCTAGCTTCTCGTTCCTCCTTTTTAGGTTGTTCGAGGTCAGTTGCATCTCGAACATGCTCGTCAATCAAGGAGTAGAACAACGTGTCACAGTCATTCCAGGAGCTCGGCGTCAGCGCGCCCGTCATTCGCGCGCTCGAGACAGCCGGGATCACCCATCCATTCGCCGTTCAGGGGCTCGTGCTCCCGGACGCCCTCGCCGGCCTCGACATTCTCGCCGAGTCGCCGACGGGCTCGGGCAAGACGCTGGCCTTCAGCGTGCCGATCGTCGAGCGCACCGCAGGCTCGAACGCGCGTCCCGGCGCACTCGTCCTCGTGCCGACGCGGGAGCTGGCGATTCAGGTCGCGTCCGACATTCGGCCGCTCGCGAAGGCCAAGGGCCTCCGCGTGGAGGTCGTCTACGGCGGCGCCCCGATCGGAGCCCAAATCAAGAAGGCACGCGACGCTCACATCCTCGTCGCCACGCCCGGCCGGCTGCATGACCTGATGGACCGCCGCGCCGTCAGGCTCAACGACATCCGGATCCTCGTCCTCGACGAGGCCGACCGGATGCTCGACATGGGCTTCAAGCCGCAGGTCGACCGGATCCTTCGCAGTGTCCCGGACAACCGCCAGACGATGCTCTTCTCGGCCACCTTCGACGGTGCCGTCGCCGAGCTCGCTCGCGCCTACACGGTCAAGGCCACGCACGTGCGGGCCGAGGCTCCCGCCGAGGCGCAGCGCGGCGAGATCGACCACACGTTCGTCGCCGTCACCGCCGAGGACAAGCTCGACCGGCTGGTCGAACAGCTCCGCGGCGACCGCGGCCTCGCGCTCGTGTTCGTGCGGACGAAGCACGGCGCGGACAAGCTGGCGCGGAAGCTCGAGCGCCAGCACAACATCCGGGCGGTCGCGATGCACGGCAACCTCTCGCAGAGTCAGCGGGAGCGCGCACTGGCGCAGTTCGAGTCCGGACGCGTCTCGACGCTCGTTGCCACGGACGTCGCTGCCCGCGGCCTCGACGTCGACGACATCACGCACGTGATCAACTTCGATCCGCCGCAGGGCGACAACGACTACGTCCACCGCGTCGGCCGCACTGGCCGTGCCGGGCGCAGCGGCACGGGCGTCACGCTCGTCCTGCCGGATCAGCGCGGCGACGTCGGCCGTCTCGCCACGCGCCTCGGCCACGGCAAGCAGTTCGGCGACTCGGGCATGTCGGTCTCGACGCGGCCGGTCGGACGCTCGGGCAATAACGGGCAACGACGCCGTAAGCGGCGCTAGTACCCTGCGGGCCATGTCGATCGGCCCGCAGAATCGCATCACCGACGAGGTCGCTGAGCAGCTGAAGGCAGCCACCGAGCTGTTGGAGGCGGTCGTTCGCGACCGCAGCCTGCTCGCGGCGTTGTCGGAGGAGGAGCGGACCCGGCTGCTTTCCGCGGCCGGGGACGTCTTCAATCCCGATCTCGTTGCCCGGCGCCAGTGGGGCAAGACGATGAAGCGGCTGCAGAAGGCGGCGAAGCTCGAGCGCGACGAGAATGTGCTCGCGGAGACCGGGATCCGGGTGCTGCGCGAGAGGCCGGTGTTTACGACGCCCAACGTCTTCCCGCCCGACGGGTTCGAGCAGGCAGAGGTGGATGACGAGCCCGAGTTCCGCGAGGTCGTCGAGCCGCAGCACTGCTACGTGTGCAAGCGGCTCTACCGCGACATCCATCCGTTCTACGACCAGCTGTGCCCCGTGTGCGGCGATTTCAACTACGCGAAGCGGACGGAGACCGCCGACCTGAGTGGTCGAGTCGCGCTGCTCACCGGCGGGCGCGTGAAGATCGGGTATCAGGCGGGGATCAAGCTGTTGCGGGCGGGCGCGCAGCTCATCGTCACCACGCGCTTCCCGCGCGATGCCGCGAATCGATACGCGGAGGAGGCCGACTTCCACGAATGGGGCGACCGGCTCGAGGTCTTCGGGCTCGACCTGCGCCACACGCCGAGCGTCGAGGCCTTCTGCACGCACCTCAACTCGACCCGCGACCGTCTCGACTTCATCGTCAACAACGCTTGCCAGACCGTTCGGAGGCCGGCCGAGTTCTACCGCCACATGCTGGCAGGCGAGCGAGAGGCCGAGCGCGCCCCGGCTGAGGTCCGTGCGCTACTCGGCTCGTTCGAGGGCGTCCGCCGCACGCAGATGCTTCCCTCCGGGGACGCCGAGCTGGTGCCGCAAAACGACCTCTTCCCCGAAGGACGCCTCGACCAGGATCTGCAGCAGGTCGACCTGCGCGAGCGCAACTCCTGGCGGCTCCTCCTCGCCGAGGTCTCGTCGGTCGAGCTCCTGGAGACGCAGCTCGTCAACGCGGTCGCGCCGTTCGTCCTCAACGCGCGGCTCAAGCCGCTGCTGCTGCGAACGCCCGAGCGGGACAAGCACATCGTCAACGTGTCGGCGGTCGAGGGACAGTTCTACCGCCGCTTCAAGACCACGCGCCACCCGCACACGAACATGGCCAAGGCGGCGCTGAACATGATGACCCGCACCTCCGCTGCCGACTACTACTCGGACGGGATCCACATGAACAGCGTCGACACCGGCTGGGTGACCGACGAGGACCCGGTGCAGATCGCGGAGCAGAAGACCGCAGAGCATGGATTCCGGCCACCGCTCGACATCGTCGACGGCGCGGCGCGCATCGTCGATCCGATCATCGACGGCTTCAACACCGGTGAGCACGTCTGGGGCCAGTTCCTGAAAGACTTTCGCTCGACCGACTGGTGAGCGACATGGGCCGTGATCAGGACGTGAACGTCGTCGGCGGTGAGCTGCTGCCGTGCTCGACCGACCCCTTGACCGGCTTCTATCGCGACGGCTGCTGCTCGACGGGAGAAGACGACGTCGGCAGTCACACGGTCTGCGCCGTGATGACCGAGGAGTTTCTGGCCTTCAGCCGTGCCGCGGGCAACGACCTCTCGACCCCGCGGCCGGAGTGGGGCTTCGAAGGTCTCCAACCCGGCGATCGCTGGTGCCTCTGCGCCGCGCGCTGGCTCGAGGCGCACGAGGCCGGTCAGGCGCCGGAGGTCGTCCTCGGCGCCACGCATGTGCGGGCGCTCGAGATCGTGCCGATCGAGGCGCTGACCGCCCGCGCGGTCGCACCGGACATCGCGTAGGGCTGACGAGTTCCGGCGGTCTCTCCTGGCAGACTGCCAGTCGTGCCCGGAGAGGCGAGTCAGGAGGAGGGGTTCTTCGGCGAGCGCGCGGCGTCGGTCTACGACGAGCATGCCGCCGAGATGTTCAATCCGGCCGTGGTCGGGCCGGTCGTCGACCTGCTCGCCGGATTTGCCGGGGAGGGG
>JAXIPI010000262.1:0-3384 GCA_045403015.1 Gaiellaceae bacterium | reverse complement strand
CAAATGTCGGGAACTTCCACTCGCGGCTGCTCGAGCTCGTCGACGCGGCCCCTGTGCCGCCGCGGACGCTCGTCCTCGACCTCCTCGCGGTTCTGGACACGGACGTCACGACGCTGCTCCGCGTGCCGGTGCTCGAGCGTGATCTGAGCGCACGCAACGTCGCCCTCCGTTTCGAGAACGTCAGGCCACGGCTGCTCGAGCTCGGGCGGCACACGCCAGGCCTCTCGGATCGCTGTTAGAGCTACGCGAGCAGCGTCAAGGCGAAGGCCAGGCCGAAGCCGAGCGTCGTGAACAGGCCCACCAGCTTGCCGCCGTGCTCAAAGGCCTCGGGCATCATCGTGTCGGCGAGCATCGTCAGGATTGCACCACCGGCGAAGGCAAGCACAAATGCGAGCGTTGCTGGCTCCGCGGAGTCGAAGACCGCGTATCCCAGCAGGGACGCCAATCCGCAGACGAGCGTCACTGCTACCCAGAGGGCGAGGATTCGGGCGCGCCGCCAGCCGCCCGCGACCAGTCCGGTTGTCGCCGCGATCGCCTCGGGGAGATTCGAGAGGAACACCGCTGCGATCACAGCGACGCTCACCCCGGTGCCCTGGAGGAGCCCGAGCCCGATCACCGCCGATTCGGGAATGCCGTCGAGGACGATCCCGAGCACGATCGCGAGCGCGGACTCCGGTCCGGCGGTCCCGCGGATCTTCTTGCGATCGCCGCCTCCCATCCGGTCGACGAAGACGTCTCCGACGAAGAACGTCAGCGCACCAGCCGCGAGACCGAGTGCGATCCCGCCGTTCCCCGCCGACGTTTCGACGGCTTCCGCCACGAGCTCGTAGGCGACTGCGCTGATCAGGACGCCGGACCCGAACCCCATGATCAGGCCGAGCCAGCGCTCGCGGATGGGGAGCACGAGCGCGAGAGCTCCACCGAGGATCAGCGACGAGCCGGCAAAGAGACCCCAACCGAGTGCTGCCCACATCAGACGGAGTATCCCGGAGGTGGACGCCGATCGCGTCTTCAGAATGGGCTCGAGCGTCCCGGTGAACGACACGTTCCCCCCGCATAAGTCACGACCGCGTTGGAGGCGCTTGCTCCGGCCCGTGGCCGTGATCGGAGCGCTCGCGCTCGTCTTCGGGTGGGTGCTCCCGCAGTTCGTCGACTACGAGGACGTTTGGGACGCACTCGCGAACCTCGACGGGTGGGAGCTCGTTGTCCTCACCGCGCTCGGGGTCGGGCGCGTTCCCACTGAGGCGCTGATGTACAGGGCCTTTCTGCCGGGTCTCCGCGTCTGGCTGGGGAGCCAGGCCTACCTTTCCTCGAATCTCGCGGGTCAGCTGCTCCCGCCTCCGACCGCGAGCGTCGTCCAGTACGGCTACTTCCGCGGCGGTGGGTTCGAACCGGAAGCCGCCGGGCTCGCGGCGCTCGGATCGTTTCTCTTCCCGACGCTCGGCCGGTTCCTGCTTCCGCTCGTCGCACTCGTGCTCTTGCTCGTCGTCGGCGAGGTCACCGGCGAGATCCTGCTCGCGGGCGCGCTCTCGCTCGCGATCACGATGATCGCGGGCATGGTCGGCTATTACTTCCTCCGCGAAGAGCGCTCCGCGCGCCGGCTCGGGGAGAGGCTGCAGCGGCCACTCTCATGGACGCTCGTGAAGCTCAAGCGCGATTCGATCGAGGACTGCTCCGGACTGGCGGCGCAGCTCCGCACGCGCACGCTCGCCGTCCTGCGCGAAGGGTGGTTGCTCGGGTCGATTGGGGTCGCGGCCAACCTCCTCCTCACCTACCTGATCCTGCTCGCCGCACTTCGCTTCGTCGGGGTCTCGGGATCTGAGCTCTCGGCGGTCGAAGCCTTCGCCGCCTTCGCGATCGCGTTCTGGGCCGGCGCGGTGTTCCCGGTCACAGGTAGTGGGCTCGGTGTCGTCGACGCGGTCCTCATCGCCGCGCTCATCGAGCTGAGCAGCGCCTCCGACGACCCGCTGGTGGCCGCTGCGCTGCTCTGGCGCGTCTTCTACTCGTTCGTCACGCTGCCTCTCGGCGCGATCACGCTGAGTCGCTTCCGCAAGGCAAACCCAGACGTCCTGCGGCACGCGACGTCGGAGACCAGTTAATCCGGTCTTACGGGGTCCGCCCCTGCGCCGACTCGAACGCCGCGACCGCAGCCCGGACGGTGGGGAAGAAGCGGTCGGGCCCGATCAGGGCGGTAAGGCCCGTCTCCTCGAAGATCTCGCGCTGCCGTCCCTTCAGGCGGGCGAAACAGAGCGCGATGCCGCGTTGCTCGAGCTCGACCTGGAGTCGGGTCAGAACGTCGATCGCCGTGGCGTCGAGATACGTCCACGCCTCAGCGTTGAGCACCAGCCAGCTGACGTCTTCGGAGGCGTCGACCAGCGCGAGCACGCGCTGCCGCAGGTAGTCGGCGTTGACGAAGAAGGGCGGCGCGTCGAACCGGTACACGAGCAGCCCAGGGACGGTCTCGGCACCCTCCCAGCGAGTGATGTCGTGATAGCCGTCAACGTCCTCGACGCGGCCGAGCACGGCATCGTGCGGACGCGCCGACCGGTACAGGAACACGCCGATCGAGAGCGCGATCGCGACGACGACGCCGCCGACCACGCCGAACACGAGCACGCCGCCGAAGGCGACGAGCGCGAGGCCGACCTCGGCCGGACGCACGTGCCGCAGACGCCAGATCGATCGGATGTTGATCAGCGAGGCGGCGGCGACGACGATGATCACTCCGAGCGCTGCCTTCGGCAGCGGCTCGATCAGGGGCATCGCGAAGAGGAGGAAGAGCCCGACGACCGCGGCGGCGACGACAACCGCAGCCTGCGACCTCGCGCCGGTGGAGTCGTTGACGGCGGACCGGGAGTTGGAGGAGGAGACGGGGAACGCCCCTGTCAGGCCGCCGACGAAGTTGGCGCCGCCGATCGCGGTCAGCTCGCGGTTGGCGTCGATCTCGTAGCCGTGTTTCTGGGCGAAGGTCCTCACGGTCGCGATGAGGTCGGCGAAGGCGACGAGCGAGAACGCCGCCGCGGGGAGCACGAGATCGAGGAAGTCGCTTGCCCCGACCCGTGGCCGCCCGAACGAGGGCAGGCCGCCCTCGACCTCGCCTACAACGGCGATCCCGTGCTCCTCCAGGTCGGCGAGCGCCGCGATCACGAGTGCGAGCGCGAGCACCACGAGCGACGGGGGCACGGCAGGAAGGATGCGCCGAGCCGTGATCGCGGCCGCCAGCAGCACCGCGCTCAGGAGCACGGTCGGCCCGTTCGCGTCGCCCAGGTTCGACAGAACATCCCACACGACCGCGAAGAAGTCGTCCACCCCGACGCTGATCCCAAGCAGCTTCCCGAGTTGGGATGCGATCACGATCAGGGCGACTCCGTTGATGTATCCGAG
>JAXIPI010000100.1:0-4002 GCA_045403015.1 Gaiellaceae bacterium | reverse complement strand
GGACCAGTCGAGCGCGTCGCGGAGGATCAGGACCGCGCGCTGGCGCGGCGGAAGATGCTGGATCGCGGCCAGGAATGCGAGCTCGATCGTCTCTCGGGCGACGACGGCGTTACCCGGCTCGGCGGCCTCGTCGATGAGGAGGTCAGGGTACGGCTGAAGCCAGGGGAGGTCGGCCGGCGGCAACGGGGGGGCGCTGAGCTCGGCGGCAGGGCCTTCCTCGTAGGGCACGAGGCGCCGAGGCCGGCGCTCGAGGATCCTGAGGCAGGCATTGGTCGTGATCCGATAGAGCCAGGCGCGGAACGTCGAGCGCCCGTCGTACGTCTCGCGGCTACGCCAGGCGCGGAGGAGGGCGTCCTGCACAGCGTCCTGGGCGTCCTCGAGCGAGCCGAGCATCCGGTAGGCGTGCACCTGGAGTTCGGCGCGATGCCGTTCGACGAGCGCCGAGAACGCGGCGGCGTCGCCGCTCGTCGCCGCGGCGATCAGCCGTTGGTCGAGGCCCATGGACGTCACTGCAGTTGAGATCCCTTCTGCGGCCGAAACTCATCGGCGACCGAGTTTCCGCGCGATGCCGGATCGATCACGGGTCACCGTCTCTGAGCCGGGTGGCTCGCTCCTCGAGGTAGCGCCTTTCGGGAAGGCTGGTCGTGCGGCGGGCGGCGGCGAGATAGTCGGCGCGAGCGGCGGCTCGGTCGCCGGCCATCTCCAGCAGATGCGCGCGTACTGCATCGACGCGGTGGTGCGACGCGACGCGCGCGTCGTCGTCGAGCGCGCTCAGACATTCCAGCGCCGCTTCCGGTCCCTGGACCATCGCGACGGCGACGGCGTGGTTGAGCGTGACCATCGGGTTCGGCGACACGCGCTCGAGCAGCTCGTAGAGGGCGACGATCTGGGGCCAGTCCGTGTCCTCTGTGCGGGCAGCTTCTCCGTGAATCGCGGCGATCGCGGCCTGCAGCTGGTAGGGGCCTAGCGGCTTGTCGGTGAGCGCCTCGGTGACGAGGGCGACACCCTCGTCGAGGCACGCGCGCTTCCAGAGGCGTCGGTCCTGCTCGGCGAGGGGAACGAGGCTGCCGTCAGCGCGAGCGCGGGCCGGCCGCCGCGCGTCTGTCAGCAGCATCAGCGCCAGGAGACCGGCGACCTCTCCGTCCTCCGGAAGCAGCCGCCGGACATCGCGGGCGAGTCGAATCGCCTCCGCGGTCAGCTCGCTTCGCTGCAGGTCGGGACCGGACGTTGCGGTGTAGCCTTCGTTGAAGATCAGATAGAGGACGTGCAGGACGACTCGCAGCCGCTCGGCGCGCTCGGGCTCCGGCGGCAGGCCGAACGGGATGCCGCTTTCCTTGATGCTCTGCTTCGCCCGGCTGATGCGCTGCGCGATCGTCGCCTCCGGGACGAGGAACGCACGCGCGATCTCGGCGGTCGTTAGCCCGCCGACCGCGCGGAGCGTGAGCGCGAGCTGGGAGGCTGGGGTCAGGGCAGGGTGGGCGCAAAGAAAAAGCAGCGTGAGGGTGTCGTCCTCCTGCGGCGGGAGTTCGTCGGCGGGGCCTGGCGCGAGGAGCTCGTCGGTCGGCACCTGGCTAGCGGCCGTAGCTTCGCGACGCCGGCGCGCTTGATCGCTGCGCAGCTCGTCCGTCAGCCGGCGCGAAGCGACCGTGATCAGCCAGCCGCGCGGATTCTCGGGGATGCCCTGCTCGGGCCACTGCAGCGCAGCCGCGAGCAGCGCTTCCTGCACCGCGTCCTCGGAGAGGCCGAAGCGGCCGTAGCGGCGCACGAGCGTGCCGAGGACCTGCGGTGCCAGCTGGCGCAACAGGTCCTCGACTCGGGCTCCTGCTTGCGCGGTCACATCTCCGTGCCGGCCTCGTCCATCACCGGCCGGACCTCGACGGCCCAGAAGCGGGCGGCCGGGTCGTTCGTGACGATCTCGGCTGCGCGCTCGAGGCTCTCGGTGTCGAGCAGGTAGAAGCCGGCGAGCTGCTCCTTCGACTCCGCGTACGGCCCGTCCGTGACGGCCGGGACGCCGGCTCGCACGCGAACCGTCTTGGCGGTCGACGCGTCGGCGAGCGCGTAGCCGCCACCGAGGAGCTCACCGGACTCGGTGAACTTCTTCAGGTACTCGTCGGCCTCGCTCATCATCGCGTTGCGATCCGTCTCGGACAGGGCCTCGAAGGCGCCGGGGTTGGCGTAGACCATCGCGACATACTTCATGGCTGTGCTCCTTTCGTCGGAAGACCGCTCTCATGAGTAGGTCGGAGCCGATCGCGACTTCTCGACGTCGCGGAGGGATCGTTGCGGATTCGATCGATGTCGAGAACGCGTGGTCGGCTCTGACTCCGCTGTAGAGCAGCCACAGAGGAGCCCGCCGCGGATGTCGAGAACGGGAGCCTCGCTCCGACTTTCTCGTACAAGCAATCGCAACGAAGGAGATCGAAGATGAGAAAACTCGTTGTCAACACGATGCTGTCGCTCGACGGTGTCATGCAGTCGCCCGGCGGCCCAGACGAGGACCCGACCGGTGGCTTCACGCTCGGCGGTTGGGGCGCGCCGTACATCGACGAGGAGATGATGCAGCGCGTGGCCGAGTCCGCTCCCTACGAGCTGCTGCTCGGCCGCGGCACGTACGAGATCTTCGCTGCGCACTGGCCGTACGACGAAGGCCCGATCGCCGACCAGCTCAACAGCACTCCCAAGCACGTCGCCTCGACAACGCTCGCGCGGGTGGACTGGAACAACTCCACCCTGATCGCCGGCGACATCGCCGAGTACGTGGCGTCGCTCAAGAGGCAAGACGGCCCCGAGATCCAAGTCCACGGCAGCCCGGGTCTCGTCCAGACGCTGCTCGAGCACGACTTGATCGACGAGTACCGCATGTGGATCTTTCCCGTCGTCATCGGCTCCGGCAAGCGCTTCTTCGGTGACGGCACGATCCCGTTCGCACTGAAGCTGATCGACAGCAAGGTTTCGAAGACCGGCGTCACGATCCACGTCTACGAACGGGCAGGCGACGTCCAACCCGGATCGTTCGAGTTCGACGAGCCGACCGACGCCGAGCTCGAGCGGCGCCGGCACCTCGCGGCGACGGCCTAGTCGTGCGGATACTTGGGCCTGCACTGAGGCTCACGAAGAACGGCCGCCCCCCGGGAACCGGGGCGGCTGTTCGCGTGTCGGGGCGTAGAGCCGCACCCATCCGATGGCGTCGAGCACCTTGTCGGAAGATGACCGGCCAAAAGACCGGTAGTCCGGGTTGCGGGAATTGGCGGCAAGCGCCGGCTCTGTGCGGGGATTCCCGTGCGGGATGTGCGCGGGATAGAAGAGAGGCCGGCGGTCGGTAGCGTCTAACGAGGCAACAAAGCATGGCGATTTGCAGGTTCTTCGTGCGAGAACTACGGGAGCGACGGGACTCGAACCCGCGACCTCCGGCGTGACACGCCGAGTCAAGGGCAACTACGCGCGGCGACGAGTTGCTCTGAACGGCCTCATTTGCAGGCCATTTTTCGCTCGCCGGTATCTCGCTCCGCATGTTTTGAGCCAATCCTCTTATCGACGAGTGGGCCACGAAATCCTGCCTTCTCGGACAACGAGCCTGAGGAAGAGGCTCTTATCCAGGTGTCGGTCCACTCCCTGCTCACCATCGAGGTGCGACCGGCTGTTACTCGGCAGAACCTGCGTAGCATGTGCTTACGCCGGGCTGGTGGCGAAACAGACAACAGAGCTGTTGCGTCCGCGGTGATCTCCTGGCGCTGTGGGGGCCGGCGCGAGGCTGTCCCCGCGCCGGCCCGGATTGCCGCTAGTCGGTCAGCAACCTGGCAGCTTGAAGCTGGCGATCCGCGTCTGCCAGCCGTTTCCGAGCGGCGCCAGCGCCGCCCCTTCGATCGTGTAGTACTCGTTCACGTACCAGAACGTGCAGTCGTCGACCGGGTCGACGTTCAGCGAGGTGTAGTCACCCCACCGCGAGTTCGTGTGCGTCTGAGCGGCCGTCCCGCTGATCACCGTGCCTTCGCCGAGCGTCAT
>JAXIPI010000431.1:0-5127 GCA_045403015.1 Gaiellaceae bacterium | reverse complement strand
CGTGCACGCAGGACGCCGCGCAGCGCGTGGAACGCCGCCGCGTCCCGCCGTGGCGAGAGCTCGCGCTGGAGCGCCGGGAGCTTGAGCACGGTGACGCCCAGCTCCTCGGCCGCATACTCCATCGACTCCTCGCCGGTTGCGAGCGTGCCGGCAACGACGACGACGTCGTGCCCGCGCTGCTGCTGCTCGTGCGCCAGCTGGAGCACGTGCAGTGTTGCACCGCCGACGTTGAGCCGGGCGATGGCATGCACGATCGTGAGCTTCCTCGGCGCGTTCACTTGGAGGCGGCTGGGATGAGCCCGCTGGCCGCCGCGACGACGCCCAGGGTCAGCCAGAAGATACCGGCGATCGCCGACCCGCCGAAGAGCGCGGCACCTGCGAGCGCGCCGAGCAATCCGGCGAGCCATGCCGCCGGCAGGTACCCGAGCGCGCCGGTCGGCCCTCGCGGCCAGTGCAACCCTGTTCTGGCCGCGTTCCGCACGGCAAGTCCGAGCAACGCGAGCAGCAGGACGAAGCCGACGAGGCCGAGCTCGTAGAGCACCTGGTCGTACGTCTGTTGCGGGATGAACGTGCCGTGCTCGGCCGGGAAGTAGTGCGAGGGCTGGTCGGAAAAGCGCTCGCGCGCGTCCGGGAGATACCGCGCGTATTCCTCGGGGGGTAGCTCGCCACGCCAACCGGTGCCGAGAAGAGGTTGGTCGAGGAAGACCCGGCCCCCAATGTAGGCGTAGATCAGGCGCTGGCTCCAGCTCGCTGCGTATTGGCCGGGCGTCTCGGGCTCGGAGCCGAACCAGGACTTGAGAAAGCCGAGCTCGCCGCTCCGGAGTGAGAGCGTTCCTGCTGTTACGACGATCAGCACAGCCAGAGTCGCAAGGAATGCGGTGCGGTGAAGCTCGCGTCGCGCCGCAGCGAGCGCGATCACCGCGCACGCGGCCAGGTAGAGGCCGAGCAGGCTCGCGAGTGCCGCTCCGAGCGTGACGGCGACGCTGCCGGCGATGAGCGCGGTGAGCGTCAGCCGGTTCGGCCTTTCCCGGCACGCGTACAACCCGGCGAGCCCGACGACGATCGCCATCGTTCCTAGCGCAGCCATGTCGTGTTCACCGAGGAACGACGGCTGCCGGCCGGCACCATCGCGGAAGAACTGCACTACCGCCCAGACTGCAACCGCCACGCAGAGACCGAGCAACACGATCGCGAGCGCCTCGAGTCGCTCCTGGGAGTCGACTAGAACCGCCGCCGCGAACGTCAGCACGACCAGCTCGGCCAGCTTCGTCGCTGATGTGAACGCGGTCTCGCCGTTGGCGAGCGAGGAGACGACGATCAGCGCCGCGAATGCTGCGGCCGCTGCGACCAGCCAGGGCGAGGGCAGCGGGCGCCGTCCTCTGCGAAGCCGGAGTGCGGTGAGTAGGGCGAGCACGAGCAGCGCGACGTCCGGGAAGCCGACAGCCGCCTCCGAGACTTCAATCGTCGGAAGGTCGCGAGCCCGGAGCAGGCACAGGACGACGGTGACGAGGAAGAAGATAAAGAGGGGATCCCTCGCCGACCGCCGAAGGGCTCGTGACGGCAGGCTGGGCATTGAAGCCTCTATGATAGGCCGCTCTGGTCCGGTGCGCGGCGCCGGTGGAGCCGCATGCGCATCGCATTTCTCACAGGAATCTGGCCTCCGGACGTGGGCGGCCCGGCGACACACGGCCCCGACTTCGCCCGCTTCCTGACTGCGCGCGGGCACCAGGTTCGTGTTGTCACCATGGGCGATGGCGAGCCGGCCGAGCGCCCGTGCGAGGTCGAGGTCGTCTCGCGCCGGCTCCCCTTTCCGCTCCGGTACGGCCAGGTCGCCGTTCGGGGTGCGCGCGCGGCGCGGTCGGCCGACGTCGTCTACGCGACCGCGACGTACGCGGCCGCGGCCGCCGCGGCGACTGTCGCCCGTCGCCCGCTCGTCGTCAAGCTCGTGTCCGACCCCGCGTACGAACGCGCGCGCCGGTACCGCCTGTTTACAGGCACGCTCGAGGAGTTCCAGGGCGCCTCGACTGTGCCCGTCCGGGCGCTCAAGGCCGCTCGGACGCGAGCCCTTCGGACGGCGACGACAGTCGTCGTCCCGAGCGCGTATCTGGCCCGGATCGCCGGCAGCTGGGGTCTGTCGGACGCGCGGGTTCTGGTGCTCACGAATCCTGCGCCACCGCCCACCGACGTCGAGCCCGAGGATCTCGAACCGGGCACCTTCGTCTTCGTCGGCCGGCTTACGCGCCAGAAGGCGCTCGGCGTCGCGATCGAAGCGATCGCGCGCGTGCCTGCCGCCAAGCTCGCCGTCGTCGGCGATGGCCCCGAGCGGGCTGAGCTCGAGCGCCTGGCCGCGGCCTCCGAGGCTGCTTCCAGGGTGCGCTTCCTCGGTCTCCGAACCCGGGACGAGACGCTCGGCGTTGTCGCCGGAGCAACGGCAGGGTTGCTTTCGAGCGATTGGGAAAACCTGCCGCACTCCGCTGTGGAGGCGTTGTCGGTCGGGGTACCCGTTGTGTCGACTGCCGTTGGAGGTGTGCCCGAGGTGGTGATAGACGGCGAGAACGGTCTACTCGTGCCGCCTGGAAACCCGGACGCGCTGGCGGTCGCAATCCGGCGCATCCTGGAGGAGCCCGGCCTGCGCGATCGACTCGCCGCGGCGGCGAAACCGTCCGTCGAGGGGCTGTCGAGTGCAGTCGTCTATGGCAAGCTCGAAGCGCTACTCGTGGAGGCAGTGCGATGAGTCAGCCGCGCGTTCTCTTCGTCGGCCGCGGGCGGCACCGACTGCCGCTCTCACCAGGGCTCGCGAAGAAATGGGACGCCGTCGGGCAGCAGCTCGACTACCGCTTCCTCGGCGCGGCGGAGACGCCGAACGCTCAGTCGTCCGAGCGCTTCCATCTCTCGGCGCCGATGCGCCCGAGGAGACTGGACGGTGTGCTCTTCCATCTCGTGCTGCCGTTTCGCGTGCGCCGGGAGCTGAGTCACTTCCGGCCCGACGCGGTCGTCGCCGCCGACCCGTTCGTCGGCGCGGCCGTCTTGGCGGGGAGGCTGTTGGGGCGACGGCGCGTGCCGGTGATCGTCGAAGTCCATGGCGACTGGCGGACGTACACCCGGCTGTACGGCTCACCGTTCCGGCAAGTCTTCGCGCGCGCCGCGGACGCGCTCGCCGTCCGCGTGCTGAGGCGGGCGGATGCGACACGCGCGCTCTCCGACTTCACTTCGGGCCTCGTCGAGGAGGCGAGAGGGCATCCGGCCGACGCGGCCTTCGCCACGTACAGCGACCTCTCGGCCTTCACTGCCGAGCCGATAGTCGAGTTGCCTGAGCGGCCGACGGCGCTCTTCGTGGGGATGCTCGAGGCCTACAAGAACGTCGACGGTCTCGCGGGCGCCTGGCGACGGGTCGCGGCGCGGATGCCTGAGGCGCAGCTCGTGATCGTCGGTAAGGGCTCGCGGCGCGGCCCGATCGACGAGCTCGTCCGCGATCTTCCGGGCCAGGTGGAGCACCTGGAGCAACTCGATCCGAAAGGCGTCGCATCGCAGCTTGATCAGGCGACGATTCTCGTGCTCCCATCCTGGCCGGAAGGGCTCGGCAGGGTGGTGATCGAAGCGTTCGCGCGCGGGCGTGGTGTCGTCGCGACAGGCGCCGGCGGGGTGCTCGATCTCGTCGAGGACGGCCGTGAAGGATTGCTCGTCCCGCGGGCCGACGAAGACGCGCTCGTCGAGGCGCTCTTGCGTGTGCTCGGCGACCGCGAGCTCGCAGCGCAGCTCGGCGAAGCGGCGCGGGTGCGCTACCGGGACTGGGACTACACGCCGGACGAGTTCGCGCTTTCCCTGCGCCGGCTCGCCGACCAGACGATCGCCGGGGGAGGGAAGGCGAGTTGAGACTCGTCTTCATCACGCAGACGCTCGACGCCGACCATCCTGTGCTTGCCCACACACTCGACCTCGTCGGCGGGCTCGCCGAGCGGTTCGACGAGGTGGCCGTGCTCTGTGCGGGCGTCGGCCGGCACCAGCTGCCGGCAAATGTCCGGGTGCGCACCTTCGGCGCGCCGCACAGGCTCTCGCGCGGCGTGCGTTTCGTGCGCGAACTCGTTGCGGAGCTTCGACGGGAGCCGCGTCCGGACGCCGTCCTCGCCCATATGGTCCCGCTCTTCCTCCTCCTTGCTGCGCCGGTTGCGAAGCCGCGCGGCGTCCCTCTCGTCCTGTGGTACCAGCATGGGATGGCAGGCCGGGCTCTCAAGCTTGCAGTTCGCCTGTCCAACGTCGTTCTTACTGCAGACGTCCGCTCGTTCCCGTTGCGGTCGGCCAAGGTACGTGGAATCGGCCATGCCGTCGACGTCGAGCGGTTCTCACCGGCCGTGGCTCGCCCCACCCACGACGGTCGCCTACGCTTGCTCGCCCTCGGACGGTTTTCGTGGGTAAAGGGCTACGACACGCTGCTGGACGGCTTTGGGCTCGCGGTCGAACGTGGGCTCGACGCCCGGCTCGAGCTGCGAGGGCCTCAGCTCACGGAGCCCGATCGCCGCCACCACGCCGACCTCGAGGAACTCGTGCGGCGGTCCGCCGTGCTCAGCGGGCGCGTCGAGCTCGCGGACTTCGTCCCACGCGACCTCGTGCCGGAGCTGCTTCGGAACACCGACGGCGTCCTCAGCGCAACACACGCGCGGGACTCGGAGACCTTCGACAAGGTCGTTGTGGAGGCAGGCGCTTGCGGAGTGCCGGTGCTCGCCGACAATACGGCGCTTGGCGAGCTGCTCGGCGACCTCCCCGTCGAGCTTCTCTTCAGATCGCGCGACCCTGAGAGCCTGGCTGACAGGCTGCTCGCTTTCGCTGCAGCCGGGCCGGAGCGGCGAGCCGAGGCGGGCGCGGAGCTTCGCCGTCGTGTCGAGGCGGGTCACTCGGTCGAATCGTGGGCCGACGCGGTCACGAAGATCGTTGCCGCCCAGACCCGCGAGTAACATCATCGCCGTGGCGATCCAGCCTTCCGAGCCGGCGCTCCCTTCCCGTGACCGCGACGTCCGCGCCGCACGGCCGTATGTCTTCCTGCGCGCGCCTTTGCGGACGTTTGGACGGCGCGTGCTCGGGATCACGTCGCTTGCCCTGCTCGATGTGGTCGGGCTGTCGCTCGGTCTCTAC
>JAXIPI010000274.1:0-7104 GCA_045403015.1 Gaiellaceae bacterium | reverse complement strand
AGGTCGTGGGCTTCTCGCTCGTCCCAGCCGGCCGCGGGAGCAAGATCGACGATCGAGGGAGCGACTCCATTCTCGGAGGCGACGGTCTCCAGGCGGGTCGACCCGTCGGGGCCGGCGAGCAGTGTTCGGACGAGGGCCCCGTCCGAGGTGGCGTGCAGGCCGGCAAAACGCGAGCTGTCGGCCAATGCCGCCGCGACCCGCTCCCGGTACGAGTCGAATGCCGAGGCCGTCACGAAAGGCCTCGGGCGAGAGCGTCCACGAGATCCGAGCCCGGAAGCACAACTGCCGCCGCGGCGAGCCCGAGCATCAGAACGACGGAGACGCACGTGAGCGCTGTCACCCCGCGCAGGCCGGCGACCGAACCTCGTCCGCGCGGTGGGCTGTCGCCGGCGGTGGTCTCGATCAAGGCGTGAGCGAGGCCGAGAAATCCGAGCGCGAGCAGGAGCGCCGTCGCGCTCGCTGCCCAGGCGTGTCCCGCCTGGAAGCCACCGGCGACGATCAGCACCTCGCTGACGAAGAGCGGCGAGGGGGGTAGGCCGGAAAGCGCGGCAAGCGAGATCCCCATCGCCGCCCCGAGCGATGGTTGGCCGCGACCGATACCGGTGACGGCGTGCTCTCCCGCCCGCGGCTCGTGGTTCAGCAACGGTGTCGCAGCGTAGAAGCCGAGCGCCTTGGCGATCGCGTGAGCAGCGATGTGGATGGCGACGCCAGCGAGGGCGAGCGGCGTGCCGAAGCCGATCCCAAGCGCGATCACTCCCATGTGCTCGAGGCTGGAATAGGCGAGGAGACGCTTCCAGGGCAGGGAGCGCCACAAAAATGGCACCGCGACGGCAAGCGACGCGAGGCCGAAGACGATCAGGACGGTCTGGGTCGTGTGCTCGCCGACGACCGGCGCGAGAGCGAGCTGGGAGCGCCACGCGACGAGAAGCACGGTGGGCAGAAGCGCGGCGGAGAGAAGCGCGGAGACCGGCGGCGGCGCCTCGGAGTGGGCATCTGGAAGCCAGTTGTGCACCGGCGCCCAGCCGATCTTCGCCGCGAGCCCGGCAAGCAGGAGGAGGTAGGCGATCAGCCCGGTCTCACTCCCACCGGAGTAGGTCGAGAGCGCCTGCCACGAGAGCCCACCGAGCCCGCCTGTGGGGATGCCGGCGGCGAGGATCACGATCCCGAGCAGCGCGATCCCCAACCCGAGCGAGGTCAGAACGAGGTACTTCCAGCCCGCTTCGAGCGCACGGGTGTGGCCGCTGAAGCCGACGAGCAAGGCGGACGCGGCAGTCGTCGCTTCGACGAGGAGCCAGGCTGCGCCCAGGTTGCCGACGAGCGGTACTGCCAGCAGGATCGCCCAGAAGGAGTAGAGAGAGACGTAGTAGATCCTTGGCCTGCGCTCGGGCGAGACGAGCGAGTCGCTGCTCGTCTGGAGATAGGCCGGCGAGACGAGGACGCTCGCCAGCCCGACGAGGCCGATCACGCCGACGAGGAGCCCGCCGGCGACGTCGACCACGAGCCAGTCGCCGACCACCGGGTCGCTGGCGGAGCGTAGGGCGAGCACGGTCAGTGTCAGCGCGGCCGCTGCGGTGGGAACGGCGGCCACGCGCGCGAGACCGGAAACCAGACCTGCCGGCATGAGCAGCAGGACCACCGCTGCGAGTGCCGGGAGGGCGATCAGAACGAGAGCGAGGAGCTCGCGGCTAGTCACGCAGCGCCCTCAGTGCCGCACTGTCCGCCGTGCCGAACGCCGCGAAGATCCGCTCGTAGAAGACGACTGCGACCACGGCGACGAGGATCAGGTCGAGAGCGACGCCAAGCTCGATCGCGACCGCGGCACCGCCGGGGAGCTGGAGCGCCGCGAGCGCGAGGGCGTTCTCGACGAGGACGATGCCGATGATCTGGAACAGCGTCGCGCGCCGGAGCGCCGCGGTGGCGATGCCGCAGGCGATGAGCGCGAGCACTGCGCGCTCGGCCTCGCGCGAGGTCAGACCGATCGCCGGCACGAGCCACGTCAAGGCCAGGGCGAAAGCGACGGCGATTCCGGCGCGCGCTAGTGGCGCGACTCGCGCCCGGACGGGTCGCACCGCTCGAGTGCGTGAGACGAGCACGAGGAAGAGCCCGGCCAGGACAACCGCTCGGACCGCGAGTGCGCCGGCGGCGAGAACGTCGCCTCGGGTCTCCGCCTCGTCGAGCGCAACCCCAACGAGGACGAGCGCTTGCACGGTCACGAGCGCGACGGCAAGCGAGCGACGGCGGACGACGAGCACGGCGAGCCCGAGCGCGACGAGCGTCCAGATGACGGCCCCGCTCACGTCGAGCTCACTAGCCAGGAGGCAATTCCGAGCAGTGCCGCGATCGCACCGGCGGCGAGAAGTCGCGGCACGACGAGAACACGCATCTTCGCGACGAGCGTCTCGACGAGCGCCAGCGCCGCACAGAGCGCAATCAGGGTGACGGGTAGGACGGCGAGCTGCAGCCACACGTCGGTCGGATGGGGCAGGAAGACCTGCGCGGCGAGCACGATCACGAGCCAGTGGCGGGCGGCCGCCGCCCATTGCAGGTACGCGAGGTCCCGGCCCGCGTACTCGAGCAGTGGGCCTTCGTGGATCATCGTCAGCTCGAGGTGCGTGTCCGGACTGTCGACCGGCTGCCTACCAGTCTCTGCGACGACCACGAGCGCAAAGGCGAGCGCGCCGAGCGCCAGGGCCGGGCTTGTCCAGACCTCCGTGCCGGCCGTTGCGGCGACGACGCCACGGAGATCGGTGGTTCCGGCGAGGAGTGCGGCGACAGCGAGCGAGAGCACCAGCGTCGCCTCGACGAAGACCGACAGGGTGAGATCTCGGCTCGCACCGATCAGAGAGAAGCCGCTCCCCACGTCCCAGGCGGCGGTGACGACGGCGAAGCGCGCAAGAGCGAGCAGCCCGACGAGCAGGAGCGCGTCGTGACCGATGCCCCAGCTCGGCGCCGTCGACGCCGCCGGCACGACGAGAACGGCCGCGGCTATCGCCGCAGCGGTGACCGCGGGCGCGAGCCGGTAGACGACGGTCGCCCCTTCTGGGGCAACTGCGCTCTTCCCCCACAGCCGCCGCAGCTCACGGTACGGCTGCAACGGAGTTGGCCCGCGACGGCCCTGGAGGCGTGCCTTCCAGTGCTGCACGAGTCCCGGGAGTAGCGGTGCGAGCGCGATGCCTCCCGCGATCTGCACCGCGCCCGCAACGGCGGTTGCGCCACTCATCCGATCCACCCCAGGCGCGCAGCGGCGAGGAGCACGAGGACGAGGCCGGCAAGGTAGACGACATAGGTACCGAGGCTTCCGCTCTGCAGACGCCGGGCCTGGGCAGCGGCGGCGAGTGACACGCGCTCCAGCGGCGCGTAGAGGTGATCGTCGATCAGATGCGGCACGTGGCCGGAGTACGAGACCTTTTGCAGGACGCCACCCTTGCTCTGCACGCTGATCTCCCGCTGCGGGCGGAGCACGAGCTCGAGCACCAGACGGAGCGGCTTGGTGAAACCGGCACTCGTCCAGCGGAGCGCCGGCTCGAGGAGCTGCCCTGACGCCCAGGCGGGGGCGGGAGCCGCGCTTCGGGTTCCGCGCAGAAGCACCAGGCCGCCGGTGAGCGCGACGAGCACGACCGCGATCCAGATCCCCGGCAGAGAGCCGGTGCCCGGAAGCTCGAGCCCGGCGCTCGTGGGGATGCCGGGCGACCACGGAGCGAGCCCAACGAGCGGGCCGAAGAGGAGGCCGGGTACAAGCCCAAGCACGACGCAAACGCCACCGAGGAAGACGAGTGCAGCCCGCAGCGGCAACGGTGCCTCTTCGGCCGAGGCCGCTGCCTGGCTCCGCGGCGGCCCCAGCAGCATGAGGCCGACGACCTTGACGAAGCAGAACAGGGCCAGAGCGGCGGTCGCAGCGAGGGCGGCGAGAGCGATCGCGCCGGCGATCCCATCCCCGACGTGCCCGAAGGCGGCAACGTGCAGCAGCGCCTGCAGCGTCAGCCACTCGGAGGCGAAGCCGTTCAGCGGCGGCAGGCCCGAGATCGCCATCGCTCCGACGAGGAAGGCTCCGGCGGTCCACGGCATCCGGCGCAGTAGGCCGCCGACCCGGTCGAGCTCGAGCGAGCCCACGGCCCGCTCGAACGCCCCGGCGCCCAGGAAGAGCAGTGACTTGAAGACGGCGTGGTTGACCGTGTGCAGGAGCGCCGCACCCAGTGCGAATGCGGCCCACGAGTCCGCGCCGCGGGCGCGCAGGATCAGACAGGCGCCGAGTCCGAGCACGATGATCCCCACGTTCTCGATCGAGTGGAGCGCCAGCAGCCGCTTGAGGTCATGCTGAAAGAGGGCGTAGACGACCCCGCCGACAGCGGAGAGCGCCCCGACAGCGAGCACGAGCACTCCGAACCAGACCGGGAGGACACCGACCCATTCGACGAGCACGCGCACGAGCCCGTACAGCGCCACCTTGATCATCACGCCGCTCATCAGTGCCGAGACCGGGGCCGGCGCGATCGGATGAGCGCGCGGAAGCCAGACGTGCAGCGGCATCACCCCTGCCTTCGTCCCCATCCCCACCAGGGCGGCAAGTGCGATCGCGATTTGAAGCCCCGAACCGGAGCTGATCGCCGCCGCGCCGCCGAACGCATCCGCGTCCGCGAGGAGCAGGACCGCGACCCAGGTGCCGACCCCTCCCAGGTGGGTGACCGCGAGGTAGTTGAACACCGTCTGCCGCGACAACCGGTCCGCGCGGCGTGCGACGAGGATCACCGTCGCCGAGAGCAGCGTCATCAGCTCCCAGCCCAGGAGGAAAGTCAGCGGATCGCGGGCGCAGACCACGAGCGCGAGCGCGAGGAAGAAACCTGCGGTGAGCGCGGCAGTTGCCCGCCCTTGTCGGTTCGGCTCCAGATACCGAAGCGAGAACACGAGTGCCGGTGCTGCGATCAGGCCGAGCGTGCCCAGAAAGAAGCCGCTCAGCCCGTCGACGCCGAACCGCAGATCGAAGGAGCTCGTGAACCCCGCCCCGAGCGTGTCACCGGACGCGAGCACCCAGAAGCCGCCGATCCCAACTCCCGCCGCTCCCGCCGCCTGCGTCCAGAGCCCCGGCTCGAACGTGCGCCGGCCGAGCGCCAGGATCGCCCCGAGCGCAACCGCGCCGAGCGCGGCAACCAGGAGCACTCCGATCACGAGCTCTCGAGCTCGCTCAGGATCGACTGCTGCTCGGAGAGTTGCCGAGTGATGATCCCGCGGCCGGCTTCGAGCAGGTCGAACACCCGCTCGTCCTCGACCCGGTAGTAGACGCTCGTCCCCTCACGTCGCGACTCGACGAGGCCGATCCGGCGCAGCCCGGCGAGGTGCTGCGACGTGCCGCCCGAATCGAGCCCTAGCTCCTTCTGGAGCGCACCGACCGACCGTTCCCCGTCGCGCAATAGCTCGAGGATGCGAACGCGCGCCGGATGGCCCAGCACACGAAAGAGGTTCGCCTTGACTACATGGACGGCCTGAGTCGTGGCGGGCACGTGCCCAACGTTACTCGAAATCTTAGAACCTATGAAGATTGGAGAAGAGCACTCAGCGCCTTTGCGTGCGTCCACGCGTGAGCCGCGGTGGTCTCATCGGCGGGGAAGAAGCTCTCGATTCGGGTTTCCTGCAGCATCGCGTCTTGGGGCGTGCCGAGCGTGGTGACGGTGGAGAAGTAGCTCAAGCTGAGCTCGTCCTTCTTCCACATGACCGGCACGACCGGCAGCGGCGGCGTTCGGAAGTCGGGGAGCTGCCACTCGGAGGGCACGTCGGGATATCCGAGTGCCTGCTCGAGCAAGGCAACGGTCTTGGCGTCGGGGACGCCGCCCACCGCCTCGCGGTGCACGCGTTGGATCAGTACTTCGGCGACGTCATCCCAGTTGCGGACGAACGGCCGAAGGCCGTCGGGGTCGAACATGAGGCGGATCACGTTTGCCGGCTCGTCTGCCTCGCGGTCTTCGAGCAACCATCCGAAGAACGCCGTCGCCGCGTCGTTGGCTGTGATCACGTTCCAGTGGCGATCCATGACGACCGCGGGGTACGGCTCGTGCGAGGCGAGCATGCGCTCGACTGCGGCACGCACCTGCGCGGACTCGGGGTCGGAGAGCCCCGCGTCTCGATAAACGGGCGCGTAGCCTGCCGCGAGCAGGAGCTGGTTGCGCTCCCGGATCGGGACGTCGAGCACGCGTGCGAGGCGGAGCACCATCTCGCGACTCGGCTGCGAGCGGCCGGTCTCGATGAAGCTCAGATGGCGGGAGGTCGTGCCGGCGGCGAGCGCGAGCGCGAGCTGGCTCAGGCGCCGGACGCGTCTCCAGTGGCGAAGCAGGTCGCCGATCGGGCTGACGGAAACCCGCTGTGGGATGGTCGCGGATGGGAGCGACACTGACTCAAGTGTAGGCAGCAGGCACGCCGCCGCCATTCCCTCGGAGGGAATTGTGCCCATGCGCCGGCGCCAGCATCCTGGTCCGGGAAGAGACCCCGTGTGACTGGCGGGGTCGCGACAGCGGAAGGAGAGCCCATGAGCACGTTCCCGATCCACACGCTGGAGTCCGCGCCGACAGAGTCGGTCCCGGCGCTGAGCACGCTCGAACAGGGACTGGGGTTCGTTCCCAATCTCGCTGCGACGATGGCCGAATCGTCGGTGCTGATCACCGGCTTCGTCGACCTGCGAAAGACGCTCGCCGGGAGTGAACTGACCGGCGTCGAACGGGAGATCGTCGCCATAGCAGTCAGCCTCGAGAACGACTGCGACTACTGCATCGCCGCGCACTCGACCTTCGCCCTGATGCAAAACGCGGAAGAGGGTGCGGTCGCATCGGCACGCGCCGGCGCCCCGCCCGCCGATCCCAAGCTCGGCGCCCTCTTTCAGTTCGCGCGCAGCCTCGTGCGAAAGAAGGGCCACGTGAGCGACGAGGAGACACAGGCGCTGCTCGACGCCGGCTACTCGCGAAGCGCGCTGTTCGAGGCGGTCGCCCAAGTTGGGCACACAACGCTCGCCAACTTCGCACACAGCATCAGCAAGGCCCCTGTCGATGCGGCCTTCGCGGCGCAGCAATGGACGGCGGCGGCGGTCTGACGCGCAGCAGCGGCGGGGGGGGGGGGGGGGGG
>JAXIPI010000126.1:0-4345 GCA_045403015.1 Gaiellaceae bacterium | reverse complement strand
GTCGAGGAGATACCCGCCGCCATCGAGACGCCCGGCGTCAGCGCCAGCGGCTTTCTCGGCTACGGGATCATCGGCTTCCTCGTCGGCGTGCTGCCCGTCGCGCTCGGCCTTCTCTGGCTGCCGTCGTTGCGCCGGGTCGGCCAGCAGTGGCTGACGGCGTTCATGGCCCTGACCGCCGGCCTGCTCTCGTTCCTCGGCGTCGAGGCCCTGTTCGAGGCGTTCGAGCTGCAAGGAGCGCTCCCGGGAGCGTTCGGCGGCCCTGGCCTTGTGCTGCTCGGAGTGGCGACGAGCTTCCTGACGATGACGTTCATCTCGGGCCGCTTCTCCGCAGGCGCCAACGGCGTCCTCGGCGGCGTCGCGCTCGCCACGCTGGTCGCGATCGGCATCGGCCTGCACAACTTCGGCGAGGGGCTGGCGATCGGAACCTCGTTTGCGTTCGGGCAGCTCACGCTCGGCTCGTTCCTGATCGTCGGCTTCATGATCCACAACGTGACCGAGGGGCTCGGGATCGCCGCGCCCGCGGCCGACGGCGGCGCGACGCTCTCATTCCCGCGCCTCGCCACCTTGGCCCTCATCGCCGGAGGCCCGGCGATCATCGGCGCCTGGACCGGTGGGTTCATCGCCAACGACGTGTTGGCGGTGCTCTTCTTCGGCGCCGCCGCCGGCGCGGCGTTCGAGGTCGTCGCGGAGGTCGTCCGCTATGTCGGGCGGCGAGATTCGGCGAATCTCCGCTCGGGGTACGCAGTGGGCGGCTTCCTCGCCGGGATCGCGATCATGTACGTGACCGGGCTGCTCGCAGCCTGATCCGCTCCTCCGGCAGCAAGAAGCCGAGCAGCACCAACGCCACGGGATACGCCAGCGTCAAGCCGATCGCCGCCGCAAAGCCGCCGAGCCCTCTCCCGAGCAGCAGCAGTCCCACCGCAGCAGCCACCGCGGTCAGGACGCGCCGCCACTGGTACGGCGTCGGGAAGACGCGCTGCGCGTACCAGGTCATCCCGATGAACATCACCACGTACGCCACGACAGTCGCGACAGCCGCGCCCATGATCCCGTAGGGCGGGATCAGCAGGAGATTCAGGCCGACGTTGACCGCTGCGGCAACGCCGGTGATCACCCAGTTGAGCTGCGTCCGCTTCGCACGGCCGACGCCGATCGCCATCACGATGTACGCGGCGTAGGCAACGCCGCCGAAGGCGAGAGGTGCGACGACCCGCTCGCCCGCATAAAAATCCGGCTGGGTCAGCAGCCGCACGAGCCAGGGCGCGAGGAGCCCCAGCCCGAGCGCGAGCCAGGAGGCGATGACCACGAGATAGGTCAGAACGAACGCGTATGTCCGCTTGGCCTCATCATCGTCCTCGATTGAGTAGGCGAACGCCGGCCAGGCCATCCGAAATGCGGTCAGCAGCAACACCATCGCCGAGGCGATCCGCACCCCGATCTCGTACAGCCCGACGTCGGCGAGATTCGCGAGGTGGACGAGGAAGAAGCGATCGCTGAAGTTGACGACGACCAACGCGAGCGCCGCCGGGACCAGCGGGATCCCGAAGCGGTTCATCTCGCGGAGAAGCGGGCGGGAGAATTGAAGCCCGAGCTGGGCGCGGTGCACAGTGAGGAGGGCGAGGTACACGACGAGCGTGCCGGCGAAGTTGCCGACGATCACACCGAGTGCACCCTGCTCCCACACGACGACGAGCAGCAGCGTCATGGCGATCGTGACTCCGACGTTCGCCAGGCTCGCGAGCACGAACGCCGTCGAGCGCTCCTCGGCGCGGAAGAGCGACGTCAGCTGCTCGTAATTCATCTGCGCCCAGATGCCGACGAAGCCGGCGCGCACCAGGTTCGGGTCGTCCAGGCCCAGCAGGTCCGCGATTGGCTCGGCGAGGAGGACGCCGGCCGCGAGCCCGACTGTCGCGCTCGCCATCGTGAACCAGAACGAGGTGCGGACGACGAGCAGGCGGTGCGCTGCGTCCTTCGAGTCGAAGTAGAAGCGGAAGAAGGCCGACGAGATCCCGAGCCGGAGGATCGTGACCAGCACCGCGGACAGAGCGACGACGAGGCCGACGGCGCCGAGGTCCTCCCGGTCGAGGTAACGCGTGTAGATGGGGAGCAGGAAGACCGCGATCAGCCGCGAGACGATCCCGCCGAGCCCGTAGACCGCCGAGTGCTTGCCCAGGCGGCGCATCTGCACTGCGAGCGAGGTCATCTAGAGACGAGCGTAGAGGGCGAGCAGGCGGTCGGTGACCGTCTCGATGTCGTGCACGCGCTCGACATACCCCCGCGACGCGGCGCCGAGCTCACGTCTTCGAGCGGCATCCGAGACGAGCGGCCGCAGCGTCTCGCGCAGCGTCTCGGCGGTCGCCGAGACGATCGGGACGCGGGTGCCGACAGCCTCCTCGGTACGGCGGACCGCCTCGTCGTGCAGGAAGGTGACGACCGGTTTTCCGAGCGCCATCGCTTCGATCGCGAAGAGCCCGTACCAGCCCGCGTTCAGCTGGTCGACGACGATGTCGGCGTCGCGGTAGCGCTCGAACGCGTCGTCGTGGCGAAGCCCCTCGACGAGCTCGAGATCGGCGTCGAGCCCTTCGATGGCCGCGATGACGTGCTCGCTGCCCTTGCGCCGGCGGGAGGAGGGTGCGTGCACGATCAACGGGCGCTCGCGGTCGGAGGGAGGCGCCGGCTCGATCGCCGCGAGGTCGACGCCGGGCGGGATCACCTCGGCCTCGGGCACCCAACGGATCGCGTCGTAGCTGCCGACGATCTCCGCGTCCGCCTTCTTGCCGTAGGCGAGCTCCTCCGGCGCCTTGCCGCGGATGTCCGAGCCGAGGTAGTGCATGACCGACTTCTTCCGTGTCGCGCGCAGGATCGGAAACTGGAGCGATTGCGGCACGAGCGTCAGTCCGAAGTGGAAGTGAAAGATGTCGGTTCGGGGCAGCAGCCGCGCGAGCGCCGCCCACTGCCGCGCCTGCCGACCAAGCAACCGACTGTTACTTGGGATCTCGAGCGACTCGTCGGCCTCGGGGTGGAGCTTGTAGCGCTCGAAGACCACGAGCCGCGCGTCGATGCCGCGGCGTCGCAGCGCCTGCGCGTTCGTCCAGGGCACACCGGCCGTGTTGACCGGGCAGAGGGTGACGCGGAGCGGACGCTCAGCCACGCGCGTGCGCGCGGGAGTCGACGACGGGGCCGTCGAAGTCGACCTGGTCGAAGTAGCGCAGGCTCGCCCGGCCCGGCCGGATGCGCGAACGGAGCGCGGCGAGCTCCTCGTCCGAGATCTCGCCAAGCGCGCGCTTCACCCCGAGATACGGGAGGTTCAGATCCTGGTAGACGATGGTCGAGATCCGCGGGTTGATCTCGATCACGTGTTCACCGACGAGCTGGATGTTGAAGAACCACTCGATCGCGAGCTCCTCGACGAGCTTGTCCGCCGTCGCCATCAGCTCCTCATCCTCGAGCGTGACGAAGTACATCGCGAGCCCGGCGCGCATGGCCTCTCTCGTCTTGGGGTGGCCGAGGACGACCCGCTTGCCGTCGGCGATCCCGTCGATCGTGCGCTCGCCGCCGGTCGCGAGCTCCATCACGAGCAGGTCGGGGCCGCCCTCGTCCGGCAGCAGCTCGACGGCCTCCTCGAGTCGCATGGCAACGGCCCCCGGCCGCTCGTGCAGGAGCTGGTGCGCGCGATCGACCGTCGGGTCGAGGACGCGGAAGCCGCGCGAGCCGGAGGAGAAGACGGGCTTGAAGCAGACGGGGCGGTCGGGGTAGCCGAGCTCGCGCGCCGCGGCCTCGACCTCGCGCGCGCCGTTCACGCGGCGGAAGTCCGGGCCCTTCACGCCGAGCCGCTGCAGCAGCGCGTAGGTCTCGGCCTTGTCGTTCGAGCGGTGGATCGTGTCTGGCGAGGAGACGAGCACCGGCACCGGAAAGCGGTCTCGGTGCGCAGCCAGTCCTTCGAGGTCGAACGAGGACTGAGGGAGGACGACGTCCACGCTCTCGCGCTCGACGACATCGAGCATCGCGTCGGCGAAGCCCGGGTCGGAGCCGGCCGGGACGGTGTGGAACGCGTCGCAAAGGTGGCGGCCGACCGAGCGCTCGCTCATGTCGGTGCCGACGAGACGCGCGGTCCGCTCGCCGTTCGCGCGCAGGCTTTTCAGGAGCGCCGCGGTGCCCGGCGCGCCGGAGGCGGAAACGAGGACGGTGACGTCCTTCACGAGAGGTCGATCCGGTCGGCGGCGAGCTGCTCGAGGCGGCGCTCCTTCTCCTCCTCGAGCATGGCGTGCATCGTCTCGCCCATGCGCGCGCCGGGGTAGACCCAGATCTCCGGGTGCGTCAGCAGCTGCAGCCAGGGAAACGTCGC
>JAXIPI010000186.1:0-12613 GCA_045403015.1 Gaiellaceae bacterium | reverse complement strand
GCATCCCTTCGCTGGTCGAGCTCGGATTCTCGGAGGACGAGATCCCGATGCTGGCGCGGATCGCGTACGAGGACCCGCAGACGTTCGGCAACGCCCGCGAGGTCGACGTTGCCGCGTACGAGGAGATCTACCGGGAGGCGTTCGCGGCGTGAGCACGACGACGAGGGACTACGGGATGGTGATCGGCGGCGAGTGGACCGACTCGGACGCGCGGCTCGAGGCGACGAGCCCCGGCAGCGGCGAGTCGCTCGGCTCCGTGCCGGAGGGGACGCGCGAGGACGCGCAGCGGGCGCTCGCGGTGGCGAACGGCGCCTGGCGCGAGTGGTCGCGCCGCTCCGCCTTCGAGCGGGCGGCTGCGATGGAGCGGGTCGCCGACCTGATCGTCGAGCGCCGCGACGAGCTCGCGCTCATGCTGACGCTCGATCAGGGCAAGCCGCTCCACAGCGAGGCGTACGGCGAGGTGGACGAGCTCGTCGAGTACTGGCGGATGGCGGCCGCAGACGTCAAGCGGCTGGACGGGTCGATGCCGCCGTCGGTCGATGCCTCGAAGCGGATCCTGGGCTACCGCGTCCCGCGCGGCGTCGTCGGCGTGATCACCCCCTGGAACTGGCCCTACACGATGCCCGCGGAGCTGCTCGCGCCCGCGCTCGCAGCCGGCAACGCGGTCGTCTGGGCTCCCGCCTCGTCGACCTCGATCTGCGCCGCGAAGCTTGCCGAGTGCATCGTCGATGCCGAGCTGCCCGCCGGCGTCTTCTCGATGGTCACCGGCCGCGGTGCCGTCGTCGGCGACGAGATCGCCGGCAGCCCGGGCACACACGCGATCGGCTTCATCGGCTCCGTCGAGACCGGGCTGAAAGTGGCGACGCGAGCGGCCGGGAAGGCCATGCTGCTCGAGCTCGGCGGCAACGGGCCGATGGTCGTGCTCGAGGACGCGGACGTCGCCGCGGCGGCCGAGGCGAGCCTCGTCGCCTCCTTCCTCTGCGCGGGGCAGAGCTGCACGGCGGGGGAGCGATTTCTCGTCCACGAGGCCGTTCACGACGAGTTCGTCGAACGACTGGGCGCGGCCGTGGAGCGGGAGATCCGGCTCGGCGACCCGCTCCTCACCGAGACGACGATGGGGCCGCTCAACAACGAGTCGACCGCGGAGAAGATGGACCGGCACGTTGCGGACGCGCTCGACCGTGGCGCCGAGCTCGTGGCCGGCGGCACCCGCGCCGAGGGCTTCCCGACCTCGCTCTACTGGCAGGCGACCGTCCTCGATCGCGTCACCGAGGAGATGGAGGTCGCGCGCGAGGAGACGTTCGGGCCGGTGATTCCGATCACGACGATCGCGAGCGACGACGACGCACTGCAGATCGCAAACGCGTCTCCGTACGGGCTCCTCACCGCCGTGTGGACGCGCGACCTCGGCCGTGGCCTGCGCTTTGCCGAGGCGGTCGACGCCGGTTGGGTGAACATCAACGAGTCGACGAACTACTGGGAGAGCCACTTGCCCTTCGGCGGCCGCTCGGGCAAGAGCTCGGGCGTCGGCCGTGTCGGCGGCAAACAGGCGATGGAGGCGTTCACCGAGGCGAAGACCGTGGTGGTGACGCTCTAGCCGAGCCGCGCGTCCCGGCTCGCCGCCACCTCGATGCGAAATCCGTTGGGGTCGCGTCCGTTTGGGAGCAACCTACAAACGGATGGAGCGGACCGGAGGCCTCGTCCGCTACCTCCTCGGCGACCGGCGCACCGAGGTTCTCGCCGACGTACTCCCGCCAGTCCCGCTCGGCGTCTCGCGTCGCTTCCCTTGCGCCGGCGAGCCGCTCGGGCCACGGCTCGGACGCCAGCGATCGGGCGTCGGCGAGCGCCTGCTCTAGCTTGCGCCGATCGGCGCTGCTCCACCGACCCGCTCGTACTCGGCCAGCGCCACCGACGCCTTCTGCGCGGTTGCCGCTGGTTCCTGCCTTCGCGCTCGACCTGCTCGACCCGCGCTGCCGCAGCGGCCCGCTTCTCGGCGAGGCGGTAGAGCTCAGCGCGGGCGTCGGCCGTACCCGAATGGTTCGAGCGGGTCGGGGCCGATTTGCCCGGCGGCCCGCCGCCGACGACCCTAGTCCGGAACCGAGATCGCCTGACTCTCCGGCACCACCCGGAGGTCGCTCTTGTTGACGATCTCCTTCCCGAACGGAGCGAGCGCCGCGCCAGCGAACTTGAAGTTGGCGGCGCCGAGCGGGATCCCGATGATCGTGAGGCAGAGCAGGACGCCCGAGATGACGTGCGCGATCGCGATCCAGATCCCGGCGAGGACGACCCAGAGGACGTTGCCGACGACACTGATCCCCTTGTGCCGCGTCTCGGCCGGGATCAGAGTGCGCCCGAACGGCCAGAGGATGAAGCCCGCGAGCTTGAGCGACTGCTTCGCGAACGGGATCCCGATGATCGTGATCGCGAGGAGGACTGCGGCGAGGACGTAGAGGATCGAGAGCCAGAAGCCCGACAGCACCAGCCAGATGATGTTGAGGATGATCCGCACGGTCGCCTCCGCCTGAGTGGAGGAGAGGATAACCCGCTGTAGAGGAGGGGACTACGGCCTACGGAGAGCAGACCTTCATCTGAGTCAGCCACTTGACTGTGGAGGTCGTCGGGCTGGTGATCGTCATCGTCAACTGGCGCTCGTTGTCGAAGTTCTTGTCGGTGACCTTGCAGTCGAGGACGTGATACCGCTTCGGGTCGTACTTGGCTGGGTAGTTGCGGCCGACTCCGATGCAGATCGCGTTCCCGATGGCGTTGCGTGCAGCGAACCGGCCGATCTCTAGCCGCTGAGCCGCGTCGTAGGTGGACATGGCCGGTGGTGTCGCCGCGCCGACGTTCTGCACGTACCCGACCAACACGGTCGCCAGCACGGCGACGACTGCTGTGACTGCGAGCTTCAAGGTCGCCTCCTCGGTAGGTCCCTGGATCCTGGGGCTTGAGAGCGTTCCTGTCTAGGACAGGTGCCGGAAGTCGGAGGTAGAGACGAGTCGAGGCCTTCGCGCGTCCGCCACTCATGCTCGTTCAGGAAGACGGCGCGTAGCTCGGCGAGGCCGTCGGGCGGGTCGTCGAGCCAGTCGAGGATGATCGCCCGCTCGTCGATCGTGAGGGCGAGCAGCTTCACGTCGTCGGTGAGCGCGCGGTCGAGCCGGTCGGCGAGATCGCCTGCGCCGACAGCCCGAACTAGCGGCGCGCGCTGACTAAAAAACGGGCCAGCCGAAGTCAACGACTCGAGCCCTACGAATCTTCTCCGCGCTCGAACGTCCGTCTGGGCAGCCAACGCTGCCCCGACGGATGCCCGTGTGGCAGCGGCAGACGGGCGACCTCGGCTGGTATTCACGGCGCATGGAGCACGCGAGGGCGGCCGAGAAGCAAGCGCCTGAACACAGATCAAGCTCAGCTGCCGAGACGCCGCTCGCTTTGAATGGGGCGCTCGCGCTGCAAAGTCTGATCGGCAATCGCGGCACGATGGCGGCACTCGGTGTCATGAGCCGGAGACGGGGCGGTGTCGTGCAACGTGCGGGCGTCAAGTCGGAACTGAATGAGGCGGAGGCGAAGTTCGATTCCTTCAAAGAGGAAACAACGGAGGTCAGCCAGCTCCGAGGGGACATCTCGAATGATCTCTACAACGTCTATAAGCCGGGGGAAGGAGGCCGGGGGCAGGCGTTTGGAGACAAGCGTGGCCGCTGGAGGAGTTGGTCACAGCTATTCAACCCTGCCGCCGCCGGGCCTTCACCGCAGGCGCGAGCGCAGGCGCGCTACCGAGCGCAGGGCCTGAACCAGTGGTCGGACACGGCTGTGAATTCGGCGCGGCGGATCTACGCCGAACTTGTGGGCGCCATCCAGCAAGCCGAAGCGCAGGGGCGCGGAGGCGAGGCTATCCAGATGGGAACTGACACCAAGCGCGAAGCAGATGCCTTCATCGACGACACCACCGCACTCGAGAGTAAGCACGTGACGTCGCCCGCCCAAGGGTCAGTCGATGGTCACATCTTCAACGCGTCCCGCCAGCTCGACAAACGCGTCAAGAACCCCAAGGCGAACAACGTCGCGGTCACCAAGTGGGTGGCGCACATCACGATCGACAACAGAGAGAATCCCTGGCCCTTCACGCCGACGCAGTTGGAGACACTCGGCAAGCAGAACCTCTCATCGCAACAGGCTCTGTCCCACCTGTTAGACGCGACTAAGGCACGAGTGAAAAAGTACAAGGGCGTCAATCCCATCTTGGTCCGCGTCAGGAGTGCCAACCCGCGCCTCGGAAGCGCCGGAGTCTTCTGGGTGGACGTGCCGTAACACCAGCGCGCAGTGGGAGCCGCCAGGCGCCGACCTCGTCGACGAGATGCGCGACGCCAGGCACGTTGGCTACAGTTGTCAAACGGACGCGACCCCTCCGGATCCACGAAGAAGGTCGCGTAGTAGCCGGCGTGATATTCCGGGAACGTGATATTCCGGGAAGAGGCGTGGGGCGTGCAATACGCGAGCGCCGGCTGCGACGGCAGCAGTATGCGCTGCGTCGACGTCCGCGTGCGTCTCCACCGCCAGGGGCGAGATGGTGGAGGCCGGGAGCGTAGAGCTCGAACGCTGCTCAGCCTCGGGCCCCGACGCCTGCCGGAGACCGAGCGGCCCGAGCACGGCCGCGTAGAACGCGAGCGAGCGGGCGAGATCGCCGCACACGAGGTCGACGTGGCCGAGCCCGACGAGCACGCGCTGATTCGATCACATGCGCCGCTGCGGGGGAGTTGCCAGGGTGGAAACCCGGGCCGGAACCTTGTTCAATCAGGGAAGACCATGAGGGTGAGGACGATCTGAGCGCGACTGCGGTGACGAGCGCTGCGGCCCCGCGCGTGTCTCGCGACGGGCCACCGCTGATCCGCGCGGAGGGGATCTGGAAGATCTTCGGCGCGCATGCCGAGCGGGTGCTCGGCTCAGAAGACGTCGATCTGCCTCGCCGCGAGCTGCGCGCGAAGACGGGCTGTGTGATCGCCGTCCGGGACGTGTCGATCGAGGTGTGGCCCGGCGAGGTCTTCGTCGTCATGGGGCTCTCCGGCTCGGGCAAATCGACACTCGTGCGGACGCTGATCCGGCTGATCGAGCCGACCGCCGGCGCGATCGAGATCGACGGACGCGATGTGATGGCGGCGGGCCGCGGCGAGCTGCGCGAGCTCCGGCGGCACACGGTCTCGATGGTCTTCCAGCACTTCGGCCTGCTCGCGCACCGGCGCGTCGTCGACAACGTCGCCTTCGGGCTCGAGGTCCAGGGCATGCCGAAGGCGCAGCGTCTCGCTCGCGCAGAGGAGGTACTGCGGCTCGTCGGGCTCGAGGACTCCGGCAATCAGTTCCCGGACCAGCTCTCGGGCGGGATGCAGCAGCGCGTGGGACTTGCGCGGGCCTTTGCCGTCGACCCGAAGGTGATGCTCTACGACGAGCCGTTCAGCGCCCTCGATCCGCTGATCCGGCGGGACATGCAGGACGAGGTCTGCCGGCTCCAGCTCGAGACGGGCAAGACGATGCTCTTCATCACGCATGACCTGCCGGAGGCGCTGCGGCTCGGCGACCGGATCGCGATCATGCGCGACGGCGCGATCGTCCAGCTCGGGACGCCGGAGGAGCTCGTCGGCGAGCCGGCCGACGAGTACGTCGCCAACTTCGTCCGCGACATCCCGAAGAGCAACGTGCTCACGCTCCGCTGGATCATGCGCGAGCCCACGCCCGAGGATCCCACGGACGGCCCGAGGCTCGATGTCACGACGACGGTCAGCAAGGCCGCGCCCGCGCTCGCGGCGAGTGAGAAGCCGGTCTGCGCTGTCGAGAACGGAAAGATCGTCGGCATCGTCGACCGCGACGCGGTGTTCCAGGCGATCGCCGACGAGCGAGGCGATTGACCGTGGCCTCGGTCCTCGCCGAGACGGTCAGACCCGCGCCAACGATCGTCCACCAGGTCTGGTGGCGCGGCAGGCTCGTCCGGGTCGCAGGGATCGTCGCGCTGATGTACGCCGCCTACCGGGTCTGGGGGCTCGAGTATCCGTGGCCGAACAACCTCGTCTGGAACTCGCTGTCCGTCCATCTCGACGACTTTCAGGTCTGGCTCCTGACCGAGCGCGGTCAGGCTGACCAGTCGTTCGTCTTCACGATCTTCGAGGGCTTCAGCTCGGCGATCGACCACCTCGTCCAATGGTTCGAGCGGTTGCTGCTCTGGCTGACGTGGGTCGGGACGACCGTCGCCGGCGTGGCGCTCGTTCTGCGCTTCGGCGGCCTGCGCGCAGCGCTGTGGACATTGTCCGCGTTCGCGGCCTTCGCCCTGTCCGGCCTGTGGGAAGAGAGCGTGCAGACACTGGCGCTGATGCTGGTCTCCGTCGGGCTGTCGCTCCTCGTGGGGATCCCGCTGGGCATCGTCGCCGGCCGCTCCGCGCGGTTCCGCCGGGCGATCACGCCGCTGCTCGACGCGATGCAGATCGTCCCCGCGTTCGCGTACCTGATGCCGGTGGTGATCCTCTTCTCGATCGGGCCGGCCGCCGCCGTCGTCTCGACGATGATCTATGCGATCCCGCCGGCGATCCGGATCACGGCACTTGGGATCCGGGGCGTTCCCCTCAACACGGTCGAGGCGGCCACGTCGATGGGTGCCACCCGAAAGCAGCTGCTCCGCAAGGTGCAGCTCCCGCTCGCGCGACGCATGATCTTGCTGGGCGTCAACCAGACGATCCTCTTCGCGCTCTCGATGGTCGTGATCGCGGGTCTGATCGGCGGCGGGGGCCTCGGGGCCGTTGTCACGAGTGGCCTCTACTCGAACCCGGCCCTCGCGATCCTCGCGGGGTTCGTGATCGTGGTCATGGCGATGGCCCTCGACCGCTCCTTCGAGGCGATCGCTGAACGGACCGACCCGGCCCTCCGGCACCTCGAGGAGGCAAGGAAGCGCGGTCAGACGCTCATGTTGGCCGCGGCGATCGTGGCCGGCGTCGTCATCTCGAAAGCCCTCGGCGTTGCCGCCGCCTACCCGGACGAGGCCGGGAGTCCGCCGCGTACGGTGACGCTGGAGGAGTGGCTGCTGGCCAAGATCCAGGTCGTGCTCGACTACGTGCAGGACCCCACCACCTGGGTCTTCGCGGTGACCGAGCGAGTCGGGATCTTCATTCTCCAGGAGCTGCTGCTCCCGCTGCAGGAGTTCCTGGTGGAGGCCCCGTGGTTCACGACGGTTGCGGGCCTGACCGCGATCGCATTCGTCGTGAGCGGCCTGCGGCCGGCGCTGACGACGCTCGCGATGCTCAGCCTGATCGGGTTCATGGGGGTCTGGGCGCTCGCGATGGACACGCTGTCCCAGGTGCTCGTCGCCACGGCGATCGCCGTCCTGCTCGGGGTCGTCCTGGGTGTCCTGGCCGCTGAGAGCAACCGCTTCTCGAAGGTGATGAGGCCTATCAGCGATCTGCTGCAGACGCTCCCGCAGCTCGTGTACATCATCCCGTTCATCTACCTGATGCCGGTTTCGATCGTGCCGGGGATCGTGGCCAGCGTCCTGTACGCGTTCCCCGTCACGCTGCGGCTCGTCGAGCGGGGCGTGCGGGACGTGGCGCCGACGTCGGTCGAGGCCGCGAACGCGTTCGGCGCGTCGAGGCGGCAGGTGTTGATGAAGGTCAAGCTTCCCCTCGCCGGTGACGCGGTGATGCTCGGCATCAACCAGGCGATCATCATGGTGCTCGCCGTTGTCGTCATCGCCGGGCTCGTCGGGTCGGGCGGCCTCGGCTACGAGGTCGCGCAGGGCCTCGTTCGCGGGCAGTTCGGGCAGGGCGTGATCGCCTCGGTCGCGATCCTCGCCCTCGGAATCGCTCTCGACCGCGTCACTCAGGGCACGCGCCAAACGAAGAAGGAGGGCTTCGCATGAACCGCTGGACCGGGTTACACAACAAGAGGGAGGGTCGGATGTCTGTTCGAGGTGGCTGGCTGGGTCGTGTCGGCCTCGTCGGCCTCACGCTCGTCGCCGTAGCCGCGCTTGCCGTGTCGGGGAGCGCGTTCGGCAAGGGCGCAGCAGCGAGTTGCGGCACCGTGATCATCAACGAGCAGTCGTGGTCGGGCTCGACGGCGAACACCTACGTCGCGAAGTACGTGCTCGAGAAGCGGCTTGGCTGCAAGGTGAAGCTGACGCAGGTCACCGAAGGCCCGCCGTACTTCCAGGCCATGCGGGACGGCAAGGTCGACGTTGCGCTCGAGGACTGGGACAACACGACGACGAAGCAGGCTCAGCCGTATCTCAAGGACAAGTCGGTTCGCATCGTGGGCTCGAACGGGATCACCGGCGTGATCGGCTGGTACATCCCGCGCTATCTGCTCAAGCAGTACCCGGCGTTCAAGACCTGGCGGGGGCTCAAGGGCAAGGAGTCCGTGTTCAAGTCTCCCGAGTCGGGATCGCAAGGGATGTTCCTCGGCGGCGATCCGTCCTACGTGCAGAAGGATCGGGCGCTGATCAAGGGACTCGGGCTCAACCTCAAGCACGTGGTCGCAGGCGCGGAGCCCGCGCAGGTGGCTCGCTGGAGCCAGCTGTACAAGCAGAAGAAGCCCGTTCTCTTCTACTGGTACGACCCGCAATACCTCAACGCGCAGTACGACCTCGTTCGCGTCCAGCTGCCCAAGCGCTTTGCCGGCTGCCTGGATGACGAGAAGCAAGGCGGGGATCCGAAGAAGTACGCGTGCGAGTACCCGTCCTACGGCCTCGACAAGCTCGTCTCGAAGAAGTTCGCGACGAGCGGCTCCCCGGCCGTCAAGTTCGTCAGCAAGTGGAAGTGGACGTCAAAGGACCAGAACTTCGTCGCCAATCTCATCTCCGGCACGAAGATGAAGCCGGAGAAGGCAGCGGAGCAGTGGGTCAAGGCGAACCCCGGCAAGGTGAACGCCTGGCTGAATTAGGCCGGGTGGAGGGATGAGGGGCGGCGTCCGCTGCCCCTCATCCACCGACTGCTAGGAGAGCGACGCCGCAGGCGACGAGGATCGCTCCCGTCAGGCGGACCGGCGTCACGTGCTCCTTCAGCACCACGGCGGCGAGGAGCGTGGCGATGACGACGCTCGTCTCGCGCACGGCTGCCACTGATGCCGCGGAAGCCCGCTCGAGCGCGGCGAGCACGAGTGCGTACGCCGTGAAGGTCGCGATGCCGGCGACGACCGACGAGCGGTTGAGCTCGCTCCGTAGCGCCACGGCGCCCCCGCGTAGCCGAGCCACCCAGGTCGCGTAGAGGACGGCCGGCGCGATCATCGAGACCTCGAGGTAGGCGATCGGGTTCGCGTAGTCCAGTCCCCGCTTGTCGACGAGCGTGTACGAGGCGATCACGGCCGCGATCGCGAGCCCGAAGACGATCCCGGCGGCACCCCTGCGGACTCCTCGGATCGCAAGCACGCCGAGCCCGACGAGGACGACGCCCGCGGCCTGCGCCCACGACGTGCTGTAACCCAGCACGACGATCCCTGTGAGCAGGACGAGAGTCGGCGCCACTCCACGCGCGACCGGATATACGACCGACACCTCGGCCCGTTGGTACGCGGTGATCAGCAGCGCAAAGTAGAGAAGCTGCAGGCAGCTCGTGACGACGAGGTAGGGCCAGACCCCTGGTTCGAGCTCCCAGGCAAACAGCGACACCGGGGCGAAGACGACGACAGCGGCCACGAGGGCCACCGCCGTGGCCGCCTCGGGATCGCGTGCCCGCGCCAGCAGCAGGTTCCAGAACGCGTGCACGAATGCCGCCGCGAGCGCGAGCAGGAGTGCGGAGAGCGGCATCGCGGAGGAGCGTAATCTCTCCTGACGTGCCGATCAGCGCGGTGATCTTCGACTTCAACGGCACGCTTTCTCACGACGAGCCCGTGCTCTGCCGGATCTACCGCGAGCTCTTCGCCGAGTACGGCGAGCCGATCTCCGACGGCGAGTACTACGAACGCCTCTCGGGGCTCGCCGAGCACGCGATTGCCGAGATCTGTCTCGGGCCGGGCGACCCGCGCATTCCCGCCTTCATCCGAGAGCGGATCGACCGTTACCGCCGCACGGTCGCCGACGGATCGACGGTGACCGAAGCGATGCGCGACGCGGTGCGCTTCGCCGCCGAGCACGCGCAACTCGCAATCGTCTCGGGCGCCGCGCGCGAGGAGATCGTTCCGGTCGTCGCCGCAGCCGGCGTCGGAGAGCTGTTCGCGGTCATCGTCGCCGACGACGACGTCGCGCTCGGAAAGCCTGATCCGGAGAGCTACCTGCGTGCGCTCGAAGCGCTCGGCACGGCAGGCTCGGAGACGCTCGTCTTCGAGGACACCGAGGCGGGCGTCGCGTCTGCGAAGGCGGCCGGCGCACGGGTGGTCGCCCTGCTCGGGACGCAGGCACCCGAGCGGCTCGAGCAGGCCGACGAGGTCGTGGAGACGATCGACGTGCCGTTGCTCCGGCGCTTGCTCGGATGACATGGACGATTGCGCATCGAGGCGCGTCCGCGGAGCTGCCGGAGAACACGCCGGCGGCGTTCGAGCGCGCGATCGAGATCGGCGCCGACTTCGTCGAGTTCGACATCCACGCCGCCCCGGACGGCTCGCTCGTCGTCTGCCACGACCCACCGGTGGGCGGGGAGCCGCGCCTCGAGGAGGTCGTCGATCAGTGCTCGGGTCGGATCGGTCTGATGTGCGAGCTCAAGAGCCCGTGGCGCTACCGGCGCGATGACGTTGTTGCGCGCACGGTCGTCCTGCTCCCGGAGGACGCGGTCGTCGTCGGCTTCGAGTCGCACGCGCTGCGCCAGGTGCGAGGGCTCCGGACACGGCAGCACGTCGGCCTCGGCGTTTCGATCCAGCGGGCGGCAACCTTCGCCTGGGGGGGTCGGCTTCTGGGATCGGCGCGCGCGCGGCGCCGCGGGATCGAGCTGGCGCGCAGCCTCGGTCTGAAGACGACCGTCTACACGGTCAACGACCCGGTCCGGATGCGAGAGCTCGCGGCGCTCGGCGTCGACGGGATCTTCAGCGACCGTCCGGATCTGCTGCTGGAGACGATTCGAGGGTGAGTACCCGAGCCGTCTCGCCCGGGAAACGCGCCTGCACCTTCATCCCGACCGGATACGCGTTCGCGCGCGTCGCAGGCACGTCGGCCGTCACCTCGTTGTCGCCTGAGGTCAGCTTCAGGCGCATCATCGCCCCGAGGAACGTGTGCGAGACGATCTCGCCCGTGATGACGCCCGAGCCGTCGCCGTTCGCAGGTTGGAGCTCGACCGTCTCGGGCCGCACCAGCACCATCACGCGCTCTCCCTTGGTGCGGCCGCGCACCGCGGCGATCGCGAGTCGCTTCTCGCCGTAGGCGACGACGCCGTCGTCCGCAACCGTTCCCTCCAGCCGGTTCATGGTGCCGACGAACTCCGCCACGAAGGGTGTCGCGGGAGCGTCGTAGATCTCACCCGGCGCGGCGATTTGCTCGATCCGCCCCTCCGAGAGAACTGCGACCCGGTCGGAGATCGAGAGCGCCTCTTCCTGGTCGTGGGTGACGTAGATGGTCGTGATCCCAAGCCGGCTCTGGATCCGCCGGATCTCCTCCCGCAGCGGCACGCGCACCGTCGCGTCGAGGGCCGAGAGCGGCTCGTCGGGGAGGAGGACGCGTGGTTCGATCGCGAGCGCGCGCGCGAGCGCGACCCGCTGCTGCATCCCGCCCGAGAGCTGATGCGGATACCTATCGCCCGCGTGCCCGAGGCCGACGAGCTCGAGGAGCTCCGCGACCTTGGTTGCGCGCTCCTGCTTCGCGGTGCCGCGGATCTTCAGCCCGTACTCGACGTTCCGCGCCGCGCTCATGTTCGGGAAGAGGCTGTAGGCCTGGAAGACCATGCCCATGTCCCGCTTGCTGGGCGGGACACGCGTCATGTCCTTGCCCGCGACGACGATGCGGCCCGAGTTCGGGCGGTCGAAGCCGGCCACGAGGCGCAGCGCGGTCGTCTTGCCGCAGCCCGACGGCCCGAGCAGCGAGACGAACTCTCCCTCCTCGAGCGAGATGCTGATCCCGTCGAGCGCAACGACGTCGCCGAACGACCGGTGCAGGGTCTCGAGCTCGACGAAGGCCATCAGGGGCACTAGCGGGCACCTCCCATCTGGACCGGGCGGCGGCCGCGGCCGACGAACAGAAGCGACAGCATGGCCGCCCACGTGATCGCGAAGCTCAGGAGCGAGACGGCCCCCGCGGGGAAGGCCTTGGTCTCGTTGATGTACTGGATGTAGATCGGGAACGTGTGGAATGCGGCGAGGTTCGCGATCGTGAACTCGCCCATCACGATCGCGAGCGTGAGGAACGCACCGGCGAGCGCGGCGGTGCGCACGTTCGGGAGGATCACGCGCAGCAAGGTCGTGCGCCACGTCGCACCGAGGCTCTGCGAGGCCTCAGTGAGCGTGTGCACGTCGATCGCGCGGAAGCCGGAGTCGAGCGAGAAGTAGATGTAGGGGAAGGCGAGGATCACGTAGGCGGCGACGAGGAAGCCGTATGGCTGTGCGTAGAACCACTGCGGTGAGCCCCTGTAGAAGTCGAGCAGGCCGACGACGAGGATGATCGGCGGGATCACGAAGGGTATGAGCGCGAGGAAGCCGATCAGGGACCGGAGCCGCGGCAGCTTCAAGTGAACCC
>JAXIPI010000151.1:0-8480 GCA_045403015.1 Gaiellaceae bacterium | reverse complement strand
GGATGGCCGTGAGGCGCTGTTGCGCCGGGGTGACTTCGCAATCTACGACTGCTCGCGGCCTTACACGTTCGTGACCGATGAGCCGTTCCGAATGCTCGTCTCCGTGCTGCCGCGGGACATCATCGGGGTCTCGCCGGAGCGGGTTTCGCAGATCACGGCAACGCGTATTCCCAGCTGCAACGGGATCGCATGGGCGATGGCGCCGTTTCTGATGCGGCTGGCCCAGTTGGCCGTCCGTGATGAGGTGCCGCCGGAGGAGTACCGGGTCGTCGAGAGCGTCGTCGACCTTGTCGGGTCGCTGTGCGCAACGGTGACGACCGAGGACGGCGGACTGCACGCGCACTCGCGCGCCGAGCTCCTGCTTCGGATACGCGCGTACATCGACGCCCACCTCGGCGAGGCCGATTTGACGCCGACGCGGATCGCCGCCGCGCACTTCATCTCCAAGCGCTATCTCCACAAGGTCTTCGAGGCGGAGGGCGTGAGCGTCTCCCGCTGGATCCGCGAGCGGCGGTTGGAACGCTGCCGGTCAGCGCTCGTCGACCCGCGGAGTCGCGAGGAGACGGTTGCGCGCGTTGGCCTGCGCTTCGGCCTCACTGACGCGGCGCACTTCAGTCGACTGTTCCGAGAAACCTACGGATGCACGCCGACCGAATACCGTCAGCTGGATCTGCAAGCAGCGTCATGACCTGCCGCGCGGAGCGCTAGCGGTAGAGCCGCTCGACGTAATCTGCGCCGATGCCGACCTTGGCGTAATGCTCCTGGCAGAGCTTGATGTAGTCGAAGACGTCGAACTGGCCGACCGGCTGACCGTTCTCGTCGATCCAGATCAGCGGTCCCGTCACGTTGAAGTGGACCTTCATCGGCTCGGGGTGGTCATAGGCTACGAGGGTGTGGGCCTCGCCGGGCGACTCGTAGACGAAATCTCCGGCCGTGGCGACCCAGTCGTGCTCTAGGTAGCCCCACTTGCCGGAGATGGTGTACGCGAAGACCTGATGCGGGTGATAGTGACGATTCACCAAGCCAGGTCCCTTGGCGTAGAGCACGTCGGCCCAGCGGTTTTGGGCCGGGGAGATCCAGAGGGGCCGGCTGGAGACCGTCTCGGTGAACGGAACGTAGTAGCGGTCGTCGTCGGTCGCAGCGTCGGGGATGTAGACATCCGCGCCCGCGCCGGGACGAAAGACCTCCTCGATCGGCTTGAGGTCTCGCCAGAACTCCCGCTCGATTGTCTCGGCCATGCACTTTCTCCTTGTGACCACGGGTGGCTACGGACCGACGCTACGCCGCCCAACGCCACCGCGACGGAAGCGTGCGCTCTCGAACAAGCGCCATGCACCGGCATCCAAGCTGCACGCACGCTCTCAATCGATACTGCGGCACGAACGTCCACCGCGACGACCGTAGGAGACACATGGCAGCAGTTACCGAGGTCATGGAGAGCATCGATCCCGCCACAGGGGAGGTCATCGCCGAGGTCCCGCACGCCTCCCCGGCCGACGTCGACGAGGCCGTCGGCCGCGCGCGCCGGGCGTTCGAGCCCGGCGCGCCGTGGCGCTCACTGCTTCCCGCCGAGCGGGCCCGGGTGCTGTGGGGCATCGGCGATCTCATAGACCGTCACGCGGACGAGCTGGCCGAGCTCGAGACGCGTGACCAGGGCCAGCCGATCGGGATTTCGCGCCACGTGAGCGTCGTGGCCGCCGCCGAGCACTTCCGCTACTACGCAGGCTGGGTCACGAAGATCGCCGGTGATACCAACCCGCTGTCCTTCCCCGGCACGTTCAACTACACCGTGCGCGAGCCGGTCGGCGTCTGCGGGCTGATCGTCCCGTGGAACTTCCCGCTCATGATCACGTCCTGGAAGCTCGCCCCAGCGCTGGCGTGCGGGAACACCTGCGTGGTCAAGCCAGCAGAGCAGACGCCACTTACCGCGTTGCGCCTGGCAGAGTTGATCGCCGAGGCGGGCGTGCCCGATGGCGTCGTCAACGTCGTGACGGGTGGCCCCGTCGTCGGCGCCGCGATTGCCGAGCACGCGCTCATCGACAAGGTGTCGTTCACGGGATCGACCGAGGTTGGCAGGTCGATCGTGCGTGCTGCCGCCGGCAACTTCAAGCGCGTCTCGCTCGAGCTCGGGGGCAAGAATCCCGCAATCGTCTGCGACGACGCGCCGCTGGACGCGGCCGTCGCCGGCGTCCTGCAGGCCGGGCTGCTGAACAGCGGACAGGTATGCGCCGCCTACAGCCGCGTGTACGTCCACCGATCAATCGCGGAAGCGTTCGCCGAGGCTGCTGCCGCTGCGGCGTCGTCGATGCAGCTCGGCCCTGGCCTGCATGCCGAGACGCAGCTCGGCCCGCTCGTCTCGCTCGATCACCGCGAAAGTGTCGAGGCCTATATCCAGGTTGGCATCGACGAGGGCGCGCAGCTCGTCTGCGGCGGTAAGCGCCCCGGTGGCGATTTGGAGGCAGGCGCATTCCTGACGCCGGCCGTCTTCACGGGCGTCGACGACAGCATGCGGATCGCGCGCGAGGAGATCTTCGGCCCGGTCATCTGCGTGCTGCCGTTCGATGGCGACGACGAGGTCGTCGCACGGGCAAATTCAACCGATTACGGCCTCGGCGCCTCGATCTGGACCCGCGACGTCGGTCGCGCTCACCGCATGGCGGCCACTGTTCGCGCGGGAAACGTCTGGGTGAACATGCCCAACCCGCTCGACGCCGCGGCGCCGTGGGGGGGCGTGAAGGCCAGCGGCTGGGGCCGCGAGATGGGCCGGGAGGCGATCGACTTGTACACCGAAGTCAAGAGCGTCTGGATGGCGCTCGCTTGAGCCACGGAAACTAGGAGGAGCGTTAGCCTGCGGGGAGGCTCCTACCGGACACCGAGTTCACGCCGGTCAATGATCCTTCGAGGAGAGATCACGTGACGGAGGCCTCAATCGCCCCCGCCGTTGCAGACGGCGACATCGACGACTTCCAACCCGACGTCATCGTCGTGGGCTCTGGGTCCGCCGGTGCCGCCGCGGCTCGCCGACTCGTGGATCGCGGCATCAAGGTGCTGCTGCTCGAAGCGGGCGGTCTCGACGTCAACCCGGCGATCCACGATCCAGGGCGTCTGCATGAGCTGTGGCTCTCCGATGAGGATTGGGCCTACGAGACCGTGGCGCAGCGGCACGCCGCGGGTCGACGCCTGGCCTGGCCACGTGGTCGCGTGCTGGGCGGGTCGAGCTCCCTAAACGCGATGATCTGGGTCCGGGGTGCGAGCGCCGACTATGACGCGTGGGCATACCTGGGCGCCGACGGCTGGGCTTGGGACGACGTTCGGCCCGTCTACGAGCGCATCGAACACCGCAGCCCCGAGGACAGCGGGATTGTCACGATTCTGTCGTCCTACCGCGCCGACCCGATCCACGAGGCGATCGTGGCGGCTGCCCAGGCGTGCGGCATTCCTCTCAACCGCGATTACAACGGCGAACAGCAGGACGGCGTGTCCTATATGGAGTTCAGCATCGCCGACCAGGTGCGGCATAGCACGGCAGGTGCGTATCTGCGCCCGATCGCCGACGACCCGAACCTGCGAGTCCTGCTGCGTGCCCCCGCACGGCGCCTGCTATTCGAGGGCAGTCGCTGCATTGGAGTGGAATGGGTGCGCGACGGCCAGGTCGAGCGGAGGCATGCCGCCGAGGTCATTGTGTCGGGCGGGACGATCGGATCGCCGCAGCTGTTGATGGTGTCCGGCATCGGCCCGGCGAACCACCTTCTCGAACATGGGATCGAGGTCATCGCTGACGTGCCAGGCGTGGGGCAGAACCTCCACGACCACCTGCTCTCACCGGTGATCTTCAGTGCCGAACGCGAGGTCGGCGCGCCGTCCCCCGGCCTGCCTGCTTGTCAGACGCATCTCTTCTGGCGGTCGCGCCCGGAACTCGTCGTCCCTGACCTCCAGCCGATCCACTTCATGGTCCCCATGTACGAGCCCTGGATGGAGGGCCCCGAGAACGGGTTCACGCTCCTGGGCGGGATGGTGCGGCCGCTGAGCCGGGGCACGATCCGCCTCACCGGTCCTACGATCGACGACCCGCTGGCCATCGACCCGAACATCCTGGCTTGTGATGCCGACCTCGACAGTCTCGTCGCCGCCGTCGAGTTGTGCCGACGCCTGGGCGCGAGCCCCGCTCTGCAGGAGTGGGGCGCCGTGGAGCGCTACCCAGGCCCGGACGTTGGATCCGTCGAAGAGCTCCGAGGCTATGTCCGAGACACTGCCATCACCTACCACCATCAGGTCGGGACGTGCAAGCTGGGTCGCGACCCGCTGGCGGTGGTCGATCCACGCCTTCGCGTCTTCGGCATCGATGGGCTGCGCGTCGCAGATGCCTCAGTGATGCCCATGGTCACCACCGGCAATACCAACGCCCCTTCGATCATGATCGGCGAGCGGGTCGCGGACTTCGTGACCGGGGACGCAGCGGCGGTCGGCAGCCCGGGAGCCACAACGACGGGTACCGCGTAGCGGACTCGTTGGTAACCGGCCGGGAGGAGCCGTCGGCTTCGCAGCCGTCGTGGCCTCGAAGACCACCGACGCGGTGCTATCGCCTCAACTAGAGCGTCCAGCGAGCGCCCTCCGTAGCCGGGCTCCTTCCACCAGCGGAGGTGGATGCGGGCGCCTCCTCCGGCTACCCCACGACCTCAACGCCGACGCCGTGCGTTCCCGCGATCTGCCGGACGATCGCCAGCCCCGTCGGCGACGTGGTATGAGATCTATCCTTGCCATGAACGACCCCGTTGAGGAGCACATTCAGGCGTACAACGCGCGCGACGTCGATCGTTTCGTCGCGTGCTACTCGCCCGACTGCCTCATGGAGGACGCCCGCGGTACCGTGCTGGCCCGCGGGCACTCAGACTTCCGCGCCCACTTCGGACGTGTCTTCGCCGACAACCCGGAGCTCCACTGCGCGGTTCTCAACCGTGTGCGAGTTGGCGACTACGTTGTGGACGAGGAGCACATCACCGGCCGCTACGGCGAGGCGCAGCGCGGCGTGGTAGTGAGCCACGTCAGCGGTGGCGTGATCGACCACCAACGCGTCATCCGCTGACGGAGTTAGGGCATGGCGAGCAAGCCTTCGGAACGGTTCGTGTGGGCGGTGGACACCCTGGCGCCCGACCCAGCCGATCGCGCGCTGGAGGTCGGCTGCGGACACGGTGTGGCCGTATCGCTGGTCTGCGAGCGGCTGACCAACGGACGGATCACCGCGATCGATCGCTCGAAAAAGATGATCGAGATGGCCGCGCGTAGGAATCGCGAGCACGTCGCGGCAGGCCGGGCCGTGCTGATGACGGCCGCGCTCGAGAAGGCGGACTTTGGGGACGAGCGATTCGACAAGGTCTTCGCCTTCAACGTCGCGCCCTTTTGGCTTCAGCCGAAGGAGGCGCTGGGGATCGTCGGGCGCCATCTCGCCTCCGATGGAGCGGTCTATCTCTTCTGGGATGCTCGCCACACGCAGCCCGGCCGAGCTCGCGACCTGGCGGACCAGCTGAGCGAGAAGTTTCGGCTGGCCGAGTTCTCCGTGGACCAAGTGTTGGTCGAGGACCTGCGCCCGGTTCCCGCGGTTTGCGTGATCGGGCGGCCCAGGCGAGCTTCAATGGCCGACGGGTGATGCGGACTCTCGGGATCACTACAGAGAACGGGTCATCCGCAGATCACGCGCACGGAGCGTTCGGCAAAGCCTCTCCACATCAGCGATTCGCGTCAGATCACGCGCACGGAGCGTTCGGCAAAGCCTCTCCACATCAGCGATTCGCGTCTCGGGATGGAGCATCAATGGAGCCAAGCGGTCGCACCGGTTGCCGATCGGAGCGCATGGCAAAGAGGGGGTCGATCATCTCCAGGTGGAGCGGCTGAGCCGGCTAGCTGTCTTCGAGCACGGAGCCGCCACTGTTGCCTAACGCGGCAACCGCCCGACTACACATGTACTACACAGGCTCTGCCGGGTGGTAGCCGGTCGCAACCGATCACAGCCGGTTCGGCGCGGTACGAAATGCCTGCTCTAGCGGGTAAATCCGGGCGCGAGCCGACTGTGCCGGTTGAGCTCGTACCGGTCTGTCACGCCGGAGGTCGCGGGTTCGAGTCCCGTCGCTCCCGTAGAAAAACCCCGCAAATCATCTTTTGTTGTCGCGTCCGAGAACATCATCACGCGCTCGGGCAGCAAACGATCAAAACGGGACGAGCGCGGCGCTGGTGGTTGGCGCCGAGGCCGACCCGGATCGTGACGATCTAGCCGGATCCGACGCAAAATTGGATGGGTTTGTCTCTTGACCTCCGGCGCGTTATCGGACTGTCAAGCATCCGGTTCTACCACCCGGCGCAGCCCCAGAGGCTCCGGGAGGCAACGCTGCTGGACGCTATCGGGCGCCCACAATCGCGACCCCCTCCTACCAACGGGACGAGGAGGCACTCGCGCGCCGACGTCGTGCAGAAACCGCGTGGCCAAGGTCGTGCCAGAAGCGGTCGCGGCTGAGACACTGTCTTGCTCGATGGGGGTCGCTCATGGTTGACACCGGGAGGTGGTTGATCCGGCCGCTTGCGCTGGAGGAGGTGGAGCGCGTGATGGCTGTGCTTGGGCTCGCGCGACTCCATCAGGGCGACGGTTTCTACCTCGTGGCCTGGGAAGCCGATGAGCCGCTCGGCCACGTCTACCTGGCGCTGACAGATCCGCCTGAGCTTCATGATGTATCTGTGCGCACCGAGCACCGCCGCTGCGGCGTTGCGTCGGCGCTGATCGCGGCCGCTGAGCGGGAGGTCCGCGCGCACGGCTGCGACCGGCTCAGGATCGCGGTCAGCATTGATAATCAGTCGGCGCAGGCCCTGTACCGGGCCTGCGGCTACATAGACGCCGGCCTCCCGCCGAAGCGCGTCGAGGGGACGATCGAGATCCGCACGGGGCCGATCGAGGTGGACGACACGCTGCTGACCTGGGAGAAGCGGCTCGACCCGGCACCGTAATCGTCGCCGTCGCGCGCGGCGGGCTAAGGCGCGTGCCCGAGCAGCACGCAGCCGCTTGACCGCCAATCGACTCGCGAGCATCGATGTCGACCTGTACCCGGCGGGCCGCGTTCGGGAGGTAGTCGAGATCACGGGAGGTGCCGGTAGTTGATCACCGGAGGCCCCACGCCCCGGGGCGCGAGCACACACAGCATCGCCTCGATCGCGCCGCGACCGCAGAGGCCGATCACTACTTCGTCGACGAGACCGTGACCGCGGGTGGACACGGGTTCTCCACGGCCGCAACATGCAGAGGCGACAAACGAGTGCGGAGGCAAGTGAGGACGCTCGCGACACGGGCAGAGTTGATCGGCCGCGACCAAGAGGTCGCCGTCTTCGACCAATGTTTCGCCGCACGCGGCAGCCTTCCCCGCGCCATCGTCCTTGAGGGAGAGGCGGGAATCGGCAAGACCGCGCTCTGGATGGCCGGGGTGGAAGCAGCCGAGGCTGCCGGATACGCCGTTCTCGCGGCGCGACCTGCCGAGGCCGAGACGAAGCTGGCTCATACCGTCCTTCGCGACCTGCTCGGGCCTTGGTTCGCACACGTTTCGCCGCAATTGCCGCCCCCTCAGCGACAGGCGCTCGAGGCAGCACTCCTTATCGACGATGCCGGGTTGGGTAGGCCCGATAGGGGTGCAATCGGCGTCGCGACGCTGTCCATGCTGCGAGCGCTCGCCTCTCGCGGGCCAATCGTGGTCGCGGTCGATGATGCGCAGTGGATCGACGCGCCATCTGCGTCCGCCCTTGCCTTCGCTGCGCGTCGGCTCGACGAGCTGCCCGTTGCCCTGCTTCTCGCGGTGAGGTCGGCAGAGGCCGAAGGTGGTCCCCCTGCGCTGGCCGCCGCGCTCCCTGACGAGAGGGTGTACCGAGAGCAAGTCGCGCCACTGAGCCTCGGAGCTCTTCACACACTGGTCCGGCTGCGCCTTGGGATGACGTTTCCGCGGCCTGCGCTGGCGCGGTTGCGCGAGATCTCCGGAGGCAACCCGTTTTACGCGCTCGAGCTCGCCCGCGCGCTGGAACGACGCGGCGGCATCGCCAGTCTCGACCAGGAATTCCCAGTGCCGCCATCGTTGCGCGCGCTCGTCGAGGAGCGCCTCTCTGCCCTGCCGGAGGAGACGCACGAGATGCTTGTCCATGCAGCCGCGCTCGCTCAGCCGTCGGTGCCGCTGCTCGATGCCGCGCTGGACGCCGACGCCCACGCGCATCTTCGGCCGGCTGTCGAGGCGCAGGTGATCGAGCTCGACGGCGAGCGCATCGCCTTCGCCCATCCGCTACTCGCATCCGTCCTCCTCTTAGGCCTCTCTGGTGGCGAGCGACGGCGCGTTCACCGCCGGCTCGCAGAGGTCGTACGCGATCCGGAGGGACGGGCGCGTCACCTTGCGCTCGCCGCCGACCGCCCCGACGGCGCGGTGGCCGAAGCTCTCGATAGGGCGGGCGACCTCGCACGTTCG
>JAXIPI010000095.1:0-2475 GCA_045403015.1 Gaiellaceae bacterium | reverse complement strand
CTGGAAGCCGAGATCGCCCACCCAGTGGTGCCCGCACGCATGCGGGCAGCCGTCGAGATTCAGCTTCAGGCCGGCGAGCGCGTCGCCGAACCGGGCCTCGAGATGCTCGACCAGGACGTCGAGCCGCGACTTGGTCTCCGTGACGGCGAAGTTGCAGTGCGGCTCGCCGGTGCAGGCGATTGCCTCGGCGCGAAGCGGGTTGCCGGTCAGCGGCAGGCCAAGCTCGGCGAGACGCTCGCTGACACGCACCAGGTCATCGGTCGAGATCGAGGTCAAGATGAAGTTCTGCTGCCTCGTCACGCGCACGTCCTCGCCCAGCTCCGCCGCGAGCTCCGCGACTGCGACAAGCTGCTCGCCGGAGGTCAGGCCGACCTTCACCGGCACTCCAATCGAGACGAGGTCGTCCTGCTTTTGTGGCTGAACGCCGATGTGGTCGGTGATCGGCGGCGGCGCGTCGAGCTCGTAGTCGGGGAGCGCGTAGCCGAGCCGCCGTTCGACCTCGGCGCGCATGCCCTCAGGCCCGAGGTCGTCGACCATGAACTTGATTCGCGCCTTCACGCGCGAGACGCGGTATTTCAGGTCTTCCTTCCACGCGTCGAGCAGGGCGCACAGCACAGGCAAGGCTTCGTCGACCCGGATGAAGACGCCGAGGTCGCGGGCCAGCCGCGGCACGGACGAGAGCCCGCCGCCCACGAGCACGCCGAAGCCGCGCTCACCGTCTCGGATCGCGCCGACGAGGGCGATGCAGTTGATCTCGGGCGCGTTGCAGCGGTGCGCGCAGGCGGAGACGGTGATCTTGTGCTTGCGCGGCAGATCGGAGTAATCCGGGTTGCCGTAGAAGAACTTCGTGACGGCCTCGGTGACCGGGGTGACGTCGAAGAGCTCGTCGTGTGCGAGACCGGCGACGGGGCAGCCGGTCACGTTCCGGACGGCGTCGCCGCATGCACCCACGGTCGTCAATCCGACTTCGTCGAGCCGGCGGAACACCTCCGGCAGTGAGGCGAGCTCGAGGTAATGGAGCTGAATCGTCTGCCGCGTCGAGAACTCGCCCGAGCCCTTCCCGTACAGCAGGGAGAGCTCGCCGACGGTCCGCAACTGCTCGGGGGTCACTCGGCCCGCGGGCAGCTTGATCCGGAGCATGAACGTCCCGATCTTGGGCTTGTCGTGGTAGAGCCCCCACCACTTGAGCCGGACGAGATCTTCCTCCGGCACCTGCTCGTAGCCCGCCGCGATCAGTGCAGGGAGCTCGCCGAGCATTCCGAGCGGGTCCTTCTCGCGCTTGATCCGCTCGACCGAGTTGCGCTTCAGAACGAGCTCCAGCGTCGGCGCTTCCTTCTCGGCAGTTCTGCGTGTGACCCGGGACTCGCTCACGTGCTCACCTGCCTTCCTCTGCCCCCGGAAACGGCGAAGGCCCCCGATTCATTCCGGAGGCCTCGGTCTCCTCGCCGGGTGGGCGAGGTGTGCACGTTCCCATCTTCCGCTCGCCGGTCCGGAGTCCGACTCACGCTGGATGGAGCACCTGACGGACTCTTGTCCCGGTTGCTGCGGCTTCGACGGGCCAGTTCCCTCTGCCGCTCTTGATGGTTGGCGCCCACTCGTTGTAGCAGCCCCACTTTACTTTCGCAAGTAATGAGCTTGCGCCGACCGGCCAATGCTTTACACTGGAAAGCGATGGAGCGACCGTTCGTAGCCGCCGATTGGATTCTGGCGTTCAAGGCCGCCCTCTTTTCGCGCCCGAGACCGCGCTAGCCGGCCCCCCGCTCCTCTCGCCTCCCCGGTCAAGCGCACATCACGGCGAGAGGGTGATCGGACTCTGAAGGCAGTCGGCCTCTACGATCCCGCGTACGAGCACGACTCGTGCGGCGTCGCGTTCGTCGCTCGCCTGGACGGCGTCGCGAGTCATGAGACGCTCGTGCGCGCCGCCACGGCACTCGCCAACCTCGAGCACCGCGGCGCCGAGGGCGCCGACGCGCTCACCGGCGACGGCGCGGGCATGACGCTCCAGCTTCCTGACGCGCTGTTTCGCGCCGAGGTCGGCAGCGAGCTGCCGCCCCTCGGCCGGTACGGCGTCGCAGTGTGCTTTCTGCCGCGTGACGCCGAGCGCGCCGCGGCGCTCGAGCGGCTCCTGGCTGAGACGGTGGAGGCAGAAGGGCAGACGGTCGTCGCGTGGCGCGACGTTCCGGTCGACGAGCGCCACGCCGGCGAGTCGGCCGCCGCGACCGCTCCGCGCATCCGGCAGCTCTTCGTCGCAGCCGCGCCGGGGCTCGCCGCGGATGCCTTCGAGCGCAAGCTGTACCTGATCCGGCGTGTGGCGGAGCTTGCCGCCGGCCCGGACCTGGTGATCCCGAGCTTCTCCGCCCGCACCGTGGTCTACAAGGGCATGCTGACGGCGCCGCAGCTCACCGGCTACTACCCGGACCTCAGGGACGAGCGCACCGCCTCGGCACTGGTGCTCGTGCACTCCCGCTACTCGAC
>JAXIPI010000101.1:0-5511 GCA_045403015.1 Gaiellaceae bacterium | reverse complement strand
ACGGCCCTCGGTGGCGTCGTCGGGATCTCCGGTGCGGCGATGACCGGGTTTGCCGTGCTGGTCGCCGCGGCGGCCGTCGAGATCGCGATCATGACGGGCAAGGTCGACTCGCTGGTCGACACGCTCGGCGGGGATTGGGCGAGGGAGCTCCAACGGAACCCCGTCATGCTCGAAAACTTCCGCAAGTCGCTCGGCCTCGTGTGGGGCGAGATGGTCCGCGCTGGCGGGCAGGTGCGCGAGTTCGCGAGTGACCTCGCCAACAGCACGGGCATGACCAAGCGTCAGACCGACGCGCTCATCGGCGGGATCGGCATCCTCGACGAGTTCGGGATCGTGATGAGCGACAACGCCGCCGCGTCCTTCCGCGCGTACCTGAAAACCGGCGACTACGTGGGCGCGCTGCAAGTCCTCAAGAACGCGCTGCAGCCCGCCCTGGGCGCGATGAAGAACATGCTGACCTACACCGAGCAGACCGCCGAAGCGTCGGCCGACGCGGCGGTGCGGGTAAACGGACTGGCCGATGCGTTCACCCGCCTCGGCAACGCGCCGTCACCGCCCTCAATCCCTACGGGGGTGCCGGGGCCGCGATTGCAGCACGGCGGCGTCGTCACCCGCCCGACGGTTGCCCTCATCGGGGAAGCCGGTCCCGAGGCGGTTATCCCGCTATCGCGGGCGCGGGTGCGTGCGGGTGGCGGGGGGATGAGCGGGCCGATCGTCCACGTCACCATCGGCACGGTTGTCGGTCCCGGCGGCGTCGCGGAGGTCGCCGACATCCTCCTGCGCGAGCTGCAGAAGCACGGCATCCGCAACGTGACGGCTGGGATCCCGTGACATGGGACTTCCAACCCTCGTCTGCGAGATCGCGTTCGCGACCGATCCGGGCTCGACGCCGACGTGGACCGACGTCTCGGCGGATCACCAGTCGACGACCATCCGCCGGGGCCGCAGTCACGAGCGCGACCAAGTCGTAGCCGGGGTCGTCACGACCCAGCTCCGAAACCCTGAGGGCAAGTACGACCCGACGAACCTGGCGAGCCCCTACTCGCCGAACGTGCGGCCCATGCGCCGAATGAGGATCCGCGCGACGTGGGAGGGCGTGACCTACGACCGATTCAACGGCTACATCGAGGAGTGGCCGCAGGCGTGGACCCGCGGTCCCGCTGGTGCCGCGTGGGTCACGATCAAGGCCGTCGATGCGTTCAAGGTGCTCGCGCTTGCCGACGTGAACATCACGCGCTCGGCCGAGCTGTCGGGCACTCGTGTCAACGCGGTGCTCGACGCGATCGGGTGGCCTGCTGCCGACCGTGCCATCGACACCGGCATCTCGACGATCCAGGGAGTGACGCTCGTCGACGAGCGCGCGCTGACGCACCTGCAGATGGTCGAGGCCACCGAGGGCGGTGTCCTGTTCGTCTCGCGCGACGGCAAGATCACGTTCCTGGATCGCACGAAGCCGATCACGGTGGCGCTCGACGAGACGAACCTGACGTGGGGCGAATCCGGCCTCGAGAAGCATTACGCCGAGCTGTCGACCTCGTTCGATGATTCGCAGATCTGGAACGAGACGAAAGTCATCTCGCCGGGCAACCTCGACGGCGAAGCAATGGATGCGGCCTCGCAGACCCGCTATTTCAAACGGACGCTCGTGCAGTCGACGCTCCACGAAGACGCGAACGAGCAGCAGTCGAAGGCCGAGTACCTCGTGGCACGGTTCAGCGAGCCTGCGTTGCGGGTCATCGGCGTCGACCTCTCATCGGCCAAGGGGCAGGACGTCCAGTGGCCCCACATCCTCGGCCGCGAGATCCACGACAAGGTGCGGTTCCGAAAGAACCCGGTCGGGGGCGGCACCATCTCGCAGGACTCGTTTATCGAGGGCACCACCGAAACGATCCGTCAGGGCGTGTGGAACATCGGCTGGAACCTGTCGCCGCTCGATCGCGCGACGGACTACTGGATTTGGGGCGAGTCCCGCTGGGGCATCGACACCCGTTGGTACTGGTGAGGTGAGGCATGGGGTTCACAGTCCCGATCGACTCGGCGGTCACCGGTGCGGTTGCCCCCGCCGCGCTGTGGAACACGTTTGTCCGCGACAACCTGATGTCGACGATGCACCTCATCGCGCGGAAGTCGGCAAACCAGACGAGCACGTCGACCACGCTCGCGAACGACACCCATCTGGTAACCCCAACTCTCGCTGCCAACGAAGTGTGGTTCCTGCAGACCGTCCTGCTCATGGACACCCCCACCGCCGCGGATTTCAAGGTTGGATTCACCTACCCCGCAAGCGCGACGTCGCGGTGGGCCGTCGTGCAATACGACGCGGCGAACGGAAGCGCGTGGGTCGCTGTCCCCGGAATCGCCGCTGTCGCGACCAACATGCTCACGGAGGCGACCGCATCGCAGCAGATCGGTGGGGCCGGTGTTGGCTCGACCCAGGGCGTAGTGATCCAGGCCATCGTCGCATTGGCTGGGACGGCGGGCGTGGTGCAACCCCAATGGGCGCAGGTGGCCGCATCGGGAACGACCACGGTCTTCACCAACTCGTTCATGGCCGGTATGAGGCTGAGTCCCTAGGGAGGCAAGCGTGGCAACCCTCACCGTTCAACAGATTGACCTCGACGGCGAGGCCGCTGACTACGTGGCATGCGGTGCCGGTGGCGATGAGTTCGCCAACAACGGGAAGACCTACATCCACGTCAAAAACACGAACGCCGCTACCCGAACGGTCACCGTCGACAGTCCGCGTCTGTGCGACCAGGGATTCGCTCACGATCTCGCCATCATCATCCCCGCAACGACCGGCGATGTGAAAATCGGGCCATTCCCGACGGCGCGGTTCAACGACGTGAATCAGAAAGTGCAGCTCACCTATTCGGCGGTCACGAACCTCACGATCGGGGTGTTCAGCGAGTGAGCAACTACCAGGACGGCGACTTCCAGACGCCGTACGGCGTCATAACTGCACGCAATCCCGGTCGATTCAACGCGCCACCGAACCTCCAGACCTACAGGCAGACGGACTCCCGCTCTGTCACACTCCAGGGACCGGCGCTCCGTGCGTTCAAGGCCGCAGAGGAACGGACCACCCCGAAGCGCTTGAGGCGCAAGGGCAAGGTGCGGCACATCCTCATCACCGGCGTGGGATACCGGAGCTACTCCCTCCAGCGTGATCTCTACGCGAGGGAGCCCGGCCGCTTCGCCGACCCGGACGGCTCACTGCACACCGAAGCACTCGCCGTGGATATCGACATGGGCCAGGGCATCGTACGACGGACCCAGATCAAGAGAGCTCTCGTTGCCGAGGGCTGGCACTACGGCGTAGACGGGGAGCCGTGGCACGCGAGTTTCCGACTGAGCGGATGACGTGCCGAACGGCGAGTGGACCCTCGGTGAGCTCGGCCGCCGACTCGAGGAGCACGAGAGCCGGAACACGACCGACCTCGAGACCGTGCGGGAGGAGGTGAGGTGGACGCGACGCTTGCTCCTTACCGTGCTCGGCACCGCACTGCTCGCCTCGCTGCTCTCCGCCGGGGTCGGCATCGTGTCCGGCCCGTGACCCGCTACCGCTGGCTCGTCCTCGCGCTCCTGGTGGTCGCCGTCTCCTTCGCGATCGCGGCGCCGGTCCTGATCTCATCGTTCAACCAGCGGCTCGCGAACCGGACGACGCTCGCCGTGACGTGCGTCTCGGCCGTGGCGAACATCGAGCAGCTCACCGCGCTCGCCGAGATCGCCGACCAGCTCGGCGTACCCCACGACTTCATCGTGCCGAAAGTGCCGGTCGAGTGCGCCGACTTCTGATCCTGATATCGGTGGCCTCGCTTGCCCTCGTCGGCCTCGTGGTGGCGAACAGCGCACCCCGGGCGCCGGGACTCTGCACCTGGGTCGGCACGCCGCAGCGCGATGTGAAGACCGGGACGGCAGCGCGCAACGTCCTATGCGCGAAACCCGGGAACGACTTCATCCACGGCCAGGCTGGCAACGACCTGCTCAAAGCCGGGAGGGGCAAGGACACGGCGGTGGGTGGCGGTGGCCGGGACGTCGTGCGGGGAGGCGCGGGACCGGATCGGCTGTTCGCCGTGGACGACCGGGGCGGCGAGGTCGTCGTCGGGGGACCGGGCACCGACCAGTGCTTCGTCGATCCCTCCGATCAGGTCACCGGATGTGAGCGGACCTTTCGCTCCAACGAACCGGAGATGGCTGGCGCGCTCGGTCAGTCGCTCGGCGTCGTGATGGAGATCGTCGAGGAGGCCGTCTCGGTCAGCCCGGCGCCGATCCCGCCACCGCCGGTCATCACGATCACGACCATCGTTCCTCCCCCCAACTGCGGCGGCCATCCGGCGCCGCCACCGATCTGTTAGGAGGGTCATGAGACGCATCATCGACTTCATCAAGAGCAGGCCGACCGAGACCTGGCTCGGCCTGTGGGCCGCCATCGTCGCCGCGCTGCTCGCCTTTGACGTGGAGGTCGAGCCCGGTGTGGTCGCCGCTGTCTCGGCGGTCATCGGCTGGCTGGTCACCTTCGTCGCGTCGAGGGAGTCGAACACCCTCGGCCCATAGAACGCTGACGCCTCCGCGTCGGCCCAGCGCCCCTCGACCGTCTCGTTCCTCCCTGCGGTCGGGGGGCGCTTTCGCGTTCACGGTGTCGGCAGCGCCCGCCGCACCTGCTCGTCGGTCCCGGCGACGTACCGCGACCACTGCGACAGGTCGGCGTGATTCATGAAGCGTCGCCACGTCTCCGGGTCGGCGCGCCGGGCGACCCTCGTCGACGCGGCGTGGCGCAGCAGGTGCGGCCACACGCGGCCGAGCCCGGCTTCCTGCTCGGCGGCGTGGACCCACTGACGGAACCGCTCGGCGCCGACACCGATGAGCCGATCGCCGGAAACATATGTTTGAGATAGGTTTCGCGCCGCGATGACCCCGGCGCGCTCGAGCGGCACGCTGTACGGCTTCCCGCCCTTGGCCTCGAGGAGGTCGAGCCGGGCATCCGGGCCGAGGTGGACGTCGCTCGGCTTCACCGCGACGAGCGAGCCAACCCGCGCGCCGGTCACGTAGGCGAGCAGGATCGCCCACCCTCGCCGGGGCTCACGGCGGAACGCAGCGCGCAGGAGTCGGCGCAGGTCGTCGTCGGTGATGTCGGGAGCCGGGCCGACCTTCGGCCGGGGGACCGGGATGTGCGCGATGGGGTTACGGTCGACCTCACCCTCGACGACGGCCCAGGCGAACAGCGCGCGCAGCGCCCGGATCGCGTCGGTGCGCTTGGACCCGTGGCGGGGCAACCCGCCGAGGTACTCCTCGACGTGGGTCGGCCGGACGTCGGCGACCTCGAGCTCGGCGTTGAACAGGTAGTCGGTCCACCATCGCAGCAGCTCGTAGCGGTACTGCCGCCGGGTCGAGGGCGCACGGCCGATCACGTCGAGATGCTGGTCGAAGTGATGGAGGACCGCGGGGAAAGGGCGCGGCTCCACCTCGACAACATCGCCCAGGGACCGGAGCGCGCGCATCGGTCGGACG
>JAXIPI010000090.1:0-3067 GCA_045403015.1 Gaiellaceae bacterium | reverse complement strand
CGAGAGCCGTCCAGAGCTCGGGCATCGGCACCTCGACGCCCGCGGCGCGGTCACTGCAACCGCTGGGCTGATGCTGCTCGTCTACGCCCTGTCGCGTGCAACCACCGAGGGCTGGACCTCGGCGACAACGCTCCTGCCGCTCGCGGGCTCCGTCTCACTGCTCGCGGCGTTCATCATGCTCGAGGCACGCTCGCCCTGGCCGCTGCTGCCGCTGCGACTGTTCCGCGGCCCGTCGCTCGCGGCCGCGAACGCGGCGATGGCGATCATCGGCGCCGTCGCGTTCTCTGAGTTCTTCCTGCTCTCGCTGTACCTGCAGGACATCCTTGGCTACAGCGCCATGCAGGGCGGCGTCGCCTTCGTCGCCTTCGCCGGCACGGTCGTCGTCGTCTCCAACCTCGCGCAGCTGATCGTGGCGCGCATCGGCGCACGCACCACGCTCACCGTCGGGCTCCTGACCTCGGCGCTCTCGGTCGCGCTCCTGATTCGCCTGCCCGTGGACGGCCACTACTTCTGGGATCTGTTCCCGGCATTCGTCCTCGGCGGCGCCGGCATGGGACTCTCCTTCGTTCCGGTGACGATCCTCGGCCTCGCGGGGGTCGGCCGCGCAGACGCCGGTGTCGCTTCCGGGCTGATCAACACCAGTCGTCAGATCGGCGGTGCGATCGGGATCGCCGCCTCCAGCGCGATCGCGGCAGCGGCTACCAACCGCTACAGCGACGCGCCCGTCGCGAGCCTCGCCGCGCTCGACCGGGGCTACCAGACCGCCCTCGCCGTTCTGACCGGGCTACTGCTCCTCGGCGCCGCGGTCGCCGCCCTCTTCGTCCGTCCAGCCAACATCGCAGACGAGCAGGCGTCCGCCCTGCCCGAGCCGGCGCTGCTCGACGAGGCCGCCTGAGATGTCCCGCCTCGCAGAAACAGCATCCATGAACGTGCGCCGCAAGCAGCAGCGCCGCGTCGCCGCGCTCCTCGACGAAATCGCCGCGCGCCGGCAGCGGCTCTACGTCCTCAAAGCGTACGGAGTGCGCCGCGCTGGCCTGCGGCCGCTCAAGGCCGAGCTGACGGCAGTCCGCGACGAGCTCGCTGAGGTCGTCGACGCAAACGACGACCCAGCGGGCGCAGCCAAGCGACGTCAGCAGACGCGAGCCGAATCGCCACGTCGTCCCAGCCCGTCGCGAGTACCCGCCGCCAGAACCGGCTAATCTAGGGCCACGCCGACGTAGCTCAGCTGGTAGAGCACTTCACTCGTAATGAAGGGGTCCGCGGTTCGAATCCGCGCGTCGGCTTGTCGGGTCGAAAAAGTCCCTGCATAGCGGGATTTCGTGTTGTCCCGGCAGGCGCGGAGAGCACATCACCGTTAGTTAAGGGGTCCGCAGTACGAGTCCACGCAAATCCCTGCAAACGGGCTGATTCCTGTCTCAAAGGCTTACGACAGCAGCTGCCATCAGGTGCCACGAAGCGTGCACTGGCGGGTTCAGAGCGGGTTCAGCCAAGTCTTGTGAGGAGTCGCACGGCAGCCGGAGCGGGTCGACGCCAGCTCCACTAGGGCCTCGCCCGTGAAGCGCAGGAGCCCGGCCGGGAGCTCGGCCTTGAGCTCGGCGCGCAGCGTCAGGCAGTTCGCCGGCGACAAGTACACCGTGGAGCTCCCGACCCGCGCGAAGCCCTGGAGCCTGTCCACGACCTGTTCCTCGTCGAACTTCAGAGGCGCGTCAGGTGGGTACGCTCGTTCGAGATCACGCCGGCGTCCGAGGTCGGCGGCAACACGTACTACCTCTTCTTCGGCACCGGGTCTGAGATGGGGTTGCGTCGGATGAAGGACGCAGTGTGGAAGGTGATCCGGAATCCGGACAGGCGTTCCGTGACTCAACGCTCGCCGATCATCCTGTCCTATTTGAGCAAGAACGCGATCTCGCTCGGCTGCAAGACATGCTCCGAGAAGTTCGGCAGCCGGTGGTTCACGAGCCTGAAGAGGCGGTCACGCTCCTCGGCGAGCACTGGGCGGACGAGCTCCTCGACTGGGAAGACGAGTAACGCCGCTGGCGGTCTCTTGGAGTGACACGAAGGAGGCCGGGCAAGGTGGAGGTGGCGGGGCTTGCCTCTGGGCTTTTCACTGGAGGGGGACGGTTGGCCGTCCAGATGAGGCGGCCGCAGCATCCGGGTGGTGAGTTAGGTAATCGAGCGAACCTGCGGAAGAACGGTTCAGGCTCCGTGCGAACCCCGCGCGGTGAGTTCCACCGGCTGAACAGCGCCGCGCCAGAGAAGCAAGAAAGCGTTCCGCGCGGCCTCGACGGACGTGATTGGCGGGTCGAGTGGGTGTTCTCGCGCGATGCACTGGGCTAGCCAAATGCCCTCGACGGTGTTCGCGAGAGCCAAGGCGAGGTCGATTGAGCGGAGAGGTTCGCGGATTTCGAGGGAAAAGTGCTCAAGCGCGGGTTTGAGAAGCGCGTCGTCGATCCTGGTCACCCAGTCCACGAAGACAGCTTCGAAGGCGTCCGCCATCTCCTCGCTCCAGAGCGCATACGGGACTTGGGTGAGCCAGAGCAGCCAACGTGTGGCGTAGCCGGGCGCCGGTCGTCGTCCGTGCACCGGGCCGCGCGACGCTTCGATAGATGCGACCGCCATGATCCATGACTCGGCGTCGCCGAATTGCTCCGGAGCGGGGTAGTCGACTTCGTCGAAGCCGCCGACATCCTGTTCATCGGTCGGGAACATGGTCGCCGCCTGGAACGCCCTTTGGCTGCCGAAGACGTTCGTGACAGCACCCCGCGTCTTTCCTTCCCGCTCGGCGACCGCGTGAGCATCGAGGCGTGTGTAAACGCCGAGCGGCAAGACGTCGCGGGCAACGCCGGGATTCGATGGACAGGGCTTCACGGATTCATCGAAAGCGCGCGCGTCCTGCTCGATCAGGTCGAGGAGGACATCGTCGCCGTGAAGGGCGCAATTATTCGTGTCGCGTCTCATGCGGCGGCTCGGTAGTACTCATGGATGAGGCCGCCGAGCCGGTCGTGACGACGGATCTCGCCCTCAGGCGATCTCTCACGTTGCTGGTCGAGTTCGGGCGGCCGGAGTT
>JAXIPI010000216.1:0-24931 GCA_045403015.1 Gaiellaceae bacterium | reverse complement strand
CCGTCGCGCCGCTTGTCTCGCAGCCGCTCCCGCTCGCCGTCGCCTCCGCTGTGGCGACGCAAGGGGAGCTGAAGCTCGTCCTCCGCAATGGGCTCGAGCTCCGGCTCGGCGACAGCCGAGACCTACCGGTGAAGCTCGAGGTTGCACGGCGGGTGATCCCTCAGCTCGCGGGGGCCGGGGGCTATCTCGACGTGAGCGTCCCCGACCGTCCGGTTGCAGGTGAGACCCTCAACTCTCAGGTTGAGGTAGAGAGTTCTACCTCGACGCTACCATGAGGTTCGCATTGACAAGGCGGACAAGGAGACGTACCCTCCACGCGGAAAGGAACGTCGTCACCCCGATGCTCTACTCGAGCTTCAGGTCGAGAGACGTCGAGACATTGAGCTCATGAGAGATCCTTCAGGCAACTACCTCGCGGTCATCAAGGTCGTCGGCGTCGGCGGCGGCGGCACGAACGCGGTCAACCGGATGGTCGACGCAGGTCTCGGTGGCGTGGAGTTCATCGCCGTCAACACGGACGCGCAGGCACTGCTGATGGCGGACGCCGACGTGAAGATCCACATCGGCTCGAGCGCCACCCGCGGGCTGGGCGCCGGCGCCGATCCGGCCGTTGGCCTCGCCGCCGCGCAGGAGAGCCGGGACGAACTGAAAGAGGCGCTCAAGGGCGCCGACATGATCTTCGTCACCGCCGGCGAGGGCGGCGGAACCGGCACCGGCGGCGCCCCGATCATCGCCGAGCTCGGGCGCGAGCTCGAGGCTCTCACCGTCGGCGTCGTGACGAAGCCGTTCGTCTTCGAAGGTCGCCGGCGTGCCGAGCAGGCCGAGGTCGGGATCCAGAACCTCCGCGACCGGGTCGACACGCTGATTGTGATCGAGAACGACCGCCTGCTGCAGGTGGTCGAGAAGAAGACTCCCGTCACCGAAGCCTTCCGCATTGCGGACGACATCCTCCGCCAGGGCGTCCAGGGCATCACCGACCTGATCACCGTGCCCGGGATCGTCAATCTCGATTTCGCCGACGTGCGCACGATCATGCGCGACGCCGGCTCGGCTCTCATGGGCATCGGTATCGCATCGGGCGAGAACCGCGCCGCGGAGGCCGCCCGCACCGCTGTGTCGTCCCCGCTGCTCGAGCAGTCGGTCGACGGGGCGACGGGCATTCTCCTGAACGTCACCGGCGGCAGCGAGCTCGGGCTCTTCGAGGTGAACGAGGCCGCCGAGGTGGTCACCGGTGCCGCCGACCAGAACGCCAACGTCATCTTCGGCGCTGTGATCGACGACTCGCTCGGCGACGAGGTTCGGGTGACCGTGATCGCGACCGGCTTCGGCCACCGCCAGAAGCGGCGTCGACTCGAGGCTCCGGTCGCCCAGGCGGTGCCCAACGGTGTTCCGGAACGGCCGCGTGAAGAGCCGTCCGACGCCGAGCTCGAGATTCCGTCCTTCCTCCGCGAGGATTGATCGCAGCCGAGGTTTGAGTTTGGACCGCGCGCGGAATGGAGGGCGCATGCCCTCTTGGCCGACTGCCCGGTCGGCTTAGGAGACCCGGTCCGACGCCCCGGCTTGCCGGGGCGTCGTGCTTTCTGCAGCGGATACAGTCAGGCCGTGCAGACCCTCGTGCAGACGCCGCTCCACGGACGTCACGTCGCAGCCGGAGCGCGCATGGTGCCGTTCGCGGGCTGGGAGATGCCCGTCCAGTACGAGGGGGTCATCCCCGAGCACCGTGCGGTGCGCGCCGACTGCGGCGTCTTCGACGTCTCGCACATGGGCGAGTTCCACGTCGAAGGACCGAACGCCCATCAACTGCTCCAGTCAGTGCTCTCGAACGACCTCGACAAGCTCGGCGAAGGCGACGCTCAGTACACGCTGCTGACGAACGACCACGGTGGCATCGTCGACGATCTGATCGCCTACCGGATCGATCCGCACCACTATCTCCTCGTCGTCAATGCAGGCAACCGCGACGTCGCGTACGCATGGCTGAAGGAGCGCGAGATCCGCGGCTCCGAGGTGCGCGACGCGTCCGACGAGTACGCGCTACTGGCAGTCCAGGGGCCGAAGTCGATCGAGCGGCTCGGGTTGCCGGAAGCCAAGCCGTTCACGCATGCGATGGGCGAGATCGACGGTGTCGAGGTAGTGGTGAACCGGACCGGCTATACCGGCGAGCTCGGCGTCGAGCTGATGTGCCCCGCCGAGGACGCGGTCGAGCTCTGGGACGCCGTCGTCGCCCGCGGCGCCGTCCCCTGCGGCCTCGGCGCGCGCGACACGCTTCGGCTGGAGGTCTGCTACCCGCTGCACGGCAACGACATCACCCAGGAGACGGACGCGATCTCGGCCGGTCTGGGCTGGACCTGCGCGCTCGGCAAGGAGTTCAGCGGCGTCGCCGAGCTGCGCGCGATCAAGGAGGCGGGTCCGACACGGAAGCTCGTCGCCTTCGTGATGGACGAGAAGGCGATCCCGCGGCAGGGCATGGCGATCACGGCTTTTGGGGATTCAGCCGGAGGCGAGGTCACGTCCGGCACGCACAGCCCGATGCTCGACAAGGGCATCGGCATGGGCTACGTCCCGGCGGCCTCGGCCGCACCCGGCACCGCCCTCCAGATCGACGTCCGTGGCAAAGAGCGCCACGCGACCATCGTTCCCAAACCGATCTACAAGCGAGAGGAGTAGCTTGGCCGCTGGCGAGGACTACCCGGACGGGTTGAAGTACCACCGCGAGCACGACTGGGCGCGGATCGACGGCGACGAGGCGACGTGCGGGATCACCTGGTTCGCGCAAGACGCTCTCGGCGAGCTCGTCCACTTCGAGGCGCCGACTGAGGGAAGCTCTGTGGCGAGGGACGCCACGTACGGCGAAGTCGAGTCCGTGAAGGCCGTCTCGGATGTGATCGCGCCTCTCTCCGGCGCGATCCTCGAGGTGAACCAGAAGGTCGTCGACGCGCCCGAGACGGTGAACGAGGATCCCTACGGCGAGGGCTGGCTGATCCGGATCCGGCTCTCGGACGCCTCCGAGGTCGACTCCCTGCTCGACGTCGAGGCGTACAAGCAGTTCCTCGCAGACCAGTGAGCCAGCTCTCCCTTACCGACACCGACCGCGAGGAAATGCTCGCGGCGATCGGCGTCTCGTCGATCGAGGAGCTCTTCCGAGACATTCCGGCCGGCGTCCGCTTCCAGCGCGAGCTCGACCTCGAGCCGGCCCTGTCGGAGCCGGACCTCGTGCGCCACCTGGAGGAGCTCGCGGCGAAGAACGTCGATACGACGAAGGAGCTCTCCTTCCTCGGCGCGGGCATCTACGACCACTACGTCCCGGCGGTCGTCGACGCCGTGCTCCAGCGCGGCGAGTTTCTCACCGCGTATACGCCGTACCAGCCCGAGATGAGCCAGGGCATCCTCCAGGCGATCTTCGAGTACCAGACGGCGATCTGCGAGCTGACGGGCATGGACGTCTCGAACGCGTCCGGCTACGACGGCACGACCGTGGCGGCCGACGCTTGCTACGTCGCCAAGCACGCGACCGGCCGGATGAAGGTTGTGCTCGCCGAGACGCTGAACCCGCAGGTGCGTCACGTCGTCAAGACCTACGCGCCCGGCTTCGGGCTCGAGGTGGTCGAGGTCGCGCACACCGGCGGCACGATCGATCCGGCCGCGCTCCGGGCGGCGGCGGAGAACGCTGCCTGCGTCATCTTCCAACAGCCGAACGTGTTCGGCATCCTCGAGCCGGCACCCGATCTCGCCGCTGCAGCGAACGAGGCCGGCGCGATGCCAATCGCCCATGTCGACCCGGTCTCGCTCGGCGTCCTCGAGGCGCCCGGAAACTACGGCTGCGCGATGGCGATCGGCGAGGGACAGGGCGCCGGCAACTACCAGTCCTACGCCGGGCCGCACTACGGCTTCCTGGCGTCGAAGGCCGAGTACACGCGCCGGCTACCGGGCCGGATCATCGGGGAGACGACCGACCTGAACGGCGACCGCGGCTACGTGTTGACGCTGCAGACCCGCGAGCAGCACATCCGCCGCGAGAAGGCGACTTCGAACATCACGACGAACCAGACGCTGCTCGCGCTCGCGGGGCTCGTGCATCTCTCCTGGCTTGGCCCGCAGGGGCTCAGGGAAGTGGGGGAGACCTGCATGGGCCTCGCCGCGTACGCCAAGGAGCGGCTGGGTCTCCAGCCGGCGTTTCCTGAAAAGGCAACGTTCAAGGAGTTCGCCGTCAGGGTCCGACGACCGGCCCGCGACGTCATCGCGGCGGCGCGCGAGCTCGGCGTCCATCCGGGCTACGCGATCGGTCGTGACTACGAGGGTATGGACGACGTGCTCCTGATCGCGGTCACGGAGAAGCGCAGCCCCGCGGACATCGACCGGCTCGCGCAGGTGCTCGCGGAGGTGAGAGCCTGATGGATCTGATCTACGAGAAGTCGAAGCGCGGGCGCCGCGCGTCGACGCTGCCGAGCTACGACCTGCCGGCCGTCGAGGTGCCCGAGGAGCTGCGCCGTGCCGAGCCGCCGCGCCTGCCCGAGCTTGCGGAGCCGGAGCTGGTGCGCCATTTCACAGCGCTCTCGACCCGGAACTTCGGCATCGACACGGGCTTCTATCCGCTCGGCAGCTGCACGATGAAGCACAACCCGCGCGTGAACGAGCGCGTCGTGATGCTGCCCGGTTTCAAGGACCTCCACCCGTACCAGGAGGAGGGCGGCGCGCAGGGCGCCCTCGAGCTGATGTGGCGGCTGCAGGAGATCCTCCAGGAGGTCGCGGGTCTCGACGCCTGCTCGCTGCAGCCGGCGGCAGGGTCGCAGGGCGAGCTGACCGGGCTGATGCTGATGCGGGCCTACTTCGAGGACCGCGGCGAAGGTGAGCAGCGCGACACGATCATCACCGCCGACACGGCGCACGGGACGAACCCGGCGAGCGTGACGATGGCCGGCTACAAGCTCGAGAAGGTCGGCACCGATGCGCGCGGCAACCTCGATCTCGACGATCTGCGGTCGAAGGTGAACGAGCGGACGGCGGGGCTGATGCTGACGAACCCCTCGACTCTCGGGCTCTTCGACGAGCACATCGAGGAGGTGGCGAAGATCTTCCACGACGCCGGCTCGCTCCTCTACTACGACGGTGCCAACCTGAACGCCGTCTGCGGGATCTCGCGGCCCGGCGACATGGGCTTCGACATCGTCCACATCAACCTGCACAAGACGTTTTCGCAGCCGCACGGGGGCGGCGGCCCGGGCGGCGGCCCGATCGTCGTCCGCAGCAAGCTCGAGCCGTTCCTGCCCGTCCCGGCGATCGTCAAGGAGGGTGACGGGTTCCGCCTCGACCACGACCGGCCGAAGTCGATCGGAAAGGTCCGCGGCTTTACGGGTCCGTTCGGGGTCTTCGTGCGCTCCTACGCCTACATCCGCTCGTACGGGCCGGCGTTGCGCGAGATGTCCGAGGTGGCGGTCTTGAACGCGAACTACCTGCTCGCGAGGCTGCGAGATGCGTACGACCTGCCGTACGACCGCCTCTGCATGCACGAGTTCGTGCTCAGCGCCCGAACGCTGAAGCGAGAGCATGGGATCACCGCGCTCGACGTGGCAAAGCGCCTGATGGACTACGACTTCCATCCGCCCACCATCTACTTCCCGCTCGTCGTGCCGGAGGCGCTGATGATCGAGCCGACCGAGACCGAGCCCAAGGAGCGCCTCGACGCCTTCGTCGACGCGATGCTGGCGATTGCGCGGGAGGCGGCGGAGGATCCCGCGTTGCTGCGGGAGGCGCCGCGCTCCCGCCCGGTGCGCCGGCTCGATGAGGTGAAGGCAGCGAAGCGCGCGATCGTCAAGTACGGCTTCGACGAGCATCCGGACCTCTCGGGCGAGCGCGGCGAGGCTCGTCAACTCGAAGCCCAGACGGGCGCGTGATGTCGCGCGCGGAAATCGCGCGCCGTGTCGACGAGCTCGCGGAGCAGTACCAGGGCAGCGACTTTGCCGACGCGATCCGGGACTACTCGGCGACCCTCGACGAAGCGTCGCAGGACGAGCTGAAGGACATCGTGCTGGAGCGGGCGGCCAACTTCGATCAGGCCGTCATGGAGCGAATCGACACCGGTGGCTGGTTTCGCCGCCAGTGGGACAAGGCGTCCGGGCAGTGACCGAAGGCTACGAGGCCGGCGACTTCGACCGCGCGGTTGCGATCGTCAGCGCCGAGCCTTCGCCCGAGGCCCTCGTCGAGCGGCTCGGGCTCGACTGGGAGTACGTCTCCTGGCTCGCCCTCGAGGCGTCCATGGCAGTCCTGGGTGAGAATGCGGAACAACGAGGTGTCGTCATCTCCTACGGGGGTGAGGCCTTCACGGCGGGCTTCCTGATCGGTCTCCATCTCCACGAAGGCCCGGTTCCGGAGCCGGCAAAGCTGACGGCGGCGGTCGACCTGGTGCAGGAGCGTGGCCGCCACGCAGTCATCGCCGACCATTGCGATCTGACGAGCGTCGCGCGCGTCGAGGACGTCTACGCGGGGGCACTCGTCGAGTCGCTGGACGTCCCCGACGTGGACGCCGACCAGCTTCGCTCGCCCCTCACGCGCATCTTCGAAGCGGGACTCGCAGTCGGCGTTGAGCTCGGCTCAGGCTGCGACCGCAAGGTCGCTGCGGAGTAGACCCAGCGAATCGAAGAGGCGTTCGATCTCCCGTGCCACCGGGGCGAAGTCGGCGAGCGGCCAGACGAAGGCATCGTCTGCTTCGAGGAGTTCCGTCAGGTGGCGCTCGAGCAGCGCATCGTCCGAGCGCATCAGCGTCGCCTGCGCGTAGCCGCGGGCCCACGCCTCCTTTGCCGAGTCGAAGTAGCGCCGCCGGCCGCGACTGGCGCCGCCCGGCGAGCGGGAGGGGAGGCTCGATGCGGTCGTTCGCCAGTCGGCAAACGCGTCGTGCCGGCCGGACGCCCACGCATTGCCGAGCTGACGGCCGAGCTGGTGGTCGACGAGATGGCCGAGCTCGTGCAGGAAGCTGAGCGGGATCCGGCCGTGCCGCCGCGAGACCCGCAGGTCGATGGGATCCTCCTTCCGCAGCCGGTAACAGCCGCTCTGGCTCGTCGTCGCCGTCGCACGCACAGGAACCGGCTCGAGGTCGGAGTGGAGGAGATGGAACGCGTCCGCCGCTGCAAGTGAGCGCGCCAGCTCGGGATAGAGAGGGCTCCGGCGTGGCAGCCTGACGAGATCTGTGAGACGGCGGAGGCGGGGGTCGCCGCTGCGGGTCACAGCCACTGGGTACCTCCTCCGACGCACGAACTCACGCTACGGCGGAGCCCGGACGCCGCCGATAACTCACCGGTGCGAATCCTCCTGATCCTGATGGTCCCCCTGATGCTCTTCTCTGCCTGGCAATTCATCCGCCGTGAGGAGAACGAGAGCCGTCTCGCCCTGGTCGCGAGTGCGATGGCCTCGCGGGACGTCGAGGTCAGCTGCCCCGGCTTCTGGGCGCGACTCGTGGAAATCACGCCGAACTCCGGCTGGGTCGACTTCGACCAGCACGGCAAGCCGGGAGACAAGACGAGCCTCTCCGCCTCGACCTGTCGCGGTCTGGAGCGGGTCTGGCGCGGTGACCAGAAGTCGTTCGGGTGTCTCATCAGCGGTAGCTGCGACGACGACACGCGGCGCGCGGTGTGGGGCATCGTCACGCTGGCGCACGAGTCGTGGCACCTGCGCGGTGTCACCGGTGAGGCGGAGACGCAGTGCTATGCGATCCAGACGGTCGAGCAGGTCGCGCTCCGGCTGGGCGTGAGCCGGCAGAACGCCCACGTGATCGCGGTCTGGGTTGCGCTGGACGATGCCGCTGCACCGGTCGGCGACTACCACTCGCCGGAGTGTCGTCCCGGCGGCCTGTACGACCGGCAACCCGAGACGCCCGACTGGCCGAGCGCGTAGACAGGAGGGTTTGGCGAAGCATCGGCTGAGCCGCCGGGCCGCGCTGCTCGCCCCGATGCGGCGTCCTCAGTCGCCCACGGGCTACCAGCCCGCGGGCTCCCTGCGTCCTTGCCTCGGAACGAGCATCGCACCCCGGCGACGAGCGACGTTCCGCCAAACCCTCCTAGACGCGCTGGACGAAGATGCAGGCGCGCTCGTCGGCCGGCAGAGGCGAGTGCCCGAGCCGGGTGACGACGAACTCGTCCTCGGCGAACTGCGGGAGCTCGAGCAGCGTGTTCAGAGGCGGTGGCGGCCCGTCCTTCTCGACCAGCTCGTACCCGCCGCCAAGTTGGACGAAGACGAGGTGGCTGGACGCTTGGGGTACAGCCTCCGGCTGACGGCGCTGCGCCTGCGCCCGAAGGTGGTCGTTCTCCTTCCTCAGGCGCTCGATCTCCGCGTCGCAGCCTTCGACGTCGCCCCTGAGCCGTTCGATCTCCTTGAGTTGCTGCTCGGCCATCCGGGCGAGCCGGCCGAGATCCTCGTGCGGCTCCTCGAGGTGCTTGTCGCGCCCGCGCGCACGCTGAACGAGGCGGACGGCCTGCTGGCGCCGCCGGTCTCGCTCTCGCCTCAGCGCAGCGATCTCGCGCTCGCTCTCGGCAAGTGACTCCTCGGCAGCCGCGAGCCTCGCCCACTGCTCCTCGAGCTGCCTGAGAAGGAGCGCCTCGGCCGCGCCTTCAGCCTCGACGAGCTGGTCGCCCTCGACGGCACGCGAAGAGTCTTCGGGCTCGGGCTGTGGCGTCTCCACGACGCTGAGCGCGGGTGGGCCGGGAATCCCGCGATCGTTTTCGTGCCTACGCTGGATCTGGGCGCGAAGGCCGGTTCCGAATCCTGTCTCCACCGTCAGCTCGATGCCGTATTGCGTCGCGAGCGCGCTCGCAAGATCGGGACCCGACACGAAGCCGAGCTCGACAATCGTCTCGCCGAGCCGCTTACCCGTCGCCTGCTGCAGAACGAGAGCGCGCTCGAGCTCGTCGTCGGTCAGTAGACCTTGTTCGACGAGCAGGCGTCCAAGGGGACGCCACGCAATGCGGGCCGCTTCCACACCCTTGATATCGGCGTTGTCGGCTTCGGAGACAAGGGTTTCGTGCGAGATGCCTCTTTTGGGGTAGTTCAGCGCGTCGCAGCGAGCTGGCCGCAGGCGGCGGCAATGTCGCGCCCGCGCGTGAGACGCACCGTCGACGGCACGCGCGCTCGGTCGAGCACCGACTTGAACGCGGCGATCGCGGCCCGGGAAGAGCCGTCGTACATTCCGGTCGGGTTGTACGGGATCAGGTTCACCTTGAAGACCTTGGGATCCAGCAGCGCCGCGAGCTCCTTCGCGCGCTCGGGCGAGTCGTTGACGCCGGCGAGCATCACGTACTCGACGAAGACCTTGCGCCGGCGAAGCGCAAAGTAGCGGTGGCACTCGGCGAGCACGTCCGGCAAGGGATAGCGGTCGTTCACCGGCATCAGCTCCGAGCGCAGCCGCGGATCCGCTGCGTGGATCGAGAGCGCGAGCCGGATCGGCAGCTCGACTTCATCGACGAACCTCGTGAGACCCGGCATCCAGCCCACAGTGGAGATTGTCGTCCGCCGGTGCGTGATCCCGATCTGCGGCAGGCGCCTTGCCGCCTCGAGCACTGCGTCGACGTTGAGGAACGGCTCGCCCATCCCCATGAAGACCAGATGGTTCACGGGCTCGATCCGGCGGAAGTGCAGCACCTGGTCGAGGATCTCGGAGGCGCGCAGATTCCGGCCGAAGCGCATCGCTCCGGTGGCGCAGAACGTGCAGGTGAGGGGGCAGCCCGATTGCGAGGAGACGCAGATCGAGCGGCGGCCGTCGCGGTAGCGCATCAGCACCGCCTCCACCGGGTGCCCGTCTGCCGTACGGAAGAGCGCCTTGACGGTGCCGTCCGCGGAGTGCGCCTCGTCCTCGAGGGAGAGTGAGGAGAAGGGGACCGTCTCGTGGAGCTCCTCGCGGAGAGCACGCGGCAGGTTCGTCATCTCCGCATAGCCCGCGACCCCGCGCGCGGCCCATTCCCACACCTGGCCGGCGCGGAAGGCGGGCTCGCCGCGGTCGGCAAGCGTCTGCTCGAGCAGTGTCAGATCCACGCGTTCAAGGTAGCTTCTCGCCTGTGATCGACCTTCGCTCCGACACGGCCACTCAGCCGACCGAGGGGATGCGCGCCGCGATCGCAGCGGCCGTCGTCGGTGACGAGCAGAAGCGCGAGGATCCGACCGTCAACGACCTGGAGGCGCGCGCCGCTGCGCTCCTCGGCCAGGACGAAGCGATCTTCCTGCCGACCGCGACGATGGCGAACCAGATCGCGCTGCGCCTACACACCGAGCTGGGCGACGAGCTCCTCGGCGAGGAGAACTCGCACGTCTTCATTTCGGAGCTCGGTGGTCCCGCCATTCATTCGGGCGTCGTCACGAGAGGGCTTCCCGGCGCTGCGGGCCGGTTCAGTGTCGAACAGGTCCGCGCTGCGTACCGCGCACCGGTGATCCACTCGCCGCGCACGCGTGTTGTCTGGGTCGAGAACACACACAACGCAAGCGGCGGGAGGATCTGGCCGCTGGAGGAGATCGACGAGCTTCGCAGCCTCTGCGACGAGCTCGGCCTGCGCTTTCACCTCGACGGCGCCAGGCTTCTGAACGCCGCGATCGGCAGTGGGCAGGATGCTGCGACGATCGGTCGCCGCTTCGACACCGTCACGCTCTGTCTTTCGAAGGGACTCGGCTGCCCGCTCGGCGCACTCCTCGCGGGCTCCGCCGAGGTGATGACGAATGCGCGCCGCCTGAAGCACCTCTTCGGCGGTGCCATGCGCCAGGCGGGCATCGTCGCCGCTGCCGGCGTCTACGCCCTCGACCACCATGTCGAGCGGCTCGCCGACGATCATGCGCGGGCCAGGCAGCTCGCGCTCGGGCTCGCCGAGGCGGGGCTCGCGGTCGATCCGGACCGCGTCGAGACGAACTTCGTCCAGATCGACGTCGCGCCGCTCTCGAAGGAGGAGGCGATTCGCGTGCTGGCCGAGCACGGCGTCGCCCTGTCCGCGACCATTCACCCGTCAGTGCTGCGTGCGGTCACGCACCTCGACGTCGGCGATGCGGAGATCGGGGGCGCGCTCGAGGCGATCCCCCGTGCGCTGGGAGCGCGGGTCCGGGCCTAGAAGCGCTCGCCGGCTTGGTAGAAGACGACGGCCACGCCGATGTAGGCGGCAACCAGGATCCCCCCGCGCAGTCGGCTCGTGCGGCCGTCGAAGAGCACCGCGACGGTGATCAGGAGCGCCACGGCGAGCATCACGATCTCGACCGCACGGAACGAGAGCGCGAGCGGCTCGATCAGCCACGAGAGAAGAGCGACGGCCGGGATCAGGAAGACCGCCACCTGAGCCGCGGACGAAAGTGCGATCTCGGCGGCCAGCTGGATCTTGCCGCGATACGCCACGAGCACGGCCCCGCCGTGCTCGGCCGCGTTGCCGACGATCGCGACGATGACTGCGGCGACGAAGAAGTCGGACAGGCCTGCCTTCTCGGCGAAGACCTCCAGTGAGCCCACGAGCACCTCGGCGACAAGAGCTGTTGCGACGGTCGCGATGCCGAGGACGACGAGCGAGAAGCGGAAGGACCAGCCCTGGCTCTCCTCGCCGGTCGCGTCGTGTTGCCGCCGGTGCCGGCGCAGCGAGTACCACGTCGCTGCGACATAGAGGACCAGCAGCGCGATCGAGACCGGGATCGTCAGGTTCGCGAGCGAGCTGCGGTCAGGATCGCCATCCCAGCCCGGGACGGCGACGATCAGGAAGACAAGGGTGGCGACGGCGATCAGGCCGAACGAGACGAAACTCGACTCGCGGTCGGTGTGGCCGCGTCCGCCCGCCAGCAGCGAGAAACCGAGCACGAGCAGAAGGTTGCCGATCACCGAGCCGGTGAGCGAGCCGCGCACGACCTCGGTCAGACCCTCGTGAATGGCGATCAGCGCGATGATCAGCTCCGGGGCGTTCCCGAAGGTGGCGTTCAGGAAGCCGCCGATACCGGGGCCAGTGTGCTCGGCTGCGTGCTCGGTGGCCTCTCCGATCAGCCAGGCGAGTGGAATCAGCGCCGTCGCGGCGAGCACGAACTCGACGGTCGGATCGAGGTCCGCGACGTAGTGGAGCAGGACGACGAGCGGCGCGAGCGCGAGCGAGCCGTAGAGCATGCGACGGACCATGGCCGCGTACCCTATCCACGCGACTGCCTGAAGATCAGCGGTTTGTCAAGTCTTGCGGAGCGATCCGGCAACGCACACAATTCAGGCGTGGAACAGTCAGTGCAGGCGCCGACCGAGCTGCCGCTTCGACCTCAGGACGAGGTGGAGTGCCGCCGGTGCGAGGTGCACTGCGACAAGGTCGTCTATCCCGGGGCCTGCATCGAGCGCTCGTGCCCGTTCGTCTACGCCTACGAGGCGTGGGGGCATACGTACGTCGGCTGTATGCAGCGCGTCTACGGGGTCGAGATCGACCTCGACCTACTGCGTGCCGCGGAGGCCCGGCAGGAGGGGTTCGGCGGGATCCGTGCAACCGGCGCGCCGCTCCCGATGTGCAAGGTCGAGGTGGCGCCCTGCTACGAGTCGCGAGCGGACGAGCTCGGCTGCCGGAACCCGGAGTTCCACGAGGTCCCGCGCGCCCGCCCGAGCTTCCGGGTGATCGCGCAGATCACGCCGAGCGAGCGCTCCTAACCGCCCTCGACGTACACGCGGTACTCCTGGTGCGTCCGCACGCCGTGATCGAGCACCGCGGCGTAGATCCCGTAACTGCTGTACCACGGCCGTCCCAGACAGGACTCCTTGATCATGAGGATCGCCTCGCGCGTTTCCGGCGTGAGCTTCGCCGGCAGCGACTCGAGGTGCTCGAGGTCGAACTGGCGGCTGTCCTCGTGGATGAACCAGATGTCGAGGTCCCAGTCCGTTCCGTCTTCGCTGCGGTAGCGCGGCCCCCAGTACAGCCCGTCAGGGTAGTTCGGGTCGACGTTCCAGTGGCCGGTGTCGTCGCGGAAGCGCAGCTCACGGATCCGTGGATGACCGGCGAGCGGCGCGAGGACGCTGAAGATGGCTGTCGCTTCGAGCTCGCGGCAGAGGACGGTCAGGTCGATGTCCCGCGCGACCATCAGGCCGAGCGCGACGCTCCCGACCTGCACCGGCCGCCCGACTTGCTGGAGCAGCGGCACCAGCTCGAGATCCGCGAGCACCGCGGCTGCCTCCTCCTGCAGCGCCTGCTGCTGCTCGAGCAGGTTGCTCACCGGCGTTTCTTCTTCGTCGTCCAGCGCTTGTGGAGGTCGCGAAGCTTCTGCATCTCGGGTGCATCGGGTCCGTGACCGTCCGGACCCGGCGTCTCCATCACGGCGGGTAGCTCCTGGACGGCGGGGTGCGCGAGGAAGGCGCCGAGCCGCTCTGCCAGCTCACCGTCGAGCACATTCGCGTGCCGGTCACGGTTCGAGCCGAGCGGCGCCGCCGCGTCGTTGACATGCAGCGCGCGCAGCCGGTCGAGGCCGACGCGGGTGTCGAGATCGGCGAGCACCTCGGTGACCGTATCGGGATCGCCGACGTCGACGCCGGAGACGTAGAGGTGGCACGAGTCGAGGCAGATGCCGAGGCGCGGGTGCCTGCCGAGCGCGTCGACGAGCGCGACCAGCTCGTCGAGCGAGCGCCCCATCGTGCCGCCGGCGCCGGCGGAGTTCTCGAGCAGGAGCCAGGTGGCGCCCGAGCTGCGGTCGAGCACCTGCTCGAGCGCCGGGACACAGCGCGCCAGCCCCGCGTCGAAGCCGGTCCCGAGGTGCGAGCCGACGTGGAAGACGACGCCGTCGGCCCCGATCGCGCAGGCGGTGTCAACGGTGGAGCGCATCGTCTCGATGCTCTTGCCGTACATCGTTTCGTCGGGAGTCGCGAGATTGCAGAGGTAGAGCGCATGCACGAGCACGTTCTGGATCCCCGTCTCGGCTCGCCGCTCGCGGAAGCGGGCGAGATCCTCCTCCGCGTGGACCGGGAAGTGCCACGTCCGGGGGCTCTGCGCGAACAGCTGCACCGCATCGGCACCGATCTCGGCCGCCCGGTCGAGCGCCCCCTTGATCCCGCCGTTGCAGTGGGCTCCGAACAGCACGCCGATAACCTAGCCTCGGCATGACAGTCCGCGTCCGCATGGCCCCGAGCCCGACCGGCTTCCTTCACATCGGCGGGGTCCGCACGTTTCTCTTCAACTGGCTCTTCGCTCGCGGGCGCGGCGGCGAGTGCCTGCTCCGGATCGAGAACACCGACACGAACCGCGAGGTCGCCGAGTCGGTCGAGCAGATCAAGCGCTCGCTGACCTGGCTCGGGATCGACTGGGACGGCGACGTCACCTTCCAGCTCGACCGGCTCGAGCGCTGCCGGCAGGAGGCGCAGCGCCTCGTCGCCGAGGGGAAGGCGTACGAGGACGAGGGGGCGGTCCGGTTCCGGATGCCGAACGAGGGGACGACCGGGTGGGACGATGCCGTGAAGGGCCGCATCGAGTTCCCGAACGAGCAGCTCGAGGATCTCGTGCTCGTTCGCTCTGATGGCCGTCCGACCTACAACTTCGCCTCGCCGGCGGAGGACTGGCTGGACGGGATCTCGCACGTGATCCGCGGCGACGACCACGTCTCGAACACGCCGAAGCAGATCCTCATCCTGCAGGCACTCGGATCGGAGATCCCGGTCTACGCCCACGTCCCGAGCGTCTTCGGCGAGGACGGCAAGAAGCTCTCGAAGCGGCACGGCGCCGTCTCGGTGGACGAGTTCCGCGCAGCGGGGTACATCGCGCCGGCACTGATGAACTTCCTCGCCCTGCTCGGTTGGGCACCGGACGGCGAGACGACGATCATGTCGCAGGAGGAGCTGATCGAGCGTTTCTCCCTCGAGCGTGTGGGCGAAAGCCCGGCGACGTTCGACTACGCGAAGCTCGACTGGATGAACGGCGTCTACCTACGGTCGCTGTCTCACGAGGAGTACGCCGAGACGCTGCTGACGTACCTGCGCGAGCAGGGATTGGACTGGAACGAGCAGCGGGTGCGTGCGGCGGTGCCGCTGGTGCAGGAGAAGATCGCGAAGCTCGGAGAGTTCCCGGACTTCGCAGGCTTCCTCTTCCACGACGTCCAGCCCGATCCGGCGCTGCTCGACCCGGACGTGCTCGCTGCCGCGGCCGAAGCGCTCGAGCGGGTCGAGCCGTTCGAGGCCGAGGGGATCGAAGCCGCTTTGAAGGAGCTTTGCGACCGGCTTGGCTTGAAGCCGCGCCAGGCGTTCGCGCCGATCCGGGTTGCGATCACCGGCTCGAAGATCTCGCCGGGGCTCTACGAGAGCCTGGAGCTCCTCGGCCGGGAGGAGTCGCTCGCCCGGATCAGGCGCGCGGCCGCGGCGGCGGCTTGAGCGGCGCGAGCGGATCGAGCGCACGTTGGAGCTCTGCCCAGGCGCGTCGCCTGTAGCTCGCGCTCGGCCGCGGAATCTCGGCCCTCAGCTCCTCTCTCTGCATGTCCCCGGCCCTCGTCTCCGCAGGCGAGGCGGAGTCCTCATTCGTCTTTCCCAGATTTGTCATTTTCAATAGAGAAACGAAAGTTGGCCCCGATCCGGTACGGCGCACGGCCGGAACCAGGGCTAAGATCCTTGCATGGGCGGCGAAGGGGGGCGCACGCACTTCAAGACCGTGCTCATCGTTGACGACGAGCGCTCGCTCCGCCTGCTCTGCCGGGTCAACCTCGAGCTCGAAGGCCACCGCGTGCTCGAGGCTGCCACGCTCGCCGAGGCCCGGGCGCTCGTCGAGCAGGAAGCGCCGGACGTCATCCTGCTGGACGTCCACCTCGGCAACGACGACGGGCTGGAGCTGCTCGACGAGCTCGAGGCACTCGACGTCCCGGCGCGCGTCGTTCTGCTCTCGGGTACGAGCGAGATCGGGCCTGAGTTGCACGCCCGCGTCGCCGGCGTGATCGGGAAGCCGTTCGATCTTCAGCGGCTCTCCGCAGCTGTGTCGGGCGCTGCGCTCAGGTGAGCGTCGCCTCCGTCAGAACGCCTGCCGACTACGAAGAGCGGCTCGCGCGCTACCTGTTCGAGCGCTCGGAAGAGGGGCGCGCGGTGCGGGTCGGCGAGAAGGAGATCTCCGAGCAGGCTGCGATCGTCGAGCGGTTCCGCGACCTCTTCTCACCCGCGCAGGTCGACGTGCTGCGGGCCGCCGAGGAGTCTGCGAGCGGCGACGAGCGAGAGTTGCTCTACCGGCTGCGAAAGACCTGCGAGTCCGGGATCATCTCCGCCGAGCTCGCCGCGCGGGAGGATGAGCTCGAGAACAGGATCCTTGCCGCGCGAGTCGACTGGGGTGGCGAAGAGATGCCGCTTCGGAATGCACAGGCGAAGCTCGCGGTTCTGACCGGCTACGGCGACCGCGACGAGCTCGGTTCGCTCGCGAACGCCGTCAGCGCGAGTTTCAACGACGACCGGCGTGAGCTCCTGGCGGCCGGCGAGGCACTCGAGGCGGAGCTCTCCGGCGAGCCCAACCCGATCGCGCGGAACGCGGACGAGAAGGGGATCTCGCTCGTCGAGCTCGAGCGCGTCCTGGACGCCGCCAGCAGAGCCTCCGCAGATGCGTACGAGAGCCTGCGCGACGGCTGGTTCGAGAAGCTGCTCGGCCCCGAGCGCGAGGAGCTCCCGACCTCGAACCACACGAGCTACCTGCGCCGCCTCTCACCGCTCGACCAGACGTACACCAGGGAGCGCGCCGTGCCGGTCTGCGTCGCGTCCCTCACAGCTCTCGGCCTCGACCTGGAGGGCATGCCCGGAATCCGGCTCGACCTGGACGACCGGCCGCAGAAGTCTCCACGCGCCTGCGTCATCGCCTCCGACCCGCCGAACGTCGTCCATCTGATCACGCGCGCGCAGGGGGGTCTCCACGACTACCAGGCATTCCTGCACGAGGCCGGGCACGCGCTCCACTACGCCGGCGTCGATCCCGAGCTGCCGTACACCTTCCGCAAGCTGTCGCGCGACCACGCGCTGACCGAGATCTACAGCTACATCGTGGAGGCGATCTCGAGAGAGCCGGGCTGGCACGCCGAGCACTTCGGGCTCTCGGACGAGCAGGCACACGAGAACGCCGAGGCGACGGTCTTTCTCGAGGCGCTGCTCTTCCGCCGCTACACGGCCAAGCTCCAGTTCGAGCTCGAGTTCTGGGGCCGCTTCGACGAGGACGGCGGCACCGCGGGCGGCTACTCCGAGCGGCTCACCGGCGCCACGGGCATTCGCTACCCGGCGGAGAACTACCTGTCGGACATGGACTCCGGCTTCTACTCGGCCGACTACCTCCGCGCCTGGATTCGCTCGGCGCAGCTGAGGCAGCATCTCGTCCGCGAGGTGGGGGAGGACTGGTGGCGCAGCCCGGAGACGGGCGATCGACTGCGAAGCCTCTTCCGCGAGGGAACTCGCCCGACGAGCGAGGAGATCGCGGCGCGGATCGGTTACGAGCCACTCGACACAGGCCCCCTTCTGCACGAGCTCGGCGCGTAGCCCAGGTGGGTCATCTCGGCTTGACGGCGTCCCGCTGGCGTCGTACCTTACACCTGAATCGGGTCTCAGGTTCGGGCCAGGTCCTTGCTTTTCTTCTCACGGAGGTCAGGGAGATGCATGTAAGGCGTTGGAAGAGCGTTGCGACGCTCGCAGCGGCGACTACGGTCCTCGCGGTCTTTGCGTCGGGGGCGCAGGCGCGGCCCGCATCGGACACGGGCACATCAGCCGAGGCCGCGTACAAGGTCGGGATCGTCTACTCGCGCACGGGCCTGCTCGCCGCCTACGGCGCCGAGTACATCCAGGGCCTGCGCTACGGGCTCGCGTACGCCACGAAGGGCACGATGAAGGTGAACGGCCGCTCGATCGAGCTGACCGTGGTCGACGACGGCACCGATCCGACGAAGGCCGTCGCCGCCGGCAAGGACCTGATCGGCAAGGGCTACAAGATCCTCGCCGGCAGTGTCTCGTCGGGCGTCGCGCTCCAGATGGCTCCTCTCGCCGAGCAGAACAAGGTGCTCTTCATCTCCGGCCCCGCGGCCTCCGATGCCATCACCGGGATCAACAAGTACACGTTCCGCTCCGGTCGTCAGACCTACCAGGACGTGAAGACCGCCGCGACGTTCCTCAAGGGCGTCGGCAAGAAGGTCACCGTCTTCGCGCAGGACTCGGCCTTCGGCGTCGGCAACTACGCGGCTGTCAACTCGATCGTCGGCTCGCAGGGGCACACGGTCGGCCGCATGCTGGTGCCGCTCTCGGCACAGGACTTCACGCCGTTCGCGCAGCAGGTGAAGCAGGCGAACCCGGATCTGCTCTTCGTCGCCTGGGCCGGCACGACCGCACCCGCGATGTGGCGTGCGCTCGAGCAGCAGGGTGCCTTCGGCGTCTCGAACAAGATCACGACCGGGCTCGCGGAGCGCGCGACCTGGTCGACGTTCGGTGACGCGGCGGCGAAGATCGATTTCCTTTCGCACTACGTCAACACCGCGCCGAAGAACAAGGTGAACGACTTCCTCCTCAACTCGATGCGGAAGCGGAGCCAGGTTCCCGATCTCTTCACTCCGGACGGTTTTGTCGCCGGCCAGATGATCGTGCAGGCGCTGACGGGCGCCAAGGGTGACGACGTCGACAAGATGATCTCTGCGCTCGAAGGCTGGAACTTCGTCGGCCCGAAGGGTCAGCAGTCGATTCGCGCGTCCGATCACGCCATGATCCAGCCGATGTTCCAGGTCAAGCTGGTCAAGGCCGCGAACGGCAAGTGGCAGCCGAGGGTGGTCGCTCGCATCAAGGGCCAGTTCGTCGCTCCTCCGGAGAAGCGCTAGCGAAATCCCCTGGCCTCGGGGATCGTGGCTACCTCCGCACCGATCCTCGCCACGCGGAACCTCGGGCTCGACATCGGCGGCGCACGAATCGTCGCCGATGTCTCGCTCGAGGTCCGCGCCGGCGAGTTCGTCGGGATCATCGGGCCCAACGGCGCCGGCAAGACGACGCTCTTCAACCTGCTCTCGGGCCTGCTTCGCCCGACCGCGGGGAGCGTGGAGCTGCACGGCCGCGACGTCACGAGCTCGCCGCCCTACCGGCGCACCCGCGCCGGTCTCGGCCGGACGTTCCAGGTGTCGAGCGTCTTCCCGCTTCTCTCGGTGCACGAGAACGTGCGCCTCGCCGCGGAGGCCGAGCTCGGAGGCTCGCTTCGGATCTGGCGGCGTGCTGCGTCCGTCCGCGAGGCACTCGAGCGGGCCGAGCGCGCGCTTCAGCGTGTCGGGCTGCACGCGCGGATGCTCTGGCCGGCCGGTCTGCTCTCGCACGGTGACAAGCGGAAGCTCGAGCTCGCGATGCTGCTCGCCGGCGCGCCGGATGTGATCCTGCTCGACGAGCCGATGGCGGGCGTCTCCGCGGAGGACGTCGACGAGCTCGTGGAGCTGATCCGGGCCGTTCACCTGGAGGAAGGCAAGACCGTGCTGATGGTCGAGCACCGGATGGAGGTCGTCATCGGGCTCGCCCAGAAGATCGCCGTCATGCACCACGGCGCGCTGCTCGCCTTCGACGAGCCTGACGCCGTGATGGCGAACGAGACCGTGCAGACGGCGTACTTGGGAGAACCGCTTTGAGCACGCCGACTCCGCTGATCCGGGTCGACGACCTGCACGTCTACCTCGGCGAGTCGCACGTTCTCCAGGGGGTCTCGTTCGACGTTCCCGAAGGCGGCGTGACCGCCCTCCTCGGACGCAACGGCGTCGGCAAGACGACGACGCTGCGCGCGATGATGGGGCTCGTGCCGCGCCGCGGCGCCGTCACGCTCTCCGGCGAGGAGCTGACGAGGCTGCGGACGCACGAGATCGTGCGCCGCGGGATCGGCTACGTGCCCGAGGACCGCGACGTGTTTGCCGGCCTGACAGTGAACGAAAACCTGCGCCTCGCCGAACGGAACGGCAACGCACGCTACGAGCTCGTGTACGAGCTCTTCCCGGAGCTCAAGACACGAGGCGGGCAGAAGGCCGGCACGCTCTCGGGCGGGCAGCAGCAAATGGTCGCGATCGCGCGGGCGCTGCTGAACGAGAACCCGGTCTTGCTCGTCGACGAGCCGACCAAGGGGCTCGCGCCGCTCCTCGTGACGGAGGTAGCCGCCGCGCTCGAGCGCGCGGCCGAGCTCGCGACCGTGCTGCTCGTCGAGCAGAACCTCGCCGTCGTTGCGCGCGTGGCGCAGCACGTCGTCGTGCTCGACGTCGGCCGAGTCGTCCACATCGGGCCGGCAGCCGAGCTGCTCGGCGATCCGGATCGCGTCCGCGCGCTGCTCGGGGTGCACGGAGGCGGGCATTGAGCTTGCTCACGTTCCTGGGGCGCCGCTCGCGGCGCGTATGCCGGTGGAACAGTACGGAGGTACGGGCCGCCGGCTGGTGCGCCGCGAGCGGCGTCAGCCTTTCGCGGAGCCCGGCTCCGCCGGGCGGGAGCGAAAGGCGGCCAGGGGCGTGAGCACCTTCGTGCTTCTCACGATCACCGGGCTGGGCCTGGGAGCGATGTACTTCCTGATCGCCTCCGGCCTCTCGCTGATCTACGGCCTGATGGGCGTGCTCAACTTCGCCCACGGCGCGCTCCTCACTGTCGGGGCCTACGCGACGTGGTGGATGTCGACCCACGTCGGCGGCGGATCCGGGACGAAGCTGGTCGTGGCCGCAGTCTTCGGGATCGCCGTCGGGGCGGTGCTCGCGGCGTTGGTCGAGCTCGTCCTGATCCGCCCGCTCTACCGGCGCCCGATCGAGCAGGTGCTCGTCACGGTTGGGCTCGCGCTCGCCCTCAACGCCCTCGTCGAGGCCATTTGGGGCTTCGACGCGAGGCCGTTTCCGGTGCCGGCGTGGATGATCGACACGACCACGATCCTCGGCGCCTCGATCCCGAACGACCGCTTTGTCGAGATCGCGGCCGCGGGACTCGTGCTAGTCGGCCTGATCGCGTTCCTCCGCTACACACGCTACGGGCTGATCATCCGCGCCGGCGTCGAGAACCGCGCGATGGTCACGGCGCTCGGGATCGACGTGCGCAAGGCGTTTACCCTCGTGTTCGCGCTCGGGGGTGCGGCGGCCGCGCTTGCAGGCGTCCTCTCGGGCGTCTACTTCGGTGTCGTCGACCCCAGCCGCGGCACGTCGCTGCTGATCTACGCCTTCATCGTCGTTGTGATCGGCGGCTTCGGCTCCATCGGCGGCACCGCCGTCGCCGCGGTCATCGTCGGCCTCATCCAGCAGTACGCGAACTACTACGCCTCGAGTGGTCTCGGCGATCTCGCAGTCGTGCTCCTGCTGGCGATCGTGCTCCTGATCAAGCCCGAAGGGCTCGCTCCGAAGGTGGCGCATTGACGCGGCTGCGCCCTCTCCTGGTCCCTGTGCTCCTGCTCGTGGGCTTCGCGATCGTGCCGAAGCTCTCGCTCGACCTGCCGATCCTCTTCGGCGGGCCACTGGACAGTCCCGGCACGCTCGGGCTGCTTGCGCTGTGCCTCGTCTTCGCCGGCGTGGCGCTCACATACGACCTCCTCTTCGGCTTCACCGGCCTCCTCTCGTTCGGTCACGCCCTCTATTTCGCGATCGGCGTCTACGTGACCACGATTGCGCTGACGAAGTGGGAGTGGGGTCTGGTGCAGACGCTGCTCGTGGTGGTCGGCGTCGGGATCCTGGTTCCGCTCGTGCTGGGCGCGATCAGCCTCCGTGTCAGCGGGATCGCGTTCGCGATGGTCACGCTCGCGTTCGCGCAGGCCGGGACGGTGCTCGTGCAGAAAAACCCGAATGGGCTGACCGGCGGCGAGGAAGGGCTCGGCCTGAACTTCGAGCCGATCCCGGATGCCTTTGTCGGCGTCCTGAACACGAAGAATCTCTACTGGCTGGCACTTGGCTATGCCGCGGTCGTGTTCCTGATCGCACGCTGGGCGATCAACAGTTCGCCGGGCCACGTCTGGCAGGCGATCCGTGAGAACGAGCGCCGGGTCGAGGTGATCGGTCTGCAGCCGCTGTGGTTCAAGCTGCTCGTCTTCGTGCTGGCCTCGTTTCTCGCGACTGTCGGCGGCGTGATCTGGTTGATCGTTCTCGGCACCGGTGCGTCGCCGCAGGTCACGACCGCGAGCTTCACGCTGACCTTCCTCGTGATGGTGGTGATCGGAGGCGCCGGCACTCGCTACGGCGCACTCCTCGGCGGGTTCCTCTATACGCTCGCCGATCAGCGGCTGGGCGCGCTGGCAGGCTCGTCGACCATCGATGATCTACCGTCCGTGCTGTCGACACCGCTCTCCGAGCCCCTCTTCATCCTCGGGACGCTCTTCATCCTGCTCGTCTTCTTCGTCCCGGGCGGGCTCGCGAGCCTCGGGCACCGGCGCAGGCGGGTGAGAGCGTGAAGATCGCCTGGGAGCGTCATGGTGCGGGACCTCCGCTGTTGTTGATCCACGGGCTTGGCTACGCGCGCTGGGGCTGGGAGCCGGTCGTCGAGCCGCTCGCGCGCACGTTCGACACGATCCTGTTCGACAACCGAGGGGTCGGCGAGAGCGACGCGCCGCCGGGGCCGTACACGGCCGCGGAGATGGCCGGGGATGCCGTACAGGTTCTCGACGAGGCCGGGGTGGAGCGCGCACACGTCGTCGGCACGAGCCTCGGCGGCATGATCGCGCAGGAGCTTGCGCTCGGCTATCCGGACCGGGTCGACAGGCTCGTGCTCGCGTGCACGACACCGGGCGGGCCGAAGGCGTTCCCGATGCCGCAGCGAACCGTCGAGTTGATGCAAGCGCGAGCCACTCTGCGGGAGTTCACGGAGAACGCCCTCGAGCCGGACCCGCGGCTCGAGCTCGTCGACCGGATCCTCGTGCACCGCGAACGGACGGCCCAGGCGTTCGAGGCCTGGGCGGCGCAAGCGGCCGCAGGGGCGACGTTCAACGCCCACGACCGGCTCGGCTCGCTCTCCGCACCCACGCTCGTGCAGCACGGTGACGGAGACCTTGTCGTCGACCCGGGCAACGCAGACCTGCTCGCCGAAGCGGTTCCCGGTGCGCGCCTCTCGGTCTATCCAGGGTGTGGCCATCTCTTCATGTGGCAGGAACCGGAGCGGTTCGTGCGCGAGCTCGAGGGGTTCCTGTGCTGACTCTGGGACGCTGGATCAGCGACCGCGCCCGCACCACGCCCGCCCGCGTGGCGATCGACTTCCGCGACGCGAAGACGACCTACGCCGAGCTCGACGAGCGTTCCGACCGGCTCGCGGCGGGCTTTCTCGAGGCCGGTCTCGTCCCCGGCGACCGCGTCGCAACGTTGACGGGCACGAGCCCCGAGCACGTCGTCGTCTTCTTCGCCTGCGCCAAGGCGGGGCTGATCCTGATGCCGCTGAACACGAGGCTCGCCGCGCCGGAGCTCGCCTACCAGCTGGCGGATGCCGAGCCGGCCGTCCTCCTCTGCTCCGACGAGCACGCGGAGACCGGCGCCACGCTCCATCCGCGAACCGCCGGCTTGGAGGAGCTGGTGTTTCAGAAACACAAGCCGCTTCCGCCGCCGGGCGACGACGACGGGCTGCTGCTCGTCTACACGTCCGGGACGACCGGAAAGCCGAAGGGCGCGCTCCTCACGCATGCGAACTGCTTCTGGACGAATCTCTCCTTCGACCGGGTCGCAGGCGTGTCCGGAGAGGACACCGTGCTGCAGGTGCTGCCGCAGTTCCACGTCGGGGGCTGGAACGTGCAGCCACTGCTGGCCTGGTGGAAGGGAGCCACCGTCGTGCTCGAACCGGCCTTCGATCCGGCTCGCGCGCTCGCGCTGATTGCCGAGAAGCACGTGACGTCGATGATGGGCGTTCCCGCGACGTACCTCTTCATGGCTCAGGACCCCGGGTTCGCGACGGCCGATCTGTGGACGTTGCGCCGCGCTGTCGTCGGCGGCGCGCCGATGCCCGAGGCGCTGCTCGAAGCCTGGCACGAGCGCGGCGTCGAGATCGTTCAGGGCTACGGGCTGACCGAGGCGGCGCCGAACGTCCTCTGCCTGCCGCCTGAGGACGCATCGCGCAAGCGCGGCTTCGCCGGCAAGCCGTACCCGCATGTCGACGTGGCCCTGCGGGACACGGAGACCGGCAGCCACCTCGACGGCGTGGCGGAGGGAGAGCTCGTTGTCAAGGGACCGAACGTCTTCGACGGCTACTGGCGCAACGAGGAGGCGACCAGAGCCGCCTTCGCCGATGGCTGGCTGCTGACCGGCGACGTCGCAGCGCGCGACGAGGAGGGTTACTACCGGATCGTGGGCCGCACGAAGGACATGGTCATCTCCGGCGGCGAGAACGTCTACCCCGCCGAGATCGAGAACGTCCTGCACGAGCACCCGGCGGTCGCCGAAGCCGCGGTGGTCGGTGTTCCCGACGAGCGCTGGGGCGAGGCGTGCCTCGCATTCGTCGTCCTGAGCGGCGAGGCCAGCGAGGAAGCGCTGCTCGAGCACTGCCGCACTCGGCTGGCGCGCTACAAGGTTCCGCGCGGCGTCCGCTTCGTCGAGTCGCTGCCGCGGAACGCGCTCGACAAGGTCGTCAAGTCCGAGCTGCTGGAGCGTGCCCGATGAAGGCCCTGACCGCACGCGGCGAGCGCACGCGCCAGAAGCTGCTCGAATCGGCCGAGCGCATCTTCGCCGAGCTCGGCTACCACGAGGCCTCGATCGTGAAGATCACGGAGGCGGCGGGCGTGGGCCAGGGCACCTTCTACCTCTACTTCTCGAGCAAGAAGCAGGTCTTCGAAGAGGTTGTGCTCGACCTGAACTCGCGCGTTCGGCACGCGATGACCGAGGCCGCCGAGAAGGGGGCGACCCGCGCCGAGCGCGAGCTGCTCGGCTTCGGCGCCTTCTTCCGCTTCACCGCCGATCACCCCGCGCTCTACCGGATCATCCGCCAGGCCGAGTTCGTCTCGCCGGAGACGCTCGTCGCGCACTACGAGCGGTTGACCAGCGGCTACGTCACCGGGTTGCGGCAGGCGATGGAGGCAGGTGAGATCACGAAAGGGGATCCCGA
>JAXIPI010000306.1:0-4191 GCA_045403015.1 Gaiellaceae bacterium | reverse complement strand
GCGCGCGACCGCGCGCGGTCTCGGTCAGATCGCAGCCGTAGAAGAGGATGTCGGCGTCGGCCTTGAGCGAGTCGCCCCAGCTTGCGACCGCTTCCGAGTTCGCGGCGAGCGCCTTGGCGTCGAGCCACGTCCCGCCGAGCTGCACTGCGCCGTCGCTGCCGTGCGTGATGAAGTGGATGGCGTCGACCTGGACCTTGCCCTTCAACTCGTCGGTCACCTGCGCGATGCCGGGGCGGTTCGGGTCGAGCGTGATGATCTCGAAGTGCCGGCCTTCCCCCGCCTGCGCAGTGAGCCCGGCGAGGAGCTGGGCCCGATCCGGGACGCGCGGATCGACGAAGACGATCTCGTAGGTGCTTTGGACCGGCGCGACCGCCGCGGTCGTGACCGCGCTCGGCCGCCCGTCGTCGGTGAGCGCGCGGAACTCGGCGCCCCCGGCCGCGGGCGTTGCGAGCAGCGCGTCGTGCGCGAGCGGATTGAGGTCCGCCGACATCAGGAGCCGCGGCTCGAGCTCCTCCAGCACCGCTCGACGGAGGAACGGGACCGGCTGCCGACGCGGCAACGCGCGTGCGGGTGTCGGCTTGGTCGCGCGCACCGCGGAACGGGCGCGCGAACGCGCGGCCGCCGGCGCGCTGGCCCGGGCGGACGGCTTCGGGGTGCGTTTCCCGCTCGAGCCCATCATCTGCGCGGCTGTTTGACGAGCCGCGTCCTCTCCCAGAGTGATTCCGCCGAGAGGGCAGCAAGATGCGAGCCCAAACCGAAGGCGAGGTTTTCGACCTAACGCGTTGTTTCAATGAAAGAGATCCCGTGGGCCCTGGGCAAATGCCACAGATCGATGCGAGTGGCTCGGACACGCGCCCCGAGGCCTCAACCGCTGGTCGGACGGAGACGACCGATCGCCCCTCCGGGCGGTATTTCTTCACGCGACCCGGGGTGGTGAGATTCCTCACCCTGCGCCGAGCTTGCGGGTCGGGACCTGACGAAAGACGGCAACTGATGACGCTTCTACGGCACTCGAGTGCTGATCGCGACGCGACCTTTGTCACACCCGCTCCGCGCTCCGTGAACTCCTGCGCTCGCGGTCAGCGACGTTCCGGCGGAGAGCCGGCGACGCTCTCGTTCCCCGCGACGCTGGCCTGTGCCTTGCTCACTCGTTCTCACTCTCGCCGCTGCGGCAAGGCAACGTGCCAACAAGTCGACACAAGCTCGGGCAGGAACGCGGATCGATCGCTCTCACGGGGGCGGCGTGACGCTCGCCCCGGCGGAGTTCCTCTGGGCGCTCGAGAGCCTTGCCCGGCTCCACCGGCTGCCGTTCGACGCGACGCTGCTCGCACAGCAGTTCCCGCCGCCTTACTCGTCCGACACGCTCGTCGGCGCCGCCGCGAGCTTCGGCGTACGCATGAGCCGCGTCCCGCTCGACGGCGCAATCGAGCGGCGAGCGTTCCCGTGTCTCGCGTTCGTTAAGCCGACGGAGGGGAGCGAACCGGCTGCAGCGCGCCCGGCGATCCTCGTCGACGCGGACGCCGAGCGCCTGCTGTACTTCGAAGCGGGAAGCGAAGCGCCGCGGACCGTCGCGCCGGCGCAGTGGCAGAGCGTCTTCGAGCCGGAAGCGCTTCTCGCGACCCGGGCCGCCCGCACCGAGGACGAGACTGCATCGACCTCCGGGATCGAGCGCCGGCGCCGGCCCTTCGGCTTCCGGTGGTTCGTACCCGAGCTCCTCAAACACCGCGCGATCTGGCGCGAGGTGCTGATCGCCTCGCTCGTCCTCCAGCTGATCGGGCTCGCGACGCCGCTCTTCACCCAGGTGATCATCGACAAGGTGGTGGTGCACCAGACCCTGAACACGCTCGTCGTGATCGGGGTAGCGCTGGCGGTGTTCCTCGTCTTCAACGCGGCGATGACCTGGGCCCGGCAGTACCTCGTGCTCCACACCGGCAACCGCATCGACGCGGTGCTCGCGGCGCGGGTCTTCAAGCATCTTTTCTCGCTGCCGGTGCCGTACTTCGAGCACCGCCCGACGGGGACGCTCACGGCGCGGCTCCAGGGCATCGAATCGATCCGCGAGTTCCTGACCGGTGCCGCGGTGGCGGTGGTCCTGGATCTACCGTTCACCGTGATCTTCCTCGCGGTGATGTTCTGGTACAGCTGGCAGCTCAGCCTGATCGCGCTCGCGCTGCTCGTGCTGATCACGGCCCTGAGCGTCGCCATCACCCCGCTCCTGCGCGAGCGCCTCAACCAGCAGTTCCTCGCCGGCGCCCGCAACCAGGCGTTCCTCACCGAGTTCATCGCTGGGGCGGAGACGGTGAAGTCACTCCAGATGGAGCCGCAGCTCGAGCGCCGGTACGGCGAGATCCTCTCGCGCTACCTCGCTGCGAGCTTCGCGACGCGCTCGGCCGCGAACGGCTACAGCGCCCTCACCATGGCGCTCGAGCAGGCGATGACCATCTCGATCCTCGTGGTTGGCGCGCTGCTCGTCATGCGGGGCGACGGCTTCACCATCGGGATGCTGGTCGCGTTCCAGATGTTCGCCGCGCGGCTCTCGCAGCCGATGCTGCGGCTCGCGGGTCTGTGGCAGAGCTTCCAGCAGGCCGCCATCGCGGTGAAGCGCCTCGGCGACGTGATGGACGCGCCGCCCGAGCCTTACTCGGTTGCGCCGTCGCGCGAGCTTGCCCGGGAAGGCGGGGTCGAGATGCAGGGCTTGAGCTTCCGTTACGGCGAGCGCTATCCATACCTCTTCCGCGATTTCTCGCTCGCCGTGGCGCCGGGCCGGACCGTCGCGCTGATGGGCCCGTCGGGCTCCGGCAAGAGCACGCTCGCGAAGCTGCTGCAGGGCTTCTACGCGCCGACCGACGGCACGATCCGCATCGACGGCCGCGACATCCGCCACCTCGCCGCGAACGAGCTGCGCCAGTACTTCGGGGTCGTGCCGCAGGAGACGCGGCTCTTTTCCGGAACGATCTACGACAACCTCGCCGTGGCCAACCCGCTCGCAAGCTTCGAGGACATGGTCCGCGCCTGCGAAATGGCCGAGCTGCACGAGGTCATCGAGCGGCTGCCCCAGGGCTACCAGACGTCGATCGGCGAGCAGGGCGTGGGGCTGTCCGGCGGGCAGAAGCAGCGGCTCGCCATCGCCCGGGCGCTCCTGAAGCGGCCCCGGATCCTGGTCTTCGACGAGGCGACGAGCCACCTCGACCACGCGACTGCGGAAGCGTTCTCGCAGACCATCAACCGGCTCAAGGGCCGCGCGACCATCATGTTCATCACCCACCAGCTGCCGCGCGGCCTGAAGGTCGACGAGATCATCCAGCTCGGCGTGCCGCGTCCGACCAAGGACGAGGCGCCGCCGCTCCTCGCCGAGGCGTGAACATGAGCCAGCTGCCCGCGCTCCCCCGCAAGCTCCTTCCCGCGCTGCCCCAGCCGGGGGCCTTTGCGCCGGAGGCGCTCGCGATCGACGAGCGCCCGGCATCGCCCCTGCCGAGGTTCGTGCTGCGCGCGTGCGTGACCCTGGTCGCGGCGCTTCTCGTATGGGCGGCGTTCGGCAAGCTCGACGTGGTGGCCGTCGCCGAAGGCAAGCTCGTGCCGGCGAGCTACCTGAAGATCGTCCAGCCCGCCGAGCAAGGGATCGTGCGCGAGATCCTGGTCCGCGAGGGCGAGCGCGTCGCGGCCGGGCAGCTCCTCATGCGCATGGACGCCAAGCTCGCGGATGCCGACCGGAGCGTCGTACGGCAGGAGTTTGCGCTCCGCAGCCTTCAGCTCCGGCGGATCGACGCCGAGCTCGCCAGCGCGCCGCTGACCCAGGACGCCGACGATCCGCCGCGGCTGTATGCCGAGGTCGCCGCGCAGTGGGCAGCCAACCGCCGTGCGCTCGAGGACGCCCTCGGGCAGGAGCGCAGCGTTCTCGAGCGGGCCCGGCAGACCCACGCGGGCGCCCTCGAAGTGAAGACCAAGCTCGAGCAGACGCTCCCGCACTACCGGGCCCAGGAGCAGGCGTTCGCGAAGCTCTCCAAAGAGGGCTATGCGGGCAGCCTGCTCGCGCAGGAGAAGCAGCGCGAACGGATCGAGAAGGAGCAGGACCTCCGGTCCCAGCAGCACGTGATCCAGAGCGCCCGGGCGACCATCGTGCAGTCGGAAAGGCGGCTCGCCCAGATCCAGTCCGAGTACCTGCAGAGGCTGCAGGCCGAGCGCGTCGAGGCG
>JAXIPI010000248.1:0-2646 GCA_045403015.1 Gaiellaceae bacterium | reverse complement strand
GTCGACACCGGCCGGGAGCTTGACCGGCTCCCCTTCCACCGTCAGCTCCACCGGCAATCCGGACTGGCGCACCTGCTCGACGAGCGCCGGCAGCGTCCCGAGCCCGGGCTGCGGCGCGAGCGCGGGAACCTCTTCCTCGGTTCGCATGATCCCAAGCAGCCGCCGCATCTCCGAGAGCGCCTGGCGGCCCGTCTCCTCAACGGTCATCAGGGCCTCGCGCTCACGCTGCTGCTCAGGCGTCAGCAACCGGCGGACGGCGCTCGCCTGGACCGTCATCACGCTGACCGAGTGCGCGAGGACGTCGTGAAGTTCGCGCATGATCCGGTTCCGCTCGACCTCGACGGCACGCCGCGCCTCCTCCTCGGTGCGCCGCGCCTGCTCCCGTGCCACGCGGGCCTGCTCCGAGTTCCGTGCCGCTGCAGCCGAGATCACAAAGATGCCGCCGAGCGTGAAGCTGAGCCAGATCAACTCCGTCCACGCAACGCCCGGCGCCCGGATGAAGACCGTCCATCCGGCCGCGAGGATCGCTCCGAGCGCAGTGACCGCCAGGGGCCAGTCGAGCAAGGAGCCGGCCGCCCAGGCGGAGAGCAGGAGTGGCAGGACCATCGTGTCCGTGTCGTAGGCGGCGCTGGGGTCGACCAGCGTGAAGACAAGGGCGCCCGCAGCGACGACGAGCGGCGCGACGAACGGTGCGCGGCGGCGGAAGAGGAGCGCTCCGGCAGTGACGAGGGCAATCGCGGCCAGGCGCGTCTGGTTGTCGTCGACATTCGTCCAGATGTCGATCTGGGTGATGACGACGCCCACGAGGGCAACGGCTTCGAACGCGTATTCCTTCGCCCACGCCAGGGGTCGCCGGGTCACGTTGAAAACGGTACTCGACCGGCGTTGGAACGGCATCGTCCGCTCTAACGACGCAGAGATCGTCCTCGAGGAGGACGCGCAACCCCGAGCGCAGGTTAGGGTCGCCTGTGCTTCTCGCAATCGACCAGGGCACAACCGGGACAACGTGCCTCGTCCTGGACGAGTCGCTGCGGACGCTCGGACGCGGGTACCGGGAGATCCGCCAGCACTTCCCGGCGCCCGGGCTCGTGGAGCACGACGCGAACGAGATCTGGCAGACGGTGCTCGATGCGTCCGCCGACGCCCTGGCCGAGGCGAACATCGCCGCCGGCGAACTGGCTGCGATCGGGATCACCAACCAGCGCGAGACGACGGTCGTCTGGGACAAGCAAAGCGGCGCGCCGATCGGGCGCGCGATCGTCTGGCAAGACCGGCGGACCGCTGCGCGTTGCGCCGAGCTCCCCGTTGAGCTGATCCGCGAGCGCACCGGCCTGATCCCCGATCCGTACTTCTCGGCGACCAAGCTCGAGTGGCTGCTCGCGAACGTAGGCGCCGCGGGCGACCTCGCGTTCGGCACGATCGACGCGTGGCTCGTCTGGAAGCTCTGCGGCGAGCACGCCACCGACGTCTCGAACGCCTCGCGCACCATGCTCCTCGACATCACGGCGCTCGAGTGGGACGACGAGTTGCTCGATCTCTTCTCGGTGCCGCGCTCCGTGCTGCCCCGGCTCGTCCCCTCCAGCGGAGTCGTGGGCGAGGGGGAGCTGCTCGGCGCGCGCATCCCCGTCGCCGGCATTGCAGGCGACCAGCAGGCGGCGCTCTTCGGCCAGCGGTGTTTCACCCCCGGCCAGGCGAAGGCGACCTACGGCACCGGTGCGTTCGTGCTCGTGAACGCGGGCTCTGTGCCTGCGACGCCGCCGGCGGGCGTGCTGCGCACCGTCGCCTGGCAGCTCGGCGACCACGATCCCGTCTACGCGCTCGAGGGCGCCGTGTTCGTCGCGGGCGCAGCGATCCAGTGGCTCCGCGACGGACTCGGGCTGATCGAGAGCGCCGCCGAGACCGAAGCGCTCGCGCGTTCGCTCGACGGCAACGAGGGCGTGTACTTCGTGCCGGCGCTCGCAGGCCTGGGCGCGCCGCACTGGGCACCGGACGCGCGCGGGCTGATCACGGGGCTGACGGGCGGGACGAGACGCGAGCACCTCGTCCGCGCGGCGCTCGAGGGAATCGCCTTCCAGACGTGCGATGTGCTCCAGGCGATGGAGATCGAGTTGGACGTCCTGCGCGCCGACGGCGGCGCCGCGGCAAACGCCTTCCTGATGCAGCTTCAGGCCGACCTCGCGCGTGTCCCGGTCGAGGTGGCCGCCGAACGGGAGGCGACCGCGCTCGGCGCCGCAGCCCTCGCCGGGCTCGCGGTCGGGACGTGGCCGGGGCTCGATTCTCTCGATCAAGTCCGGCCCGCGGCTACGCGCTACGAGCCGTCACTCGCGGCCGAAGAGGCCGAGCGGCTGCTGGCGGAGTGGCGCGTGGCCGTCCGTCGAACGCTCCTCTAGGAGGGTTTGGCGGAACGTCGCTCGTCGCCGGGGTGCGATGCTCGTTCCGAGGCAAGGACGCAGGGAGCGCCGATAGCGGTTGCTACGGCGCGACTGAGGACGCGGCCTCGGGGCGAGCAGCGCGGCCGGGCGGCTCAGCCGATATTTCGCCAAACCCTCCTAAGCTACTACTCCTCGCGTTCGGAGCCGTTCGATTCTCCGCGGTGCGGCCTGACGCGGTCGAGGAGGCCCTCGGCGCCCTCCTCCTTGCGCTCAG
>JAXIPI010000458.1:0-6717 GCA_045403015.1 Gaiellaceae bacterium | reverse complement strand
CGCGCCGGCTCATCACGCCTACGTCGTGGCCGAGCGGCGCCGCGGCGACGAGGAGCCCTGGCTGGTGGTCACCGGCGATTCGCTGCTCGTCGGAGATGTTGGCCGCCCCGACCTGCATGCTGCCGGCAAGCCGGAGGCGCTCGCCCGTCTGCTGCATGCGTCGATCGGCCGGCTGCTCGACCTCCCGGACGGCGTCCTCGTCTATCCGAGCCACTTCGGCGGCTCGGTTTGCGGGCGCGCCCTCTCCAGCAACCCGTTCTCCTCGATCGGATTCGAGCGCACCCACAATCATGCGCTGGCGCACACCGACGCCGATAGCTTCGCGCGGGCACTGCTCGTCGACGTGCCGCCCGCGCCCGCAGGTCAGGCGGAGATCGTCGCCGCCAACCGCGCCCGCCGCATCGCAGTCCAGGCATGAGCTTCCCGCGTCTGGGGCTGCGCGCAAACGCGCGCCAGTTCGGCCTGCTCGTTGCGCTGAACGCGTTCGTCGGTGCAATGGTCGGACTGGAACGCAGCGTCTTGCCACTCGTTGGCAAGCAAGACTTCCACCTCGACTCGCGTGCGGCGATCCTCTCCTTCGTCGTTGCCTTCGGGATCGCCAAGGCGCTCTCGAACCTCGTCGCCGGCGGGCTCGCAGACCGGGTCGGCCGCAAGCGACTGCTGGTCATCGGCTGGTTGCTCGCGTTGCCCGTGCCGCTCCTGATCGCGATCGCGCCGAACTGGGGTTTCATCGTCGCCGCGAACGTCTTTCTGGGTGCCAGCCAGGGGCTCGCCTGGTCGATGACGGTGGTGATGAAGATCGACCTCGCCGGGCCGCGACGTCGGGGCCTTGCGCTCGGGTTAAACGAGGCAGCCGGCTATCTCGGCGTCGCCCTCGCAGCGTTTGCAACCGGGGCGCTCGCGGCAAGCTTCGCGCCACGGACCGTCGTCTGGGTCGCCGCGCTGATCGTTGCGACAGTTGGTCTGTTGGTCTCAGCGCTGTTCGTGCACGACACTGCATCCCACGTCGCGCTCGAGCAGCGTGCACACGGATCCGGCGACGGCGGGCGGCGCACGCTCAGAGACGCGTTCCTACTCGGCACGTTCTCCCACCCCGTGCTCCGCGCCTGCTCGCAGGCGGGTCTCGTCAACAACCTCAACGACGCGCTGGCCTGGGGGCTTGTCCCGCTTTACCTCGCCGCGAACGGCGCCAGCGTCACCGAGGTCGGAGCGGTCGCCGCGGTCTATCCCGCCGTCTGGGGCGCCGGACAACTGCTGACCGGCTGGCTCTCCGATCACACCGGCCGCAAGCCGCTTATCGTCAGTGGAATGCTCGTCCAGGCAGGCGCGCTCGCGCTCTTGGTCGCGGGCGGCGGCGACTTCGTGCCGTCACTCTTCGCCGCGATCCTACTCGGCGCCGGCACGGCTCTCGTCTACCCCACGCTGATCGCTGCCGTCTCCGACAACGTCCAGCCGATCGAGCGGGCCCCAGCCGTCGGCGTGTACCGCTTCTGGCGTGACTTCGGTTTCGTCGCCGGCGCCTTGCTCAGCGGCGTCGTGGCCGACGCTCTCGGCTTCGCGGTCGCGATTGCCGTCGTCGCCGCTCTGACGGCCACGAGTGGGCTGTGGGTTGCCTCGACCAGGTGGGGGCGCCAGTCATCGATCGGACCGATGACTCGCATCGCCAGCCGCATCTAGGCGGGAACCTCCCAAGGCGGTAGCGTCGATCGACAATGGCGATCCAACCCGACATCGACGTCGAGGTCCTGAAATGCGAGATCAAGAAGACCTACGCCCAGGTCTCGACCGAGCAAGACACCGAGTTCATCTTCCCCACCGGAAGAGCCTGGGCGCTCGACCTCGGCTACCCCTCAGACCTACTGGATCGGGTACCGGAAGCGTCCGCCGGATCGTTTGCCGGCGTTGCGAACCCCTTCTCACTTGGCCCGCTGAAACGCGGTGAGCAGGTGCTGGACCTCGGCTCCGGCGCCGGTACTGACTCGCTCGTCGCGGCCCAGATGATCGGACCCACGGGCCGCGTTGTGGGCATCGACATGACTCCGGAGATGGTCGCCACAGCGCGAGCCAGCGCCAAAGCGATGGGCGCGTCGAACGTCGAGTTCCTCGAGGGCGAGGCCGAACGGCTGCCGTTTCCCGACGCGAGCTTCGACGTCATCACCTCGAATGGCGTCATCGACCTCATTCCCGACAAGGACGCCGTCTTTGCGGAGCTCTATCGCGTCCTGCGGCCCGGCGGGCGATTGCAAATCGCGGACGTCACGATCCAGCGGCCGGTCAGCGAAGAAGGCCGTCGGAACATCGACCTCTGGACTGGCTGAATCGCCGGAGCTCTGCTGGAAGCAGAGTACGCCAGCCTCCTCGAGCGCCACGGCTTCGAACAGATCGAGACAGGAGATCTCGTCGATACCTACGCCCGCTCGACCTTCGAGGACACCCGCCGTAAGGCCGAGAAGTTCGGAGCCCGCGGCACAACGGTGAAGGCATACAAGCCAGAGAGGAGCCCGTCATGAAAGCACCCGGTTCGTCGCTGGCGTTCGCTCGAGGCCGCAGAACTCCCAGAGGCGCCCTCGATGGCGTGCGGTCGGTTCGAGCCCGTGCGACTGCGCGACGGCGATCATCGCAGCTGGAGGGTGCACGTAGACCCGGAACGTCCGACGGCGAAGTCGCTCGATCAGGTTCACGGACGCGATTCCGAGCCGCGTCCACCACGTCTCGCGCGGGAAGGTGAGTAGGAGCTGACGCGTGGCGTGCACGGCAGCGGCTCCGACCAACGCCTCGTAATCCGGGTAGCAACAAACGACCTTGTGGAGGACGACGACGTCGGCAGGTTCGACCTCATCCCCCTGGCTCGCGAAGTCCAACAGGCGTCGCTCGGCCCGTGTTCCGAATCCGGCCTCGTGAAGCAGCTCGGCGGCATACGGCTCGTACGCAGGCGAAAGCTCGACGTTCTCGGTACGCGACGCCCCCGCCCGCAGCAGCTCGAGCTGGATCGCGCCGACTCCTCCTCCGACCTCCAGCACAGTGCTCCCCTCGATGCCGTGTCGGCGGACGAAGTCGACGACGCGGCGCGCGTTGCCGTCGATACCCGAGCGCCGGTAGCGGGTTGCATCCCGCCGGGCGACACGCTCGGTGAAGAACTCATCGCAACCCTTTGTCGCGCAGCAATGCATAGGTCCTCGAGCTGATCGTAATCGGTGTCAACAGACGCGCAGGCGACGGAGTCGGCAACGCTCGCGGACGACGAGCGGCTGCTCGATTGCCGCGAGGACCGGGATGACTTCGTCAGGGAACCGCCGCTTGGACGAGCCGACGTCCTCGACCAGATCGGCGCCGTCGGAGTAGTGCTTGCGCACGTCGTGGTCGTCGACGGCCTCCTCGACCAGATCGCCGGCTGCGATTCGCGCCTCGACCGCGGCGGTCGCCGCGTCCGCCCACGCAAACAGCGGCTCCCCATCGACTCTCGCGACCACCTCCCCGTCCAGCTCAACGAATGGATCGGGACGGATCACCTGCAGGTCGAGTATCAACCCTCCCGGTGCGGCCGCATCGATCATCTGGCTCAAGGCGCTCACGACGCCCTCCGGAGGCACGCATCAGAGCGACCAGGAGAAGACGACGATGTCGATCGACCCCCGCTCGATCTCGATCTCCTCCGCCGAGGCCACCTGGAACGCAACCCGATCTGCGAGCTCGGAGGGAAGAGAAGTCCGGGCTTCGGCGATGGATGCAGCGTCGGGGTCGAAGGCCAACACGGAGGCAGCCTCGGCGGCGATGCCGTGCGTCAGCCTGCCGTCGCCGCAGCCCACCTCCAACACCGCCTGGCCGTCAAAGTCCACGAGCCGGCGAAGCGCCGCGAGGTGTGCTCCCTCCGGATCGAGCAGGCGTGTCACTCGGCGATGGCGTCGAGCAGTGCCTGGTCCCGACCGTAGGAGAGCAGGTCTGCGGCCTCTTCGGGGGTCAGCCAACGAATCTCATCCACTTCGTCCGTCGGCGTGAACTCGCCCGCGCCGGGCTCCATGCGCCACCAGCGAACCTGCTTCGGACGGCCTCGCGAGTCCGTGTAGTACGTCGACGGCAGCTCCGTGCCGAGCTGACAGCGCAAGCCAGTTTCTTCATCGACCTCGCGTAAGGCGCACGCCTCGTCGCTCTCTCCCGTCTCGCACTTTCCCTTCGGGAACGTCCAGTCGTCGTACTTCGGGCGATGGACGAGCAGGAGCCGGCCGTCACGCACGACAACGCCGCCCGCCGCGCGGATTACGCCGTCTTGGCGAGCTTCTTCCATGCCGACCGCCACTCGTCGCGCCCGCGGAGGGCTCGCACTCGCTCGCGCTCGACCAGCCTGCCGCCAGCGATGGCCGTGTCGGGCATTCGGTGGGCGAGGTTACGCAGCCGCTCGGTCGCGACCACCGCGTCTTGGTAGTCGCCGAGCACGTCCTGCAGCACCTTTGCCGCCTTGACATAGGCGCCGGCTCCGGCGAGCTCGGCCGCGTAGCGGGCGCGCTTCACGTGGATCCGTACCGCGTGCAACTCCGCGTCCGACGACGCGTCGTCGAGCGTTTGGACGGCCTTCCGCAGTCGCTTGTGCTCCATGGCGTGGATCTCCTCCAGCGTGGGTGCGTCGGCGATCGTCGCGATCGGCTGCTCGAGCAGGTCCAGGAGAGCGAAGTACCGGTCGCTGTCGAGCGCGTCGATGAGCTTGCGCCGGGCCGTGCGCCTGCTGCGCTCGAGGGTGCGGACGAGCTTGCGGCCCTCAACGCGGTCGTCGCCGAGAGTCTCCACCCCCGCCGCGAGGTGCTCGACCAGCACGTCGAGGTCACGCACCGGGCCTAGGGCCCCGCCCAGCCACTTCAGCTCGTCGCGCACGGGCTCGGCCCACCCTGGGTCGAGCAACTCGCTCCCGGCCCGGAGGAAAGCCCGCAGCCGCCGGGTCGCGACTCGCATCTGATGCAGCTCCTCCGAGTCGGTGCCGAGCCTCGTACCCGGGTCGTGGGCGAGCACGCGCTCGGCCTGCTCGCGAATGCGGGCGCGCAGCCTCGCCGCGCTCGATGCGTCGTCCGGCCCATCGACAGGCTCGGCCTGGAAGTCGAGGTCGAGTGCCTGGAACACCTTCGGCCGGCTCTCGCCGTCCGCTGCGCCGGCACGGCGAAGCTCCTTCTCGATCCGTCGCAACGTCTTCTCGTCGCCGTCGAGCAGCTCGACCTCGAGCTCCTCGAAGCTGCGGGTCACGCGCTGGTGATCGAGGACGGCCACGGTGTCGTGGACGACCTCAGCGCCGTCGGCCCGTACGCCCTCGCGGCGGGTGCGGAGGCGTGCAATCGGCAACAGCGCGGCGCCGCGAAGGTGAGCGACGAGCAGCTCCAGCATGTCGTCCGGCGGCGACGAAGGCCCGCCCGCGGCGTCGAGCTCGAGCCGCGCGTTGCCCTGCGGCAGCTTCAGCTGCCAGAGGCCCTTCCCGTGCTCGACCCGGTGCCGCAGCGTGACGCCGCGACGCGCGAGGCGGTGGTCGGCTGTGTCGTGGTACGTGGAGACGAAGACCCGGGGCTCGATCGCCTCGCCGCCGAGCTCGGGGAGGTGGAACTCCTCCCCGGCTCGGAGCTTCACCTCGCGCTCGAGCGTCTCGCGGATCGCCATCTACCGAGTTTAGGGCCCGGCGGCGGTGAAGAGGCGGTGAACGGAGTCAGGCTTCGCCCGTGATCTTCTTGCGCGAGCGGAGTGAGAGCGCGCGCGCTAGCACGCTCGCGATCAGGACGAACGTGATCAGGATGAGCGCGGCGGTCCAGGCGAGCGCCTGCTCTCCCGGGTCGGCCGATTCGGAGTACTGGAAGATGGCCACCGGCAAGGTCGGGAGCGCCTGACGGACATCCGTGCTGATCGCATTCGCCGTGATCGACGAAGTGAAGAGGAGCGGCGCGGTCTCGCCGGCGATCCGGGCGACGGCCAGGAGGCTCCCGGTCACGATCCCGGGCAGCGTGGTGCGCACCACGATGGCGAGACTGGTTCTCCAGCGCGGGTAGCCGAGCGCCAGCGCCGCTTCGCGCAGCGAGTTGGGCACCAGCTTGATCATCTCCTCGGTGGTTCGGAGCACCATGGGGATCATCAGCATGGCCAGCGCCGCGCTTCCCGCCAGCGCCGAGAAGTGCTTCTGCGTCGCCACGATCCAGGCCCAGGCGAAGACGCCGACCACGATGGACGGCGTCCCGTTCATCACGTCGGCCACGAACCGGGTGACCCAGGTGAGGCGGCTGCCGGGGTATTCCGCGCAGTAGATCCCCGCCGCGATGCCGATCGGCAGGCCGATGAGACTCGCGGTGCCCACGATGATCAGGGTCCCGACGATCGCATGGGCCACACCGCCGCCGCTCTCGCCGGCGGGGGCGGGCATCCTGGTGAAGAAGTCCACCGAGAGGCTCCCGGCGCCCTTCACGATCAGGTCGAAGAGGATGAAGAAGAGGGGCAACAACGCCACCACGACGGCGAAGACCATGAGGCCGACCATCGCGTTGCTCACCAGCCGCCGGAGCACGCGCCGGTTCACAACGCCTTGCTCCCGACGCCCGAGCCGCGGGCGACGCGCCAGATGAGGAGCCGGGCGCCGGCGTTGACCAGCACCGTCACCACGAAGAGCAGGAACGCGACGTAGGCGAGGGCGGAGAGGTGCATGTCGCCCACGGCTTCGGAGAACTCGTTGGCGATCGCCGCCGCCATGGTATATCCCAG
>JAXIPI010000192.1:0-3252 GCA_045403015.1 Gaiellaceae bacterium | reverse complement strand
GTCGACCTCTCGCCGCGGGTCTACTTCGTGATGGGGCCGCTGCTCTTCCTCGTCATGCTGGTGCCGTTCACGCTGAACGGGTTCGCCGTGCGCGAGGCGTTCTTCGTCAGCTTCCTCGGAAGCGTCGATGTCGGCGCGAACCAGGCCTTCGCGGCCGGCTTTCTCTACTTTCTGATCACGCTGTTGCTCGCCTTTCCGGGTGCAGTGATCATGTTCCGCGGGGGACTTCGGCGTGGCGTGAGGCCGAAGGTTGGACATGGCTGATTCGTCGCGCGTCGCGGCCGTTGTGGTGACGTTCGACGCGTTGCCGTGGATCGAGCAGTGCCTCGACTCGCTGCACGGCGTGGAGACGGTTGTCGTCGACAACGGGTCGCGCGACGGCACCGTCGCATTCGTCCGTGAGCGCTATCCGGAGGTAACGATCGTCGAGGCCGAGAATCGCGGACTCGGCGCGGGCTGGAACATCGGTGTACGCGAGACGTCGAGCACGTACGCATTGCTCCTCAACGCGGACGCGTGGCTCCTCGAAGGCGCGCTCGATCGCCTGTGTGACTTCGCCGACACGCGGCCGCGCGCTGCCGTCGTCGGCCCGCGTCTCCTCAATCCGGACGGGACCTTGCAGCGCTCGGTTCGCGGCTACCCGACCGTGTGGCGGCTCGCGACCGAGTACTTCTTCCTGCGCAAGCTCGCACCGGGCTCTTCTGCGCTGAACGCGTTCTACGCTGGTGACTTCGATCACGACGACGTGCGCGAGGTCGAGGTCGTCATGGGCGCCTGCATGCTCGTGCGGCGCGAGGCCGTCGAGCAGGTCGGTCCCCTCGACGAGTCGTTCTTCCTCTTCAGCGAGGAGACGGACTGGTGCTACCGCTTCGAGGAGGCCGGCTGGAAGGTCCTTTTCTTTCCCGGCGCCGAGTGCGTGCACGTCGGCGGTGCGTCGCACGGAGGGCGGATGTTCCGTGAGAACGTCCGCGGCCATCTCCGATTTCTCGCGAAGCACCGCGGGGTTCGCTACGCCGAGCGGGCGCGGCGTCTGCTCGAGTGGTCGCTGCGTCTGCGCGCGCGCCTCTTCCGCGACGAGCGTGGGCGGATGTACCGAGATGCGGCCCAGTGGCTCGCGTCGGGACACGTGCCGGAGCTGCTCGAGCGATGACGCTGGTGCGGCTCGCGCTCGCGACCGGCATCCTCTTGTGGCCGGGAGCCGTCGTCGCACGGGCTCTCGGGCTACGGGGCGCCGCGGTCGTCCTCGCCTGGTCTCTCGCCCTGCTGTTCGCCGCGCTGGCCGTGACCTTTGCCGTCGGCGCATCGCTCACCCTGACGCTCGTCCTACTGCTCGGCGCCGGATTTGTCGCGCTCCCATTTGTCCGGCGCGCGCCGAGACCGGAGCGGATTCCCGGGCGGTGGTGGGTGCTCGGAGCCGGCGTGCTGCTCGGTGTGCTGCTCTGGCACGTCGCCGGTGAGATCGGTGGCGACGGTCTCTTCCACCTGGCGCGCGTTCGCAAGTTGGAGGCGTTCGACTCGCTCTCGCTCGAGGCGGTCGACGAGTTCGCCGACGGCGGCCTCCACCCGGGCTATGCCTTCCCGCTCTGGCACGGCTTTCTTGCACTCGTCGCGCGCGTCGCGTTCCTCGACCCGTCCGAGGTCGTCCTGCACGAGGCATCCGTCCTCGCGCCACTCGCCCTCCTCGTCGCCTACGAGGTTGGTTACGCGCTCTTCCGGCGTGTCGGGCCGGCGGTTGCGGTCGTGTGCGCCCAGGTCGGCGTGACGGCGCTCGCACCCGCTCACGGCGGCGCGTACACGGCGCTCGACCTGCCCGCGACGGCTTCGCGGCAGCTGCTCGTCCCGGCCGCGCTCGCACTTGCGCTCACCTATGTCGAGCGGCCGAACCGGCGCGTGCTGGCGTCGGTCGCCGCCGCCGGCTTCGTCCTGGCGGTCGTTCACCCGACCTACGCGATCTTCCTCTGGCTGCCCTTTGCGGGCTTCCTCGTCGTCCGCTCGCTGGTGGCGCGTGAGGAGTCCAGGCGGATCGCCGTCGCGTTCGCCGCGCTCGTCGTCCCGGCGGCCGCCTTCTTCGCGTGGCTGCTCCCGGTCGTTCGCGACACCGCCTCGCACGCACCGGGGAAGGACGAGCTGCAGCGGGCGTTTACCCAGTACGCGGGCCAGCTCGACGTCTTCTCGGACACGAGCTACCGGCTCGCGCCCGAGGTCTTCGGCCGGGCCGGCTCGATCGCGGTCGTCTCGCTCCTCTTCGTCCCGCTTGCCGGGCTCGCGCTCCGCCGGCGCTGGGCCGCGTACGTCCTCGGCGGCTTCCTCGCAGTCGCCGCGGTGATGCTCATCTCGCCGCTCTTTGTCCTCTTCTCCGATCTCGTCTCGATCTCGCAGTCGCGCCGAGCGGCCGGGTTCTGGCCGCTCTCCTTCGCCTTCGCGGGCGGCTTTGTCGTGCTCGCTGCGCTGCTAAGGGGATTGGTCCTCCCTCTGGCCCTTGGGGCCGGGATCGTGCTCCAGCTCGCCTATCCGGGCGAGTTCGACTACAGGCTGCACGAGGGCGGGCCGGCCCTCGTGACCTGGATCGCGGTTGTGGGCGGCGTCGTCGCACTCGTGCTCGGCCTGTGGCGGCGTCCCGCGATCGAGCTGCCCGGTGCCGTCGTGGGCCTCGCGGCGGGCCTCTTTGTGCTGCCCGTGGCCGTGCACGCCGTGGCGAACTGGAGCCCATCGGGGGCGCGGCTTGCGAGTCCGCTCACGCCGGGCCTCGTCGAGGCGCTGCGCGAGCAGGTGCCGAAAGGCGCCGTCGTGTACTCCGATCTCGAGACCAGCTACCGGATCGCCGCCGAGGCGCCCGTCTACATCGCCGCCGCGCCGCCGAGCCACGTCGCGGACACGGAGGAGAACCGGCCGTACGAGCGTCGGGCAGAGAACATCCGCTTCTTCCGCACCGGCGACGCAGCCATTCCGCGCCGTGCCGGAGCGCAGTGGCTGGTGCTCGACCGGAAGCGGTTCGACGTGATCCCGCAGGCGGACAGTGTCTACCGCGACGGGCGCTACACCCTGTACGTGCTCCCCTAACCGAGGTCAGTACCATCGCCGGGCATGAAGCTGTTGCTCGTCTCGCTCTACTTCCCGCCCGCCGGCGGCGGCGGCGTCCAGCGGCCGCTCAAGTTCGCGCAGTACCTGCCGGCGCTCGGGATCGAGACCCATGTGCTCGCGCCCGACGACTCCAAGTGGATCCACGAGGACGCCGACCTGCGTGTGCCGACG